>JAJTGQ010000155.1 GCA_021299455.1 Flammeovirgaceae bacterium | reverse complement strand
GCCGCAGATTAACGGACGCGGAAGTGGAAAAAGTGCGCAGCAATCAACAAGCATTCTGCAAACAATGGGAAGCGCATGGACAGGCCTTGCATTCTTCGTTTAAGATCGAATACAACCAGTTCCTCATAGTAGGCGTGGATGAGGGTGTGCACAGCGCCAGTGGCTGTTCCATCGATGGGTCGGTACGAATTTTGAAAGGTTATCAGGCTGATTTGGGCATTAATTTTTTGAACCCTTCTCAGGTTGCGTTCATTTTAGAGGGTGAAATCAAGGTTTTTGCGAGAGAAGAACTTAAGCACCTTTTTGAGGGTGGTCAATTGAATGGTGCAACGAGAACCTTCAACAATTTGGTGCCTACCAAAGCAGAGTTCGAAAAACAGTGGGAAATTCCGGTAGAAAAGTCATGGATGGTAAAATATATACCGAAATCATCGTTAATCGTATAGACGTTTAATTTCGTAATTTCGGGCAGGTTTTCGTAAGCCTATGTTTCAGATGAAAGTAAGTTTTAGCATCGGTATTTTACTTCTGCTTCTTTTTTCCTGCAGCCCAGAGAAAAAAGTGAAGACGGCATTCAAATACGCCAAGTATGAAAAGGTAATTAAGTATTACAAGGGAGTGCTTGCCCGGCAACCAAAAAATGGCAAGGCAAATTATTTTGTGGCAGAATCGTATCGGCTTTCCAATCGAATCAAAGAATCTGAACCCTATTATGCCAAGGCGGGCGGTCCGGGGATTGTGAAAGACTCGGTTCTCCTTTACTATGCGAAAGCACTTCAGGCCAACGCAAAATACGAGGAGGCAAAAAAAACACTGGATGAATTGGAATCATCTTCGGAGGATGAGAAAATAAAGGATCGTGCACGAAAAGAGTTGGAAGGGTTAAAATACCTCGACAAACTTTCAGAGAAGAAGAGTTATTATAGGGTGAAGGAATTGGAAACGTTGAACACCCGTTTTGCAGAATACGCACCTGCCTACTCCAATGGCATCTTGTACTTCGCGTCATCCCGATCAAATGCGCGTATCTACGAAGCCTCAGGCACGCCCTTCACCGACATCTATCAGGTAGACACGAAGGGAGCTAATGTAGATTTGAATACGCTAAAGCCTTTGCCAAAATTAATTAACGCCTCTGACGTGAACACAGGATGTATAACATTTACTCCAGACGGGAAGTTAATGATTTTTGCAAGAGGTAATACCGGCAAGCGAAAAGGTGCCAGTGATGTTGACCTCTATCTTTCACGTTTTCGCAACGGACAATGGGGTGAACCAGTTCCGATCAATATCAATCAGCCAAACAGTTGGGAATCGACTCCTGCGCTAAGCCCGGATGGCCGAACGCTTTATTTTTCATCTAACCGCAAAGGAGGTTATGGCGGCCTGGATATCTATTCCGCTCAAATGGATAGTCGTGGCCGTTTTGGTAAGATAAAGAATCTGGGACCCGACATTAACACTGCCGGTGATGATACCTTCCCCTATATGGCCGATAATAGCAAACTTTATTTCTCTTCCGATGGACATCCTGGCTACGGTATGCTGGACGTCTTTGTTGTCAACCGGGCAAATGGCAAAACACAGATAGAGAATTTGGGTCAGCCAATGAACTCGACCAGTGATGACTTTGGAATATATTTATTTAAACCCGATCGCGGGTTCTTTACATCCAACCGCGAAGGCGGCAAGGGAGATGATGATGTGTATACGTTTGTAAACGATGACCCTAATCTAAAGGTGGTTAATTACTCTTTACAAGGTATCACCTACAACATGCGAAAGGATAGCACCCGGGAAATTTTAGCTGACACGAAAGTAAGTTTGCTAGATCAGGGGGGAGACGTGATGCAGGAATTTGTTACTGGTAACGATGGTAAGTTTTTGTTTCGTGTGTATGAAAATGAAAACTACGTATTGTTGGGTGATCACGATGGATACATAATCAAGCGACAACCCTATACGACCATTGGTAAATCAATACCGCTTGAGTCACTCAAAGAATTAGTAACAAATGTAACGCTGGATACTCTCCTAGTCCTGGATAGGCTAGAGAAAAACAAAATCTTCGTATTGAAGAATATTTATTTCGAATACAATATGGCCGACATCAGAACAGATGCCGCCAAGGAACTCGATAAATTGGTTGAACTTTTGAACGATAATCCAGAGATAAAAATTGAAATGGGCTCGCACACCGACAGCGTGGCTTCAGAAGTGTACAATATTGAGTTATCACAGAGACGAGCAGAATCCACTGTGAACTACCTAATTCGTAAAGGCATCGCTACTGAGCGACTGGTGGCGAAAGGCTATGGTGAGTCTAAACCTATTGCAAGGAACACCAACCCCGATGGTACAGACAATCCAGAAGGAAGGCAACGAAACAGAAGAACAGAATTTAAGATTTTGGAAATTGGCCCTATTATCAAAAAAGACCCCAAGGATTTTGATGAGGATAAGTATTTCAAAGACGATGGCAATGAGTAGCACCGGGATCTAGAATGGAACTTACCCTCACGACCCCAGCATTACTTTTCCCAACTGTCTCGTTAGTTTTATTGGCCTACACCAATCGATTTTTGGCAGTAGCGGGCCTGATCCGAAAGCTCGCAGCACCGTACAGAGATGATCACGACAAAAGAATTGTCGATCAAATAAAAAGTCTTCGCATTCGGGTTCACCTTATTCGCAACATGCAAATGTTCAGCATTTTTGCTTTGTTCTTGAGCGTGCTTTGTATGTTTTCGCTGTTCTATGGAGAAGTGCTAATTGCCAAATTCATATTTAGCGGTTCGTTAATTTCACTTCTCATTTCGTTAGGAATGTCACTGCGCGAAATCTATCTATCCACCCATGCGCTGGCCATTCAATTGAAAGATATGGACGAAGCGGTAAACAGCTAGTTGTGTTCTGAATCAACTTTTTGGAGTTCAAACCTTTGAAGTCTTCCTGCTATCCACTATTAGCTTGCCAAACACACCGGCTAGTGTAATCGCAGCAATTCTGGCTGCATTAGAAATCAATTCATAATCGGTTTCTGCCCAGCGGCTGTAAATGCCAAAGAAGGCCCACATTAGCACAAGGAGAAATGCCGGTTCTTTAAATGTAAAGGCGATATACAATCCCAGTAAAGTAGCGATGCAGATCATAGCAACCGTCCAGTATTCTTCTGTCAAGAATCCTCCGTGCCAATTCAAAGAGATCAATAATGTCGAGATATTGGCAATGGTGGCCACACAAATCCAGGACAGATAAAATAGAAAGGGTAGTTTTATCACTACCCATTCGGTTTTGGTAAACTCATTACTTTGTAGGAGCAGAAAAATCCGCGTCAGCGAGTACAACAAGATCAACATAAACACTACCGAAGCAGCTGTAAATAAATAATGCCACACCAAAATCCAGCTGGCATTGGCCAGGCAGGAAAGCAGAAACCAAAGCGAGAGTTCTTTGAAATACGGTTTGTCTTTGATTACAAATTGACCAACCGCAAATGCAATCAATAGTAAGTAGATAATGCTCCAGATGGAAAAAGTAAAGCCAGCCGGGGTGAATAAGCTTGGATATAAATTGGAGATTTGACCGGTATTCATCCCGTTAATCGGCAGAATGTTGGCCAAGGCGTTAACAGTCAGCACAGCGGCTAGCGCAACGATGTTTCCGATTAGCAGAGTTTTTTGGGCTTTCATACTTGATATTTAGCATTGGTAATAAAGTCAATTGCCCGATAGCAACCAATTGTTAACTTGTAGTTTCAAAATTAAAAGCCATGCATAAAATCTCCATTTTGCTCATCGCAACCGGTTTACTAGCAGGTTGTTCTTCACCCAAAGAAAAAGTTTCACTCATGAAGTATCCACCAACTGAAAAAATCAACACGATCGACACATTATTTGGGACGCCCGTCAATGATCCCTATCGGTGGTTGGAGAACGATACGGCCAAGGCGACAGGCGATTGGGTCAAAGCTCAAAACGAAATCACCTTTGGGTTTCTAGATAAGATTCCCTACCGAGCGACAATCAAAAAAAGGTTGGAGGCACTATATAACTACGAACGACTCAGCGCGCCTTTTAAAGAAGGTGATTTCTATTACTTCTACAAGAATGACGGACTCCAAAATCAAAGTGCCTTATACCGTAAGAAGGGCGAAGACGGAACACCTGAATTATTTTTAGACCCTAATACTTTTTCGAAAGACGGAATCACCTCGATGGCGGGAATATCTTTTTCAAAAGACGGCTCTTTGGCTGCCTACCAAATTTCGGAAGGAGGCTCTGATTGGAGAAAAGTGATCGTCATAAAGACGACCGATAAAACGGTAGTCGAAGACACCTTGCGGGATGTAAAGTTTAGTGGACTTGCCTGGAAGGGCAACGAAGGATTTTATTATAGCAGTTACGATAAGCCAAAAGGCAGCGAACTCTCTGCGAAGACACAATTTCATAAATTATATTTTCATAAACTGGCCACTAAACAAAGTACAGATCAGTTGATTTTTGGCGGAGAGAAGACACCTCGCAGATATGTAGGCGCAGGGTTAACAGAAGATGAACGTTTTTTAATTGTGTCTGCTTCCACCAGCACAACTGGAAACGAATTATACGTTCAAGACTTAAAGGATCCTAAAGGAAAATTAGTGACCGTAGTTGGCAATTTTGACAATGATCATAATCTGGTAGACAATGATGGTTCGCGCCTAATCATACAGACCAATCTGAATGCCCCCAACAACAAAATTGTATCGGTTGACTTTGCAAAACCCGGGATAGAAAACTGGAAAGACCTGGTACCTGAAACTGACAATGCAATGCAGGGTGTAGGCACTGCAAACAAAAAAATGTTTGTGAATTATTTGAAAGATGCAAAGACATTGATTAAGCAATTTGATTTTGCAGGAAAACTGGAAAGAGAAGTAGAATTACCGGGTATTGGAACAGCTGGAGGGTTTGGGGGTAAAGTCGCAGACAAACAGATTTACTATACCTTCACTTCGTTTACCTATCCTTCTTCTATTTTTAAATACGATATCACATCCGGCAAATCAACCTTATATGAAAAGCCAAAAGTTGATTTCAACCCAGAAGACTACGAGACAAAGCAAGTATTTTATACCAGCAAGGATGGAACAAAGGTGCCGATGTTTATTGTGCATAAGAAAGGGTTGGAGTTGAATGGCAAAAACCCAACAATGCTCTATGCTTACGGTGGGTTCAGCATTAGCCTTACGCCTTCTTTCAATACATCTCGTATTGTTTGGTTAGAGAATGGCGGAGTTTATGCACAACCCAATTTGCGTGGCGGTGGCGAATATGGAGAGAAGTGGCATCTGGCTGGTACCAAAATGAATAAGCAAAATGTGTTTGATGACTTTATTGCAGCCGGAGAATACTTGATTGCAGAGAAATATACCTCTAATCAATACTTAGCGATTTCAGGTGGATCTAACGGAGGCCTGTTAGTTGGAGCAACGATGGCTCAACGGCCTGATTTGATGAAAGTCGCATTACCTGCTGTGGGTGTAATGGATATGTTGCGCTATCATAAATTTACAGCTGGTGCAGGATGGGCCTATGACTACGGTACCGCAGATGATTCAAAGGAAATGTTTGAGTACTTGCAAAAATATTCACCGGTACACGCTTTAAAGCCGAATACATCTTACCCGGCTACGATGGTAACAACAGCGGATCACGATGATCGCGTTGTACCTGCCCACTCGTTTAAGTTTGCGGCAGTACTTCAAGAAAATCATGTCGGTGATAATCCGGTGCTGATTCGCATTGAAACGAAATCAGGGCACGGTTCGTCCAATTTATCGAAGGCGATAGAAGGAACAGCTGATCAGTACGCTTTTACGTGGTATAACATGGGTATAATTCCACCGCTCGCAAAAAAGGATATGTAGAATTGATAGGATTGCTGTTATGAAAGAAGCCTTGGGCAATTGCTCAGGGCTTCTTTGTTAATGTGGCTCGCAGAACTTTATGATCAAATACGACTCCTACCAGTAACTCATTTTTGTATTGAACGGCAACACTCGATCCGGAAAGTTGCTCGCCTTCATTCAAATACACTTCTTCTACCAGAAAGTTGGTGTTTGTTGATGGAGTTAGTTTGAACACTTGAGACGGAGATTTATTGATTGAATCTTTGGCATGCCCAATGAATTTTAACATTTTCGGGTGAGAGGCAATCCACAGGTTGTCTTCATCATCGACATGAATATTATCAAGACCTGATTGAAGATTCAATTTGTCGAGTAATTTCAATTCACCCGTTTCTTTGTTTCTGCTAAACGTGAGTAG
>JAJTGQ010000054.1 GCA_021299455.1 Flammeovirgaceae bacterium | reverse complement strand
TTTCACCATTGACACAACAAACTTAAGAACATCATACAGTAGATATCTAAATCCAACCCAAATCTCAAAAATAAACAGCCTAATAAATGTCCATTAAAGACTATCGTCTAAAAACCAGCCTAATAAATGTCCATTACTCCGAATTTGTCTAATTTCATCTGCCTCTAGTGAACAGTTGACCCACTCACCATCCATTTTGGCATTATACTTTTTGTAGAAATTGATAGCAGGTTCGTTCCACTCCAACACTTGCCACATCATCCCAGTACATTTCTCTTTCAATGAGTGATCTAAGGTTCTTTCAAATAATAGCTTGCCAATCCCTTGTCCCCTCCTCTTCTCGGTCACTACTATATCTTCTAAATACAACCGTCTGCCTTTCCATGTAGAGTATCTGTAGTAGTAGAGAGACACGCCTACTACTTCTTGATCTACTTCTGCAACAAAAAAACCGAAGATCGGATTTCTCCCAAAACCGTCCTCCTTCATGGCTTGGACGGTGTTCGATACTTCACCCAAAGCGCGCTCGTAGGTTGCCAGTTCTTTCACTAACTCCAATACTCTTGGTAAGTCTCCTTCTATACCTTCTCGAATGTGTGCCATACGCAAATAAAAAAGGCCTCCTAGTTACAGGAAGCCTTTCTAAATTAATTCTTCTAGACTAATACTCCCAAAGATTATGCTCCTTCTCCATCATTTTCATTTCCTCTTCCCAGCGCGCAAATACGGATTCACCATAAGACCTATTGTTGTTTTCGTAAATCCTTGAGATTGTTAAGTCATCGGGATTCTCAACTTTGGATATAATACCGTGAAAAAGGCGAAGTTTAAATGCATCTACAAAACTTAGTTTTATAGAAGGATTATATCTATTTACAAAGGTAACCTCTTGCCGAGTTTTCATCTTACGTTCATGGTAAAGACGATCAACCAAACCAGCAAATTCTTTGAAGTTAACCAATGCTTTAGGGAACTCGTTATCATAAAGCACGAATCCAACGATATCGTAGACGAGTTTTGACCTTCTCTTGTCAAAAATGACATCCTCGATAAGCTGTATCGAAGTAATATCATCTGTAGTATAAAATGGCTTCGCTTCGTCACCCTGATTATAAAAAGAAGAACCTTTAAATGGAGTTTCAAGTTCTTTCAAATCTTGCAGAGCTGTGTACTGTCTGCCCTCGAAGGAGACAACACTGTTCTTATCGTAGTTCTTTTTCTCATCAAACGGAGAAACCGTAGCAGGAATCTTTTTTACACGGCTATCCCAACGCCATAGAGGATCTTCTCCCGGTTTGTGTTTTCCGCTAACATCTTGAGAAACGTCATATACCCTGCCTTTAAAAACAAACTGCATACCAGCGGTGTATGTCCCTCTCGAATCAAAATTTGCGACACCCTGAATTCCTTGTTTCCCAAGGACATCAGCCGCTGGAACTGGGTTAGTAAAATCTAAATCAGCAGGATCATAAGCTTTTAATGAATCCGATTTAAGTGTTCGCAATAAAAATGACAACAATCCCTTCTTTTTCTCTTCTGGTACTAAAGCAGCATTTTGCTTCTCTTTCAAATTGATATCCCTCCAAACCCTAAAACGATACAACTGTTCGTAGTACGGTATTTTCTCAACACCGTTTACATTATAAATTGTATCTACTTGACTATTTGCAAAAAAACTAACGAGCAAACACAAATAAAAGAGAAGAAATTTCATATTAGTTTTAGTTAGATCATCTATCAACGCGCGACTGTAATCGGTAGCCCACCAAACTTGAAGTTAACGGGTTTGTCATTTTTATCTGTTGGATCGTATGTTGACCTTACCACTTCCATAGTTCTAATTACACACCTATCTCCTGCTCTGGCCCCGATATCGCTTAGCGAAAATTGATCCCCAGTTACTTGCCTCGTACCATTCGGGGTATCAATAGTCATCTTTAATACGCGATAAAGAGCATCAGCCTTGTTTGTTTGTTTAAACTGTTCGTCAACATTTAACTCGATCTTAACCCGTCCACTTGCTGGAATACCCTTATCAGGAGGAAGTTGTCCATTATATAGAACTTGTGGGCTTGGTGGCGGTACAGGCTTCGTTGTAAAAACTTCCTTTCCAATTGGGACGCCACCAAGTGAAATCGAAACGTTCATCTTAGTTTTAATTGGCAAAAAAACAAATTTTCCACCAGGCAGAGGTGTAATCGTCCCCTCGTCCGCTGGACAAGTCAATCTTACATCTGAAATATCCGACAACCCAGGCACAGTCAATGACTTCTCATTGCCGCACTCCAGATATATCGTGCTTGATATCAGTGATTCGAATTTAGGAGATGGCCTCTGTACTTTAAATGAAAAAACGGCCTCATCCAGCTCGTAGGAATCGCTTACCTTTATTTTCGCTTTAAACTTTTTCTCCCCTATTCCATTGGCATCATATTGACCTCCATCTGGAGATGCCTTTATTTTAATTTTTCCCATTTTGATGCCCGTTTTCGGATCAGCCATCACATTCACGGGAGAACCATTCAAAAACATCTCAGGAGTAATCTTAGAAGACGCAGAAGCAATAAAAAGATCTGCCACATAATCGGTAGTAGCCAATACAGTATTGCTCTCAGCTCTGATCATCGCCACATTCACGTCCGACTTAATTTGAACGCTCCCTGCCTTTTCATTAAGTGCATCGAGCGCTTTGGATTCGTATTCTAAAATTTCAGTTTGCATTTGACTAACCGAAGCAATAGCGGCCATTGTAGGCACTCCTACAAAGGAGAAATTCAAAAAAGTTTTTTCGTTTTCGATACTTCCTTTGGGTTTGCCCTTCTTTTCTTCTTGTTGCTTTTTAGATAAGAACAAGTCGTCATAATCCTCTTCCCTCTTCGTCAGCGGTTCAAACTCCACACCCGTAATAGTCTTCAATTGACCGACAAAATCTCTTAACGTTTTTTCATACATCTGCCCCACCTTATCCTTGTTACTCTCATTCATTAAATCATCTGCCAGATTATTATTTAGGACAAGCTCCTCTCCTTCTAAAGGCTCCTCTCCGTCCAACTTCATTTTCGTTTTCACCTCGTCCAACACTTTGATTGTTGCATCAGTGAGTTTGCGCACTTCTTGGGCCTTTTGTTGTGCTTCCTTTACTATGGGTTTATCACTTGCCACGTCCAAAATAGACGCGAGTTTTGCTTCATTTTTCCCTTTGTTTTCGTCAACAAACTCAACAAGTGTTTTGTCAACAATGGCAAATTTTTGGAGTACGGGCACACTCACGTTCAGCGCCAATAGCGCTGTGAGTACCAAGTACATCATTCCAATCATCTTTTGCCTGGGTGTTTCGTTACCACCTGCCATGATTACTTGCGTTTAGTTATGGATAAAATTATTTCTACTGTCATGATTAATTAGTGCCCTTCATGGCTGTGAGCATGCTGCCATACACCTTATTCAGAGCAGTTAGGTTATTGGTTAGGTTGCCTAATTCTGATGTAAACTTGGCTGTGTTATCTCCCACTTTAGAAAGACCTTGCATTGCTCCTGTTAAGCTCTCGTAAAACTTATTCATATTCTTAACATGCGAATCAGCATCTTTCAACTCCATTTCATAAATGGTGTTGAGAGCGGCCAGATTCTTAGTTACGGATTGAACCTGCTTATGATACTCGCTGGTGTCTTTTGATGCATCTGCCATGGCGCCTACAGCTTTCATCGCTGTGCCATACGACTTATTCATTTCCGTAAGAGAAGCAGAAGCTGCCTGCACATTTTTTGCATAATCATTGGTAGCCACTGCTGCGTTCGACAAATTGCTCATTTGCGATGCGGATGTAGCTAAATTAGTAAGCCCCTTTCCTAAATTGTCAAGTAAATTTTGATCCACCTTGGCAGTCTTCAACATTTCATCAATTTTCAATAAAGGAGAATCACCTGCCGCTGGCCGGTTGCTGATCCGAGTAGGCTGACTGACGGTTCCTTCAAAATCTTCAGCCAATTCTGGATAAACTTTAGACCAATCCAACTCAGCATGTTTAGGCTCAAAAGCAGACAAGAAAAAGATGATTGCTTCTGTGGTTAAACCAAGTACCAGCATTTCATCCGCACCGGGCCAGTGCCTAATTTTAAACATTGCACCAACGATAACGACAGCAGCCCCAATGCCGTATATCTTAGGCATGATGGTTGCGAAAAATAAATTAACGAATCCGCCTTTTTTCTTTGCCATGGTTCTTTGAGATTTAGGTTAGTCTGAGTTTTTTATAAATATAGTAGTAGTTTTCAATTATTGAAATTCTGCACCGGATGACCGGCCTAAACTTGTCATGGCGCAACGGAACCCGATATAGGCTCTCGTGGAGTCTTTGTATTCATAGGTTCTAGTGCCGGTCTCCAAAAAGTAGGCTATGTCTTTCCATGAACCGCCACGAACAACTTTTCTGGCGTTGTATTTTTCTTTGGAATTGCCGTCTTTGTCATATGCATTTTTATCAATAAACTGAGGATTCAAATCCCATACTGTCGGAACCGAAGCCGGATTGAAGTCATCTAAACACCATTCTGCCGCATTGCCCGACATGTCGAACAAGCCATAGTCATTCGGAAAATAAGCTTGAACTGGAGAAGTATAGGCAAACCCATCATCAAAATAATTACCCCTTCCCGGCTTGAAGTTAGCTAACATACAACCTTTTGAGTTTCTAATATACGGGTTACCCCAAGGATACTTGTTCATATCTCTTCCCCCACGGGCAGCATATTCCCACTCTGCCTCAGAGGGGAGGCGGAACATTGGCGATTTTGGAAGGCCAGTGCTAAAGCTCTTTTTATCTTTTACATTCTCGTCTTCTCTCCAACTATTCAAAAAGTGAGTTCTCCACTTACCGAAAAAAACAGCCGCTTCCCAACTTATACCAACTACAGGGTATTCTTGATAGCCTGGATATGACCAATAATTAGCCACCAACGGGTCTGACATATGGTGTGTAAAGTCCTTTCTCCAGACGGTGGTATCGGGATATATGAATAATGTGTTAAAAGCCTTGTTAGGGTACTTTGTGTTTACTTCTGCGTAAAAATCCAACAACTCTTTACTTGTGGCCTGATCGGGGCCGGTTAATCCAACTTTAAGTTTATTCATAAAAAAGTTGTACTCATCGTTGGTAATCTCCGTGTCATCCATAAAAAAACCTCCAATGGTGATCTGCTTGTTGAAGTTCATTTGTGTGGATGCGGGGTCTTCGTCCGCTTGCCCCATATGGAAAGTGCCGGCAGGTATAGGCACCATTCCATACGGAATAGTCTGCGCGTAGCGATATTGCTTTTCAACTTTGGATTGCTCGATCAATTCTCCCGTTTCACGATTTCCCTTTCCTCCAATACCTAAGAGACCGCAACTTCCAGCCATAGAAGTTACCGACAAGATTAAAGCATAATACAGAAATTTCTCAGCGCCAATTTTCTTCATAGGTTAATAGTTAATACGGCCTTCCAGCTAGTTTTTATAAGTTTTGCTAACGAACGGAGGCGAAAGTTATTCTTTTTCAGCCTTTCCAAAGCTCCAAATTCAACAAATTATTAAAAAAACCAAAATTATTTCCGTCTTAATGCCTGTAACGCGGGGTTCTCACCACCTTTTTTCCGCTTCCTGCATTGACCGGTAACTCATAGCTCAACATCAATTCATGTGATGTTGGCTGCTTAGCTGCCTGATCTTGTATAATATAGTCTAGCCCGTAGCCTATTTTCAAAGACTTATCTTTCAGCAAGCTATATCCTAACATTAATATAGCGGCCTCTGAAGATCTGAATGACAATCCACCCCACATCGTATCCTTAAAATAAGCGATTCCGCCTAAGTTTACTGTAGATTTAGTAAAATCGGTTTGAATGATCGTCATTAATTGGAACTTTAGATCGAAGTTGACTTCATAAAAATAGCCCCCTGTTATATACATGTGGGTCTGCAAAGAGTTGCGCTGACTCAAGCCAAAGTCAAATGTTGACTTGAGTAAATGGTTAAAACTTACACCTGCGTAATACTTTTCTTTCCGCCAGTAAACACCAAGAGCAAGGTCGGGTCTTACCTGGGATAATGAGCCTCTTTTATCTCCCAACAACGGGTCATTCGGGTCAATAAATCGGTACTGATCGAAATTGATCGTCTGAGAATACATCCCCGCCCGTACTCCAATACTTAACTTACTATTCTTGATTCCCAAATGGTAGGCGTAGGATGCTTGAGCTTCTAAATTGTTTTGTGGGCCCAACTGGTCATTAACGATATAAGCCCCAAATCCACTGTTTAATTTAAATACCGGGGCAGTGATGGAAATGATTTGAGTAGTAGGGGCTCCACCTCCACCAACTGTGGGTGAATATCCAAGCCATTGACTTCGGTGTATGGCAGTTAGTTTGGTAATGCCTTCAACCCCTGCAAAACCAGGGTTATAGTAAAGCGTGTTAAACATGTAATGGGTAAATTGAGGATCTTGCTGCGCAAAAGAGCTGCGCAGCGCCATCGATACCACAACACTTAGAAGAAATAGTTTTCTCACTCTTTTTTCAAAAATAGACTTAAAGATAAATGAAATAAATGCAAACAGACAACTTCATGTAATTAAAGTGTAATAAAATGTACTCCGCACTAAAAACGTAATAGCGAAGCGTTTATTTAATCCCGTTCGCTCTTTTAATATAAAGTTCTAGTGCGCCAGTCATCGATGGGGCATTTGGTAGTGGCGCCTCGATATCTAAAAACAAGCCTGCATCTTTCACGGCTTTAGCAGTAGTTGGTCCAAAAGCCGCTAAACGAGTGTTGTTTTGTTTGAAATCCGGGAAGTTGACAAAAAGGGAATTAATACCGGAAGGGCTGAAGAAGGCCAGGATATCATAATAAACATTCTTCAAGTCATTCAAGTTGGCTGCCACCGTATGATTAATTATAGCTTCTGTAAACGTATAGCCATTTTGTTTAAGGAAATCCGGAATATCGCTCTTGCGGATGTCTGAGCAAGGGAAGAGAAATTTTTCGTTTTTGTGCTTCTTGATGATCTCTAAAAGATCCTTGGTATCCTTCAATCCGGAAAATATTTTACGCTTTCTAATGACGATATACTTTTGAAGATAATTGGAAGTCTGGTCTGAGATGCAGAAGTACTTCATATCTGCAGGCATTTCCAGTTTCAGCTCCTGGCAAAGTGCAAAAAAATGATCAACCGCATTTCTACTGGTGAAAATTATGGCAGTGTGGAGAAGGATATCAACTTTTTGCTTTCTAAACTCTTTAGCGGGTTCCGGTTCGACCTGGATAAAAGGTCTAAAGTCGATCTTTAGATTGTACTTTTCAGCTAGTTTGAGGTAAGGTGAGTTTACATCAGTAGGAGCTTCCTGTGTGACCAAGATGCTTTTTACTTTTCGCATCCTGTCAGTAGCAGTTTCTGTCATATCAGCACGTATCGGGTTGACCTTTAATAGAAAAATACCTTAATCAAAACCACTAAGGGCATAATTTCGGATGCGCAAAGGTATGAAAATAAATGAAAAAAGTGGTAGGGCATTCGCGCCACCAACTTGAAATACATAACCACCACACCCATACTAAAAATGATTGAGAGAATGGTGATCAAGTGAAAGAAGTATCTCTGATCCCTCACATTTGCCACAAAATAAACGATTGTTATGAGTGTCAAAAATGACATGGCAATCAGTACAACCCTGACGAAGTTGAAAAATTGTATTCGTACGATATCCCGAAATCCAAACAGGCTAGTCAATATCACGAGCCAAATTAATTTGAGGATCAGCAAGCCAAATATCATCGCAGATAGGAATATCCATTGCTGAAATCCTTGCATTGTCGATCGAACTGTAAACTGAGAGGCGATCAAAACCTGGTCGCCCATTGAATGAAATGAAACCAGTAAGATCAGCGCCAAAAACAGGCTACAAAACAAATAGACAAGTAGATTTACACTAGAAGCAATGCGGAGTGCAAGGGTGCTTTCATCGCGATCTTGAAAAGAAAACAATTTGTTTACATCAAGGTAATCAAAAGTTAACGTAGGATTGGTTTGTAGCAAAAGTGTAAAGCCCAACATAAGTAACAAAGAAGCTAAGATGGCGAAGTCTAAAAAATAGTTACCCTTCCGTAATCCAATTGTATCGTCTGATAATAGCTGACTCTTCTTTTCTAATTCTGCATCAAGATGATGGGCGCCAAAGGAGGAAAACAATCCGATAAACAATTTATTTGAATAGATATTAGCAAGACTATCGACAGAAAGTTTCACTTCCCCTGTCGATCGAACCACTAGTTTAGAGTTAATGAAAATGGCGTAGGCATGCCGACCCTTCACCCGCAGAAAGTTTCCTCTTTCTTTCCCATCGATCCAGAAAAACACAGAGTTAGCCGATGCCGTTGGGGCTTTCACAAATTTGCCCTCCCGGTTGATTAACCAACTATCTTTAAGATTCTCTTTCTGCAATGCAGATTGTGCAAAAACGCTCCAGGGAAATAAACAAAGGCAAAGAACAAGACGCATAGTCGCAGACATCGCTCAAAAGTATTAGAATTGACAGAGTTAACCGAACGCTTGCTTTGATTCACCAAAAAAAACCGGGGTTGGGGTTTATTTTAGAAATTGAGTGCCTGTAAAAAGTTTACTTTAGCGCAGAAATTATTAGTTAAATGAAACTCACCTTTGATCGCACGAGCGCCTACGATTATGCTAAAAGGATTTTTCCTAGTCGTTTGAAGGACTAATGGCCGGCCTCTATATTCATATCCCATTTTGTAAACAAGCTTGTCATTATTGCGATTTCCATTTTTCTACCAACCAAGACTATCGTACGAAAATGTGCGAAGCCATCGCTACAGAAATTGAATTGCAAGCAAATTACCTAAATGACGAATTGATCGAAACCATCTATTGGGGCGGAGGTACGCCTTCTTTATTAAGTGCCAGTGAGTTGGCAATTATTTTTAACGCTATTCATAAACATTTCAGCATCCACGAAAAAACAGAAGTAACACTTGAAGCCAACCCGGATGACTTGACAAAGGAAAAGTTAAAAGAACTTCATGCGGCCACCGTAAACCGTCTAAGTATTGGTATCCAATCATTTGACGATGCTACGTTGCAATTTTTTAATCGCGCTCATTCCCGCCATGAGGCACTCCGATGCGTGGCTGATGCCCGTGATGTGGGATTTGCCAATCTTAGCCTGGATCTAATTTACTCCGTCCCGGGACGCGCCATCACAGTCTGGGAGAGCGACCTGATTCAACTTACGAATTTGGAACCTGAGCATGTGTCGGCTTATTCGCTGACTATTGAAGACAAGACTGTTTTTGGCAAATGGCAAAAACAAGGAAAAATAAATCCGATCATTGAGGCTAAATCTGTCTCTGACTTTGAGCTTCTCACCGAGCACCTGGGTAACGATGGTTATGAGCACTATGAAATTTCAAACTTCAGCAAACCAGGCTTTGTTTCGAAACATAATAGCAATTATTGGAGGCAACAAAATTACCTGGGGGTTGGGCCCAGTGCACACTCCTATAACGGAGAGAGCCGGCAGTTTAACGTGAGCAACAATCATCACTATTTAAAGGCGCTTGGCGATGGCGAAGTGCCCTTTGAACGAGAAGTCCTGACCAGGGAAAACAAGATTAATGAATACATCTTCACGTCCCTTCGGACGATTTGGGGCTGCAACTTGACGCATTTGAAATCTAGCTACGACTACTCGCTGGAGAATTCTCCCGCCCTCCATAAAACAATTGACCTGCGCCTTGCCATAGTGAAGGACCACGTGGTGACCCTAACACCAAAAGGAATGTTGTTAGCCGATCAGATCGCAATCGATCTTTTCGCTTAATGCGAAAAAAAAGAAATCGAAATCAAAATAGATTCGCTAATTTTCTGCCATGACAGTAGAGGAGAAGCGGGTATTTATGCTGTTGAAGGCAGTGATCTATCATTACCACGGGTTGGATGAGCTCGAGCGTATTGATTTGGATGAAACGGCCGAAAGAATGGAAGCAACTGACGAACTAAAATGGGGGCTTGACTTTATCGCTAAAGATTATCTTACCTCTTTTGATCGTGCCAGAATTTACCTGAACGAAATCATTGGAGACTATACCAAAGAAAAGCGGGTTGAACTTATCAACATGGTGTGGCAAGCCAACAACCTGAAAGGATACGTGACGGAGATGGAAGCTACGGCCATGTTAAAACTGGCTAAAGACTGGAGTGTAGAAAAAGAGTTGATCGAGTTGGTTTTGAAGTGAAGAATTAACTCGTGGTTGTGTTGATTCGTCTTCGCAAAAACTAAAGTGACATCATATCCTTGAACTTAGCAGCTTGTCTTCTGCTCACCTCCACTTTGTCGCCACCACGAAGCTTCACCATCAAGCCTCCATTAAACCAAGGTTCAATTCCCTCGACCCAACTTAAATTGACAATGTGTTTTCGGCTAGCCCGAAAAAAGGCACGTTCATCTAGTTTCTCATCCAGCGCATTTAATGACTTGTGAATCATCGGGCGGTTGGTATCAAAGTAAACCTTGATGTAGTTACCATCTGATTCAAACATTCGCACATTGGCGAGCGTCACAAACCAACAACGCTCTCCATCCTTTACGAACACCTGATCTTCTAGTCCTAGCTTTTTTTCTCCACTCCGACCCGCCTTAACTCTTTCTTTTTCCATCACCTTGTGTACCGCTTCGCTCAACCGTTCAGCGACAATTGGCTTCAACAGGTAATCTAAGGCATTGACTTCAAATGCCTTGATGGCATGTTGGTCGTAGGCGGTGGTGAACACAACCATGGGAGCCGAATCCAAAGACTCTAGCAACTGAAACCCGGTGCGACCTGGCATTTGAATATCAAGGAATAGAAGATCCGGATTCAACTCTTCTACTAGCTTCTCAGCCTCATCTGCATTCATCGCCTCGCCCACAATTTCAATGGAGGGGTGTGCTTCCAATAAAGTAGTCAGCTCTTTGCGCGCCAGGCGCTCATCATCAATTATCAGTGCCTTCATTATTTCGGAGTTCGTAAATGTGGAATAATTAATTCAGTTAACACAAAATTATCCTTTTCATTGGTGATTTCGAAGCGGGCAGCATCTCCATATAATAGCTTCAATCGTTGTGCGGTATTTGCCAACCCGAGGCCAGGGCTGCTCTCAATACTATTATTATAGTGACCACTGCTTCGAATGAGTATTTTCAGTTCGTCTTCTTGGAGCTGTGTTGAAAGTTGTATCAGCCCGCCCTTCGTAAGTTTTGAAATTCCATGCTTCACGCCATTTTCGACAAGTGTTTGTATCATCAACGGAGGAACCAAAAAATCGTTGGAACCATCGGCAATCTGATACTCTACTTGCAGCCGCTCTTCGAAGCGAATGCTTTCTAACCCGAGGTAGTCTTTCACCATCTTGAGCTCATCCTCAAATCGGGTAAGTCCTTTGTCGCGCGAAAGAGAGTTTCTCAGAATATTGGAAAGTTGATTGATGGCTAGCTTTGACTTCTCGGGGTTTTCGTCCACCAATGCCCGAATGCTATTTAGTGCATTAAAAATAAAGTGGGGATTAAGCTGTGCCTTTAAATTATTCAATTCAATCTCTTTCACTGATGCTTCGTACTTGAGCGAAGTGTTGTAACGCTCTACGTAAGTGTAAATGAAATAAAGTGTTGCCCAGAGGAAAAAAATGATGGCGTAAAAAAACGTGCCGCTGAGAAACGTAAAAGGATCGAAAACAACCTCTTTCTTGAACATACCCAAGGCAATAGAAACCGGAACTCGCAGGAAGTACATGGCAATACCTAGCAAAAATACCGATAGCAAAACGCGCGGAATCAATCGAGAGAAGCCGAGGCTCAACCACTTCCAATTAATAATGATGTTTCGAAAGAGGTGAGAAACCCCCAAACAGAACAATGACTCATACAATAGGAAAATAACTCGCTGGTTTTGAACACCCTCCTTGCCTGAGGCCAAGATTGCCGCTACGATCTGAAGTCCGGCAAAAAGAGCCCAACCACTGAGTTGCATTATCCAATACCAACGCTGTTTGTTGATGACCATGGAAAACAAAAGTAGAAATAGGAACGGGTGAAAAGAAGGGCTGTTATATTAGCGATAATCAACAAGTTATTAGATTTGTAAATCTATGAACTTTATCAAAGCCTCAATACTTATCTTATCGCTAACAAAAAGTTTTGGGCTTTTAGGACAATCATGTCCATTAAAAATCCAATTGGTTAAAGATACCGTTGCTTGTCGTTTTGAATTTCCTCCTCCAAGGGGTAGTTCGTTACCAAAACAATTCAATGTTACCCTGCAAGTCATTGCCGGCACTCCGGTCTCAATTAATTGGTCAAATGGAGCCACTGGGTCCGTATTGAAGCCAGATTCGACAGGCACTTTCGAGGCCATAGTCACTGATATTAGTGGATGCAAGGCGTCAGCAAAAGTCTTAGTCAGGGAATATGGCAATCCTAATTCCAGTAATTCAGATTTTCAATTTAATGGCGCTTGTCTAGGCGATACCACTGAGTTTGTTGGCACAACTACTTCAACAATTGACAGGTACCAATGGACATTTGGAGATGGGTCAGGGAGCACTTTCTCAAAGCCAAAAAAATACTATTCAACTGCTGGAACTTACTCAGTTTTATTGCGGCTGACGAACAGATGTGGTTTAGATAACAGCATCGTTAAGGAAGTGAAAATAAATCCTCCACCACCAAAGCCTACCATACCACCGGCTGTTTCTTTGTGCAGCGCCATTGTACTAGATGCAAATAGTGGCAACATATCCCAGATTGTAAGTTATTTATGGTCTACTGGATCGACTACCAAAACCATAGTGGTTTCTGAACCCTCCATTATTTCAGTTAAAAATATGGATCTAAACGGTTGCACATCAACCGCGACTTCTCTTGTTGTAGAAAATCGACCTATAGTAGATTTGGGACCAAGTGTTTCAATTTGTCAATATTCTAGCCAGCCTTCATTAAATGCGTTCAATGCAGGAGCTAATTTTGCATGGAAGTTAAATGGTATACTGAACGTAAACAATTTTTCGACCCAAACAATTGACACAACTGTACCTGGCATTTTTGTTTACTCCGTAACCGTAACCGATCCGATCACTCTTTGCTTTCGGCAAGCGGAAAAGCAAATTACGGTTGTCTCAGCACCGACAACAGCCCTTGTTCCAAGCGCAGGTTCGATTTGCACGGATGTTGTAATACTTGACGCAAATCCAACGAACGAAGCCAATTTATCCTATGGGTGGTCTACAGGTGAGACGACAAAGACGATACAAGTTTCAACGGCTTCTTCTATCTCCGTAGTAAAAACTAACACAATTACTGGTTGCAGTTCTTCGGCCTCGATCGCTATAAGTGATTCCCGACCAAAGGTTACCCTTGGAAGCGCCCAAACGATTTGTCAGTTTTCAAGTGCTTTTTTGAATGCGCAAAATGCAGGATTACGATTTGAATGGAAAGTGAATGGTTTACCTATTGGCAACACTTCAAACATCCAACCCATAAATAGTTCAAGTACAGGCAATTTTGATTATTCAGTAAAAGTAACCGACCCCACAACTAACTGCTCTCAAGTCGCTGGTGCTGTCATAACGATTCTTCAGTCACCAGAGAAACCAATCATTACATTACAAGGGCATTCAATCTTACGGTCATCCAATAGTATTGGAAATCAATGGTTCAAAAACGGAAACCTCCTTTCAGGTGAGACAAATCAAAATTTGGTGGTGACCGAATCAGGAAATTATTTTGTGCAGACAAGGTTAAACAATTGTCTGAGCACTTCTGAAAATTTCGTTTTCACAATTACCGGTTTGGAAAATCCGACCGTTAAGTCGATAGAATTTAGTGTCTTTCCGAATCCAGTTAATGATTGGCTTCGGGTAGAATTTGATTCTGGCAATACCTTTACAATTTCGGTTTGCGACCTTTCTGGAAGAGTGCTATTGCGCAGGAAGATTCAGACAGGCAGTTTTATCCAATTAGAAGATATTGCCGATGGGATATACTTGATCAAATTGGAAGACAGTTCTCGTGTCTACTCAACGAGATTCGTTAAGAGATAGATCACTTCAATTCCGCCTTCAAGAACCTGCCCGTATAGCTAGCCGGAATTTTAGAAACTTCTTCGGGTGTGCCTTTTGTGGCTTTGTGACAATGTTAAAATAGAAGGATTTATTGTGAACAAGTTCACCCTGCTGGACTAAATCCTTATTTTTGATAAGTGTAATGGTCGCTGCCTTTAATGACTCCTATTAGCAAAGACTTAATTTTTTTCAAGACTAGCGTTAGTTACGTTGATGGAATTAGACGAGTTTAGTACATTTTTTCAACAGCATTATCCAACTCTTTGCGCCCGTATTAACCTATTGGTCCAACAATCTGATCTCGCTGAAGACTTAGTGCAGGATGCGTTTGTGAAATTTTGGGAAGTGAAACCTGTATTGCTAAACAAAAATGCCGCCCCCGGCTATGTTGCGAAAATGGCCGTCAACAATGCGCTCGCGCACCTTCGCACAAAGCGGCAACAAGAAAAAAAAATGAAAGACCTTGTGGCTGGTCAATCCATGGCTAGCAACCCAACCGAAGAGGGAATTAATTACAATGAATCTGAAAAGAAATTGTTGGATGCGTTACAGAGCCTTCCACCAGCTTGCCGCGAAATATTTATCCTCAGTCGCTATGAGCAGATGAGCTACAAGGAAATTGCGAACCAACTTGATCTGTCCATCAGGACGGTAGAAAACCAACTCCTCAAAGCTTTAAAAATCATGCGCGAGTCCTTACTCGCTTTAGCTACGTATTATTTCTTCTAAAAATTTCTCTTCCGCGCATAGGGGTGATGCCCGTATTCTGCATCATCATCTAAACACTATTTTTAATCACAATGACCGAAGAGGAAGTTTGGGAACTAATGGTAAAAAGCCATCAGCTCTCCATAGCTGAGCATGAATCTGAAAGATTGGATGCGTGGATCCGCGAAAATCAAGCTAATCGTCTTTTAGCCGATGGAATGGCAAAACTATTGAGCCAGACCGATATTCATCAAGAGCCATCTAACTACAACGCTAAAATTGCATGGGCCAAAGTAGAAGGACGAGTTACCGCTAACTCAAAAGTAAGGCACTTCACCCCTACCTTATTCCGTTGGGCAGCAGCCATTATGATCATTGGACTAATAAGCGTTGCTTATTGGCAGCTTGGAGAGCTATCGCTAGCGAAGAAGAAAATTACGGTAAGCACCAAAAGTGGTGAGTCAAAAAAAATAGTACTGGGCGATAGCACTCAACTATGGCTAAACGAAAACTCCATTTTAACCTATTCTAGGGAATTTGATGACGATACTGTTCGATTGGTTCAGTTGAATGGCGAGGCATTTTTGGAGGTAGCACATGATCAGGAAAAGCCATTTATAGTAAGTGGAAAAAATTACGAAACTCGGGTGCTGGGTACGTCTTTTAATGTTCAACTATCGGAAAAGGAAAACAGCGTAGTGGTAGTTACTGGCAAAGTTCGGTTTTCTCACAAGAAAAATGTGGAAATTGGTTCATCCGTTGTAATCGAAAAAGGTTTTCAAGCCACTGCAAATCAAGATCATGAACTAACGTTGAGCCCAACAACTAACCAGAATAAACTGGCATGGCATACGCGTACACTAGAATTTAGAAATCAAAAAATAACCGATGTAATAACAGAACTATCATCTTACTATCGTGTAGTTATTCAAATAAAGGTAGATAAACCTCAAGATTACCTATTCACAGGCACGATCCATCAGGCATCGGCAGAAACGGCACTCGAAACCATCTGCTACTCGCTTCACCTCCGCTGGAAGAAAACAACCCGAGGGTATTTAATTTTTAACGAATAATCCCATTCAAACTGGCCTTTTTTATGAAAAAAATAAAAACGAAATTGATTTGTTTTGCCGTTTTCTTCCAACTCATTTCAGGGACAGAATCAATAGCTCAATCTACGGATCGGCATTCGTTCAATTACAATTCCGTCCGTTTTGAAGATGCTCTATTCACTTTGACTAAGATTTATGGCGTAAAGTTTTCGTATGGAAGCAAAGAAGTGCCGACTGATCGATTGATCGTTCTGCAAGCTAACGACAAAACACTAACGGAAGTATTGGCAAAAATTCTTCCTCCGCTGCACGTCAAATACAAATGGATTGGCAATGGTATTACACTAACCTCTATTCCCCTCCGCCAAAGCATTCGAGGCAGAGTGATGGATCAAGATTCGGGCGAACCACTTGAAGGGGTTAATGTGGTGATTCAGGAAAATGACTCCCTCATCGGGAGCACCACCGATGCGCAAGGTTATTTCCATTTGGCAAACGTAATCGTAGGCAGGCATACCATTAAGGCAACGTACTTGGGTTACGAAAATTCACAAGTAGCCGATGTGTTGGTTTACACCGGCAAGGAACCTATGATTTCCATCGGCATGAAAGAATCATCTACTAATTTGCAAGAAATTATTATACGTCCTAATCAATCGAATGGCCAGCCTGTCAATTCATTTTCGCTTTCGGGTGGGCGTTCCATTTCAGTAGAAGAAACAAAAAGATTTGCTTCTAACTTTAACGATGTAGCTCGCATGATCACCGCCTACCCGGGCATCACTTCCACCAGCGATTTTAATAACAGTATTTCCATTCGCGGCAATTCACCCAACAGTTTGCAATGGCGATTGGAGGGTATAGAAATTCCAAGCCCAAATCATTTTGCGTCTTTCGGTGGCTCAGGCGGAGCAGTAAGTATGCTCAGTATTAATTTGCTCGATAATTCTGACTTTTACGCTGGAGCTTTTGCTGCAGAATATGGCAATGCCCTTTCGGGTATTATGGATATGAAACTGCGAAAAGGCAATCAACAAAAAAGTGAAAAATCTTTTCAGCTAAGCTTTTTGGGTATTGATGCAGCGGCTGAAGGCCCTTTTAAGAAAGGAAAAAAAGCATCTTACTTAGCGAACTACCGCTATTCTACCGCAGGTGTTTTGGCTGGCCTGGGTGTGTTGCCAAAGGGTGCTGCCCCTACTTATCAAGATCTATCTTTTAATCTATCGTTTCCGCTCTCTTCTGGCGCGCTCAACGTTTGGAGTGTAATGGGAGATGGTATCTTCAACGAAAGCGTTTCTTTTGGGGGTCAAAACAATTTGACGACCAGCTGCGTGATTGGGGGTGTTACTTTTGTTAAGAACTTCAATAAAAGTTTATCCATCAACGGCACGGCCTCTGGCACCTACACCTACGATAAATTAACGCAAGAGCGAATCTTTTCTAACAATGTACTGGAGGAGATAATTTGGATCAGAAATCAAAGTGAATCCTTACGCATCTCTACACAGCTAAACAAGAAATTTTCGCCTGGTAGTTTACTGAGGGTAGGCTTTGTATTTAGCCACCGCGATTATCAAATCGGTCAACGCTTTATCGATTTCACTGATAATAAGAAACTCAAAAATCCACTTGACTCAGATGGCATTGCCCAATACGCTCAAGCTTATGCGCAATGGAAAAAAAATTTAGGCGAAAAATTTACGCTCAATACTGGGCTGCATGGAATTTATGTTTTATTCAATCAAAAGTATTCTGTCGAGCCGCGTGTGGGGTTGTCTTATCAAATTTCAGAAACCAAAATCATTGGCACAGCGGTGGGGCTTCATAGTCAATTGCAACCGCTTACATTGTATCATCAAAAATTTGTATTGCCAGATGGCTCTGTTGAATACTTGAATAAAAATTTAGATCTTTCAAAAGCTTTGCATTACGTTCTCAGTTACGATTGGCAGATAGGGAAAACTCTGCACGCGCGGGCGGAGGCCTATTATCAAAACCTTTATCAAATACCTGTTTATGTCGGCAATAATATCACACCTTATAGCGCGACATTCTCTGCACTTAACACTTTAAGCGAATACCTCAACTCCCGGCTAGACAGTAGTGACCCCATTCCACTGGCTAATACAGGTACTGGTGAAAATTACGGATTAGAACTTAGCCTCGACAAAAGGTTTTCGAATAACTACTATTTTTTATTTACAGGTACGCTTTATCAGTCACACTATCGTGGAGCCGATGGCGTGCAACGCAATACTTCGTTTAACGGGCAGCATATATTCACCGCCTTGGCCGGAAAGGAATATAACACCGGCATACGAAAGTCAAACATCTTTGAATTGAACGCGCGCGTTTCGTGGGCGGGCAACAATCCTCAAACACCTATTGATATTGCAAGTAGCTTAAAGCAAGGGCAACAAGTGTATGATTATAGCAGAAGCTATGAATCAATTCTTCCGGACTATTTTCGTTTGGATGTTCATATCGGTTTTCGCAAAAGTCGGGAAAGAGCTGCACACATTTGGTCGTTTGATATTCGTAACCTTACTAACCGTCAAAATCCCCGCTTCGAATCTCTTAACTTTAATTCTGGTAAAATTGGCTATGAATACCAGTTGGGACTTATTCCAGTACTAAGTTATAGGATTGAATTTTGAAATGATATTTTTTCACTCCCGAAAGACCTAATTCACTTCAACTCCACCTTCAAAAACCTGCCCGTATAGCTAGCTGGATTTATAGAAACTTCTTCGGGTGTGCCTTTTGCTATGATCATGCCTCCTTTGGCCCCGCCTTCTGGCCCCAAGTCAATAATATGATCTGCTGATTTGATCACGTCCATATTGTGCTCTATCACCAACACAGTGTTTCCCTTGTCGACAAGCTTTTGTAACACATCCAATAAGTGGCTGATGTCTTGAAAATGAAGACCCGTAGTAGGTTCGTCTAATATATATAGTGTCTTGCCTGTGTCGCGCTTCGAAAGTTCGGTTGCCAATTTGACTCGTTGTGCTTCGCCACCAGATAGTGTAGTTGCATGCTGACCCAATGAAATATATCCGAGCCCTACTTCACCCAGGGTTTGTATTTTTCGCAAGATGCGGGGAAGCTTATCAAAAAAAGTGATGGCCTCCTCCACTGTCATATCCAGCACATCGCTAATGGACTTGCCTTTGAATCTAACTTCCAGCGTCTCGCGATTGTAGCGTTTGCCTTTGCAGGTTTCGCAAGGCACATACACATCGGGCAAAAATTCCATTTCGATCAACCGCAAGCCTGCACCCTCGCAGGTTTCGCAGCGACCACCTTTGACATTAAACGAAAAGCGTCCCGTTTTATACCCTCTGATTTTGGCTTCAGGCATATTCGCAAACAAATCTCTGATTTCTGTAAACACACCTGTATACGTGGCCGGATTCGATCGCGGGGTTCTGCCGATTGGAGATTGATCTACTTCAATCACTTTATCAACGAGTTTCAACCCATCTATTTTCTTATATGGCAATGGCTCCTGCCGCGAGTTAAAGAAAAACTGATTTAAAATTGGGAATAGTGTATCGTGAATGAGTGTTGACTTTCCGCTGCCGGAAACACCTGTGATGCAGATGAACGTTCCAAGTGCAAGGTGTAAATCAACATTCTTTAAATTATTTCCAGTGGCACCCAAAAGCGAAAGATTTTCTCCACTTCCCTTTCTACGTTCTTTCGAATAGTTGATACCCATTTTTCCGCTGAGATACTTCGAAGTGGTACTATCAATTTTTAAGAATGTCTCGGGATCACCCTCCGCCACAATGTGACCTCCATGTCTACCTGCACCAGGACCGACATCAATAATATAATCTGCCTCGAGCATCATCTCTTTATCATGCTCTACTACAATGACTGAGTTGCCTAAATCGCGAAGGTCCTTCAACGCTTTAATCAACTTGGCATTGTCACGTGCATGCAAGCCAATGCTGGGCTCATCTAATATATAAAGTACGCCCACCAATTGAGTGCCTATCTGTGTAGCTAAGCGAATGCGTTGGGCTTCACCACCACTTAATGTTCGGAGTGGTCGGTTCAAATTCAAATAGTCCAGACCTACATCCAACAAGAAACCAATTCGCTTTCTGATTTCTTTCAATACTTCTACAGCAATCTGATTTTGCTTGTCGCTGATACGATTCTCGAGCCCATCAAACCATTTCTTGAGAACGTCTATATTCAATTGAGCGAGCTCTGCAATATTCTTGTTATCTATTTTAAAGTGCAGCGATTCCTTTTTCAATCGTGCTCCATGGCATTCTGGACAGATCTTGGTAATTGTAAAATCGTCCACCCATTTTTTAATGGACTCTGATCCTTCCTCTTTTTGCTTTTGCAGAAAATTGACAATGCCCTCAAATTGGGTGTTCCACTCCGTGCCCGGGTACTTTACAGATGCAACCGCCACGGGCATCTCATCTCCGTATAATAAAACGTGAAGCGCTTCTTTGGGAATATCCTTGATAGGCGTAGTGAGCGTAAGTTTATATCGCTTTAAAATCGCTTCGATTTTTTTAAAAATCCAGATGTCGCGGTATTCTCCAAGTGGTAAAATACCACCACGACTTATACTCAACTTCTTATCGGGTATCACAGACGCTTCGGTGATCTCTTCTATTTGACCCAGGCCATTGCATGTCGGGCAAGCTCCATAGGGAGAATTGAATGAAAAATTGTTGGGCGCTGGCTCATCGTATGACAAGCCAGTTTTAGGATCCATCAGGAATTTTGAAAAGTGGTGCACTTTACCACTCTCTTCCTGCACCATGATCACGCCCTTGCCTTCTTTTAAAGCCGTGTTGACGGATTGGCTTATTCTGTACCGATCAGTTGCCGTGGGTACTATACGATCAATTACCATTTCAATATCATGTATCTTGAAACGGTCTAACTGCATTTTGGCGGTGATATCCACCACTTCACCATCTACCCGCACTTTGGTATAGCCTTGCTTTCTGATCTGAACAAACAACTCGCGATAGTGACCTTTCCTTCCTTTGATCACGGGCGCCAAAATGATTAACTTCTTGTTGTTGAAATTAGAAATGATGGCATCCAATATTTGCTCTTCGCTTTGGCGCACCATCTTGTCTCCTGTTTGATAGGAGAACGCTTCACCAGCTCTTGCAAAAAGTAAACGCAGGAAATCATAAATCTCAGTTACGGTTCCGACTGTAGATCGCGGATTGCGCGAAGTCGTTTTTTGTTCAATAGAAATGACCGGACTAAGGCCGTTGATCTTGTCTACGTCCGGTCGCTCGAGGTTGCCCATAAAACTTCGCGCGTAGGCCGAAAAGCTCTCCATGTACCTACGTTGTCCTTCGGCATAGATAGTATCAAATGCAAGGGATGATTTTCCGCTTCCGCTAATACCGGTGAGAACCACCAGCTTGTTCCGTGGGAAGGAGACGCTTATGTTCTTGAGGTTATGTTCACGTGCGCCAATGATTTCAATGAAATCGTGGCCGGTGAGATCTTGAATTTTTTTAGAAGAATAGGGCATTTTAAAAAAATAGGAAGGTGTTAACCTGCTCCATCCAGGGGTTACTTTTTTTTGAGAGGTCTTGCGTTGTTCTATTATTTGGAGTTATCAACTTTCCCCTGCGATTCCAGTTTGGTAAAAAGTTCACTCTCCTTCTCCGAAAAAATGGGGAGATTGTTTCCTTTCCAAAACTCAAAATCAAATTTAGTTCCGTGCTTATAGAGAGATGCCTTTCTGTAACTACCTTTGGTTTCGAATTTGACTGGCTGCGATTTCAACACCACAAATTCGCTTACAAAATTTTGCACTTGTTGAAATTTCTTAGTAGAAAATTTCATTCGAAAATCGACTCGCGCAGACGATAAATATGTTTTGCTGCCTGACGTGTTAAATGTCAGGAAGATTTTTGAATTCGTGATACCATATCGAAGGCCGAGCAGCGACTTCTCGAACCGCGAGGTAGTGTCAAGTTCTAACGCAACTTCCTTGATAATAAAATTTGCATCGGTTTTAATGGTCGCTCTATACAGAATTCGATCTTCCACTTTGGTTGCCTCCTTTTTGGGCTCAACCAACAACGTACCTCCACCCTGCACATCTTTAAAAAAATAGAAATGAAAATCCTGATTTTCTCTCTTAAACCGATTCAAAAAATCAGCAAACGCGTAGCCCAGCACTAGCTCAATTTTCACTGGCGACACTAATTCAAATTTGTCATCTTCGCTTTTTGGTAATTGGAATGCACGGCATTGATCCACTTTAACCACTAGATCTCTATCCTCCCCTTGCTTGTCAAATCCAACGGTAAGTAGTGCATCAGCATACTTATTGTACTCTTTGTTTCCTTGCACAAGTTCTCGATAATAAACCGAACAAGTCATGGGCAGGGAAAGGCTGGCCTTGGTCGCGTTGACTATATCATTGAAAGCTTTCAGGTCTTCCTTTCCAACTACGCTTACTTCACCTAGTTCAATTACAGACTCCTTCAGAAAGAATTTCTGACTAACCGCGGCTTGGCTTGCCACTGGTATGGTTAAACTATTGTAGTTGACGTGAGATATCTCCAACGAATCAACGGAGGTTAGATAAGTAGGGATAGTTAGTTTGAAATAGCCATCTTGATTTGATACCGTCCCTACGGACGGATCGCTTTTTAGTCGAATACTAGCAAACTCCACCGGAATTTTTTCGGCCGAGTTGAAAATGAAACCATCCATAAATTGCTGTGCGTGCAGCTGTAGACAGGCCATAAAAAGTAAAAAGACTCCCACTCTCATAATACCTTTATTTTAGTAAACTCAGAAATTAAAATCCTCTTTTAAAAGGCGGGAATAAATCTTGCCGATTTCTTCGCTGATTTTGACGTAACCGTTTTCCTTCCATTCAAAACCAATGGCTAATTTCGTTTCCGGATCAACAACCCAATATTCCTTAACTCCGAATTTTTCGTAGAGGTCTTTCTTTTTTACTAAGTCATGCGAGCGATTTCCAACAGATAATACTTCCACGATCAAGTCAGGCACTCCCTTGAAATTACCGTGGGGCTCAATCTCACCTTTGTTGGACGACAAAACAATAAATATATCAGGCTGAACTGCATTCTGAGTCTTATCTAGATAAACATCGTAGGGCGCATAAAAAACAAATCCACGTCCCGTATCTTCAATCAACTTATCAAGGATCTTTGATATCTTTTTTGCTGTTGTAAAATGATTGGTGTTAGGTGCAGGCGACATATAGATTTGATTATCGATCAATTCGGCCAATGTCCCTTCGGGAAGCAATTCATACACTTCCATCATGGTGCGGGGCGGACGTTCGATTGCAGATTCCATTGTTTAAAGATACTAGAAACAATCTAAAAAGTAAATTTCACTTCGTTCTGAATCGCACCATCTGGATATTTGCGTTGTGCAAAACCTGCTTGTCTACGAAGCAAGTAATCTACGCCCTTGAAATCCTGTTTCGAATTGGGGATCGCTTCGCGCTTTCCACCCCGGCACTCGCGATGACGGTCTTATTCAACCTTCATCCACTCAAATACCTGATAATGCTCGCCATCCATTCCCAATCGAGTGTACACTTGCTGCGCAGATTGGTTAGTTTTATCGACATACAAACGAATACCACGCCAATCAGGTTCGGTATTCACCAGGTGCTGAATGTGTTGATACAGTTTTTTATAAACTCCTTTACTCCGATGAACTTCCGGGATGTAGACAGATTGAATCCAGATTACTGTACCACAACGCCAGTCACTCCATTCGTAGGTAGTCATCAAACAACCGATTACTTCTCCATTTTCTTC
>JAJTGQ010000009.1 GCA_021299455.1 Flammeovirgaceae bacterium | reverse complement strand
GAGTATTCCCCTTCTTCTTCAAAAAACGCACCACTTGCTCACGTACCGTAGCCTGAGCGGAGGCTGTCCTGTTCCTTCCATCTTTTTTTGCCATGCACAAATATACATAATCCTTACCAATTTATGCTCCTATTAATAACTAACAAAAAAGCCCCGCAATCAGCGAGGCTTTTTTAATAACTCAACTTAAGACTATAAATGAATCACTTCCCCATACGCAGCCGCGGCCGCTTCCATAATCGCTTCGCTCATAGTAGGGTGTGGATGCACGGTTTTGATTACATCATGGCCAGTCGTCTCCAACTTACGAGCCGATACCACTTCTGCAATCATCTCTGTTACATTCGCGCCAATCATATGCGCGCCTAACCACTCACCATACTTTGCATCGAAGATCACCTTTACAAAACCATCACTGGCCCCAGCTGCTTTTGCTTTACCGGAAGCTGTAAACGGAAACTTACCCACTTTAATTTGGTAGCCTGCTTTCTTCGCAGCCTCTTCAGTATAACCCACGGATGCAATCTCGGGAGAACAATAAGTACAGCCCGGTATATTATGATAATTAAGTGGTTCAGGTTTTTTGCCCGCAATATTCTCCACGCAAATAATTCCCTCCGCTGAAGCAACGTGGGCCAGTGCAGGGCCGCTGGTAATATCACCGATCGCATAAACGCCCGCTACATTTGTTTTATAAAAGGCATCTACTATTACTTTTCCTTTTTCGTTCTTCACCCCTACTTCTTCTAAGCCAAGATTTTCTAAATTGGTAGAAACACCTACCGCAGAGAGCACCACATCGGCTTCTATTTTAATTTCCCCGGTCGGAGTTTTTACTGTCGCTACACAACCCTTACCACTGGTATCCACTTTCGTTACCTCGGAGTTGGTATAAATGGTCATACCTGATTTTTTGAACGATTTTTCCAATTGCTTAGAAACCTCTTCATCTTCTACTGGCACAATGCGAGGCAAAAATTCTACGATGGTAACTTCTACGCCAATGGTATTGTAGAAATACGCGAACTCTACACCAATAGCACCCGAGCCAACCACTATCATTTTTTGCGGTTTGAATGGAAGCACCATTGCATCCCGATAGCCTAAGATTTTTTTGTTGTCGATTTTCAATGCAGGCAATTCGCGTGAACGTGCACCGGTAGCTAAAATAATATGCTTTGCATCGTAGTCCGTTTTCTTGCCAGCGGCATCGGTCACTTCTACCTTGCCCCCTTTCTTTAACTTTCCATGCCCTTCAATCTGATCGATCTTGTTTTTCTTGAATAGAAATTGTACACCCTTGCTCATGCCAGCAGCCACATCGCGACTACGTTTTACCATAGCGGCCATATCTGGCGCGGCTTCTTTCACATCAATTCCATAGTCTTTCGCGTGTCTTATGTATTCAAATACATTTGCGCTCTTTAGAAGCGCTTTTGTGGGAATGCACCCCCAATTCAGGCAAATTCCGCCCAATTCAGCCTTTTCAACAACACCCACTTTCATGCCTAACTGAGAAGCACGGATAGCTGCCACATAGCCTCCCGGGCCAGAGCCAATAACAATTACATCATAACTCGCCATAGAATTTGCTTTTTTAGAACGGCCAAAATTAAACCAAAATCTGATGTGGAAAAAAGATTAGTTTTGGGATCAAATTGTTGATTTCTCACACAAATTCAGTCTATGAAACTACTGCAAAATAGAACTGCGCTCATCACAGGCGCCTCCAAAGGAATAGGCAAAGCCATCGCGATCAAATTTGCCGAGCAAGGTGCCAACGTTGCCTTTACCTATTTATCAAGTGTAGAACAAGGCCAAGCGTTGGAGGCAGAACTGGCTGCCAAAGGTGTGAAGGCAAAAGGCTATCGCTCCGATGCTTCAGATTTCGCACAAGCTGATAAACTAATCAATAATGTGGTGACTGAATTTGGCTCTCTGGATATTCTAGTGAACAATGCCGGCATCACGATGGACAATTTGCTGCTTCGAATGACAGAAGAGGCGTGGGACAAAATCATCAACGTAAATTTGAAATCGTGCTTCAATACCGTAAAAGCTGCCTGCAAACCCATGATGAAACAAAAAGGAGGATCCATTATTAACATGACCTCCGTTGTAGGGCTGAAAGGAAATGCTGGTCAAGCAAATTATGCGGCATCCAAAGCAGGTATTATTGGATTCACAAAATCAATCGCGTTAGAGTTAGGTTCACGCGGCATCCGATCTAACGCCATTGCTCCTGGTTTTATAGAAACCGAAATGACAGGCAAGCTGGATGAAAAAACAGTGCAAAGCTGGCGCGATGCGATTCCATTAAAGAGAGGTGGTAAACCCGAAGACGTGGCCGATGCATGTGTGTTTTTAGCATCGGATATGTCGACTTACATTTCGGGGCAGGTTATACAGGTAGATGGAGGAATGCTGACATAAAAAGCATTTTGTCTATCTACTTTTTCAATCTAAATGTATTACCAAACACTTGTGAGTAAAACTTTCTTAACAAATTTTTAAGTAAGCATTTGGAAACTCTACTAAACTAGTATACGTTTGTGTCATCATAATCGGTGAAGCCAAAAGCCAACCGATTTATATAGAAGCGTGGAGAGAACAGGCTCTTTGAAACGCTAGCAACCCCGAAAAAGGTGCTAATTCCTGCCTCAAAGAAGGTCTTTGAGGAAATATAAACCGGTATGAAAATGAAAAGATTTATCATTCAGTCAATCACCCAAGGGAAACACCTCCTCCTAAATTTCTTTTATTCCATTCAATATCAACAGTGCAGCATGTGTTGTTGCTCTGTACGTTGTTGGTAATGATCGGTTGATCGTCCAACAACACACTAGCGCACGGCCTACCGAGTGACGGGTATGGTTATGGCTAAGTTTTCTTCTACGTTAATTCTTCTTTGAACTAAATCTAAATTCAATAATCTTAAATCTTAAAAGTATGTCAAACTTACGATTCGAAACATTACAACTTCACGCTGGTCAAGAAGCAGATCCCACCACTGGTTCTCGGGCTGTGCCTATTTATCAAACTACCTCCTTCGTTTTCAAGAACTCCGAACACGGTGCCAATCTTTTTGCGCTGAAAGAATTCGGTAACATCTACACACGCATCATGAATCCAACTACGGATGTTTTTGAAAAGCGGGTGGCAGCATTGGAAGGAGGAGTAGCAGCATTGGCGGTTGGCTCTGGCCAGGCGGCTCAATTCATTGCATTGAATAACATTTTGCAAGCAGGTGATAATTTCATTTCAACTTCATTTCTATATGGAGGCACCTACAACCAATTTAAAGTTGCGTTCAAACGGCTAGGTATTGATGTACGTTTTGCCGAAGGTGATAATGTAGAATCTTTCGAAAAGCTAATCGACAATAAAACAAAGGCTATCTACTTGGAAACTATTGGAAATCCTGGCTTTAACATTCCTGATTTTGAAGCCATCGCTGCGTTGGCAAAAAAGCACGACTTGCCTGTGATTGTAGATAATACCTTTGGAGCTGCCGGCTATTTGTTCCGTCCTCTTGAGCATGGAGCAAATGTGGTGGTGGAATCAGCTACAAAATGGATTGGCGGTCATGGCACTTCGATTGGAGGAGTCATCGTGGATGGTGGAAACTACAATTGGGGTAACGGAAAGTTCCCTGCCTTTACCGAGCCAAGTGAAGGATATCATGGGTTGAAATTCTGGGACGTATTTGGCGCGGGCAATCCCCTTGGTCTGCCCAACATCGCGTTCATCATTCGTGCGCGAGTGGAAGGACTACGCGACTTTGGTCCTGCTATCAGCCCGTTCAACTCCTTTTTGTTGATTCAAGGATTAGAAACACTTTCGCTTCGTGTGCAACGTTCTGTTGACAATGCGTTGGCGCTGGCACAATGGCTAGAGCAGCAACCGAACGTAGAGACTGTAAATTATCCGGGCTTGCAAACAAGCACCTACCATAAATTGGCGAAGAAATATTTAAAGAACGGTTTTGGTGCTGTGTTGTCTTTCACTGTAAAGGGAACGAAAGAACACACTGCAAAAGTAGTCGACAACCTGAAATTGGTTAGTCACCTTGCAAATGTCGGAGACGGAAAAACGTTGATCATCCAACCATCTGCCACTACACATCAACAACTGTCGGACGAAGAACAAATTGCATCAGGTGTTTTGCCTACGTTGCTTCGTCTGTCTGTCGGTTTTGAACACATTGACGATATTAAGGCGGACTTACAGCAGGCGTTTGACAAAGTTTTTGAAAAGGAATTAATTGCTTAATGGAAAGTTTGTAGTTTTTTGCTTGAAGTTAAAAAGGAATGATAAAATCAGAATCCATCTTTCATTTTGAAGAAGAGTTTGAGTTAGAGTCGGGGGCAAAGCTCCCCGGCTTCCAACTTAAATACACCACGATCGGACAGTTGAACAAAGACAGAAGCAACGTGGCTTGGATTTGTCATGCACTTACGGGCAGCTCTGACTTTACGGATTGGTGGAAAGACTTTTTCGTAGAAGGAAGCCCCTTTGACCCTCGCGATTATTTTATCATCTGTGCGAATACACTGGGTGGTTGCTATGGTTCAACTGGGCCGTTGTCAATTAATTCAGCTACAGGCAAAAGCTATTTTCATGACTTCCCTCTTGTCACCAACAGAGACATCATACAAGCGTTTGATCTGCTTCGACAAGATTTGGGAATTAACAAAGTACACACTTTAATCGGTGGATCACTCGGTGGCCAGCAAACGTTGGAGTGGGCCATCGCTCAACCAACTGTGTTCGATCACCTGATCGCTATTGCCTGCAACGCACAACATTCTCCGTGGGGTATAGCATTCAATGAAGCGCAACGAATGGCTATCGAAGCGGATCCCACCTGGAAAGAGAACGATGCACGAGCAGGGATTGAAGGCATGAAAGCAGCTCGAGCGATGGGAATGATTTCTTACCGAACGTATTACACCTATCTATCAACTCAATCTGAGAGAGGGATTGAAAAAGTAGATAACTACCGCGCTGCTTCCTATCAAAAATATCAAGGTCAAAAACTGGCTAGTCGTTTTAATGCCTTCACTTATTGGACACTTTCAAAAGCTATGGACAGTCACCATGTGGGTAGAGGAAGGGGTAGCGCGTCAAATGCGTTGAAACAAATAAGAGCTAAAACGCTGGTAGTAGGAATAGAGAACGATTTGCTATACCCGGTTCAAGAGCAAAAGTCTTTAGCAGACGCAATCCCAGGCGCTGTGTTCGAAAGCCTCACTTCGCTCTATGGACATGATGGATTCTTGGTAGAGTTTGATCAGTTTAAGAAGATTGTAAGGAAATTCTTACATGCAGAAACAAAAAATAATGAAAGCGTATTGCAGGAGACACCTTACGACTTCAAATCATTAGAAGATTATAATCAGTAGAATATGAAGAAAAAATTAAAAATCGGTTTGTTTGGTTTTGGGGTAGTCGGCCACGGTCTCTATCATGTACTCAATGAAACACATGGCGTAAAAGCCGAGATTAAGAGGATCTGCGTGAAAAATAAAAACAAACAACGCGACCTCGACAGCGCCATTTTCACGTACGATAAAAATGACATTCTTTTCGATAGTGACATCGACATTGTAGTTGAATTGATTGATGATGCTGCCGCTGCTTTTGCCATCGTAAAATCCGCTTTAGAAAACGGAAAACATGTAGTGACCGCCAACAAACGCATGTTGGCGGAGAATCTAGGGGAGATTTATGAGCTGCAAAAAAAACATGATCGGTCGATACTGTATGAAGGCTCTGTCTGCGGTAGTATACCCATTTTAAGAAATTTAGAAGAATACTACGACAATGATTTGATCACTAGCATCGAAGGTATTTTCAACGGCTCTACGAATTATATTCTCACGAAAGTTTTTGAAGAAAAGAAAAGCTATGCCGATGCATTGAAGGCCGCCCAAGAACTTGGTTTTGCTGAAAGTGATCCTTCATTGGATGTGAAGGGATTTGATCCAAAATTCAAATTGACGATCGCTATCGCACATACCTTTGGTGTTTTTGTCAAGCCGGAAAATATTATCAATGTAGGAATTGACAAAATTTCTGCAGTAGACTTGAAGTATGCCAAGGAAAGCAACCTGACGATCAAATTGGTGGCCCGTGCTTACAAGCTCAAGGGTCAGATTGTTGGTTTTGTTGCGCCTCAATTCATTCCTGCCGATCATATGCTCGCTTCGGTTCGCAACGAGTACAATGCGGTGTTAGTGGAGGGGGCGTTTGCCGAGAAGCAAGTATTTATTGGAAAAGGGGCCGGAGGTTATCCCACTGGCTCAGCTGTGCTTTCTGACATCTCAGCCCTAACGTTTGACTACCGCTACGAATACAAAAAGTTCACACAAGGAGAGGGCTTTTCCTTCACTAACAACGCCAAGGTAGACGTGGTAATCAGTTTTCAAGAAAAGTCAGCCATATCGCCCTCAGATTTCGAGACTTTCAAAGGCGGGTACCAAGGAACCGGGCACCAGTATATGACAGGTACAATCACTCTTGAAAAAATACAATCACTATCAAAACGGGAGGATGTAAGTGTCATTCTGGCGCCTCAATTGAACTTAGTTGCAATTGATCAAAAAGAAGCAAAACAGCAATTGTTGGTGTAGAGTTATCTGCGATACTTCTTTCTCGGATCTCGACTTGCATGGTATATTGCCGAAACGAATATTGCTTTCTCTTTCTCGTAAATCTTATACACGACAAGATAAGGAAAGGTGGCAATTTTTGTTTCTCGAAAAACCCCTCTTTTCTTGGGATACCTAAAAGGCTTTGTTAGAATTTGATTTAGCCTACCATCTACTGCGCTTTCAAAGCGATCTCCAAGTCCTAACTGTTGCTCTTCATACCACAGGTAGGCTTCTTGGTATTCTATTTCTGCGATTGGGTGAAAAAATATTTGATAGTTCACCAAAACTATTTCGGCTTTGATAATTGTCTTGCCCTCTTCTTTACTTCGTCCCAAGTTCGGCTCTTGACTTTTTGCTTTTCAAAATCCATTGCCCTTCTGTTCAGCTCTGTTACAAATTCATCAGTCCATATAATCGCGCCTTCCTCGATATCATCCTCAACCATGGCAAAAATCGCCTTCACTTTTTTGTCTTTTGCTGTTTCAATATAGTGATGAAGCTTTTGTCGAATTGCAATAGTTCTCATAGTCAAAAAAGTTTGAAACAAAGGTAATTTGAATTAGATGGATGGACAAATCAATAAACAACCACGCCAGAGTCTAGCAAATCAAGGGAATTCACTCTTGAACCCCTTGAATCACTCTCGAAAAGGGATCATTCTGGCGCCCCAGTTGAAATTAGACGCTACTGAACAAAACGCGGCTAAAGAGGCTTCAGCCGTTTGATGAGTAGGTCAAAGCATCGATAAACTCAAGAAGTTAAACAAGTCGTTTACAGAGGCAGCCAAGGGGTTGCCGTTTTGCTTTTTGAAGTAATTTTTAAAGCGGGGAATTGAAAGTTTTTACCCCCGATTCCTATATTTGTAGTCTTTAATTCCAATCTATGTTAGCGATTACTTCCATTGTTGCATTTACGGCCATTATTCTTCTACTGGTAGCCCTTTTAATATTTGCTCAAAAGCATTTAGTGCAGTCGGGACCAGTCAAAATCTTGATTAACGGAGAGAAAACGATAACCGTTTCGGCAGGCAGCTCACTTTTGACTACACTGGCGAATGAAAAGATATTCTTGCCCTCTGCATGTGGTGGCGGTGGTACTTGCGCCATGTGCAAATGTGTGGTGGAAACCGGTGGTGGCGATGTATTGCCGACCGAAGTAGGCCATTTAACACGCGCTGAGCAGAAAGATCATGTACGGTTGGGCTGCCAGGTTAAGGTGAAGCAAGACCTAAATATTCGCATTCCGGATGAAATTTTTGGAATCAAGAAGTGGGAGTGCGAAGTGGTCTCAAATTATAACGTTTCCACCTTTATTAAAGAATTCGTGGTGAAACTTCCTCCCGGGGAAACATTGAAATTTGAAGCAGGCGGTTATATCCAAATTGATGTTCCTTCAATTAAGGTAGATTTCAAAACAATGGATATCAAGCCCCATCCGGAATTAGGTCACAGCAATCCTGATGTATTTAAAGGCGATTGGGATAAGTTTAAGTTGTGGGATCTGAAAATGAAAAACGAAGAGCCCATTTTCCGTGCTTATTCGATGGCCAACCATCCTGCAGAAGGTAATATTGTAATGTTAAATATCCGCATCGCTACTCCACCTTGGGATAGGGCGAACAACAAGTGGATGGATGTAAATCCGGGCATTTGTTCCTCTTATGTGTTCTCTCGCAAGCCTGGAGATAAAGTTACCATCTCTGGCCCTTACGGAGAGTTCCATATCAATAAGACGCAAAGGGAAATGGTGTACATCGGTGGCGGTGCTGGTATGGCGCCACTACGGGCTCAGATTTTCCACCTCTTTCATACAGAGAAAACGAACCGCAAAGTTTCCTATTGGTATGGTGGCCGATCAAAGAAAGAATTGTTCTATACCGAGCACTTCCGTGAGATTGAAAAGAAGTTCCCTAATTTCCGTTTTCATATAGCGCTTTCTGAGCCCCTTCCCGAAGACAACTGGAAAGTAAGCAAGAGCTTGGAGGATCGTGAGAGCGATGGTTATACTGGTTTCATTCACAAATCATTGTTTGATAACTATTTGGCCAATCACCCAGCGCCAGAGGATGTCGAGTATTATTTGTGTGGCCCTCCACTCATGAACGCAGCTGTGCTAAAGATGCTGGATGATATGGGAATCCCAAAAGAGAACGTGAGATTTGATGATTTTGGTGGATAGAGTTCAATCCCATCCATTTCAAAAAAAGCCCCTGAGTTAATTCAGGGGCTTTTTGCTTAATTTCGTTTAACTAAATTACTATGGATCTCACTATTCTCTTCTCACCTGTTCCCGAATCCATCTACAACGAGACCTATCCCAACAACTCGTTTTACAAAAACATAAAAGCCTATACGGAAAAAATGCCCGACTTTAAAGGCATGCAACTGGCAATCTTTGGCGTGAAGGAAGAGCGAGGCACAGCGAGCAATATGGGTGCGGCTAAAGGCCCGGATGAGATAAGGAAGAAACTATATCAGCTGAAAAAAGGCACGGGCAATTATCGCATCGTTGATTTGGGAAATCTAAATACGGGAATTGATTTAGACGAAACCTATACGCGGATCAGTGAAGTTTGCAGAATGCTTCTGGAAAACAATGTCCTCCCGATCATTCTGGGCGGCACCCACGACCTGGACTATGGCCAATATCTAGGCTACGAGGACATAGAGAAACTAATTAGCCTGGTAAATATCGATGCCTTTTTAGATCTGGAAGACGGAAAGGAAATCCCGCCTTCTCGCCAACACATTCATAAAATTCTTTTGCACGAGCCCAACTACTTGTTGAGCTACACTCATCTGGCACATCAGACCTACCTGATTGATCCAATGTCTACTGCTATATTAGAAAAGCTTTATTTTGAAGCGTTTCGCATTGGGCAAATGCGTACCAACCTCACCGAAATGGAGCCAGCCATCCGCAATGCTGATCTTCTTTCTTTCGATATCACTGCCATCAAATCTTCCGATGCTCCGGGCAATGGCAACGCCCAACCATTCGGACTTACCGGAGAAGAAGCTTGCCAGCTATGTTGGTATGCAGGCATGAATGAAAAACTGAGTTCTGTGGGGTTCTATGAATATAATCCCGATGAGGATGACGCAAGAAAAAAAACAGCATCAGTAATTGCTACCATGATCTGGTATTTTATTGAAGGATTTTATCACCGCAAAGGAGAACATAGTTTTAAGAGTAATGATTTTTTGAAATATGTCGTCTCCATGCAGACAGATCCTGAAACCATTACGTTTTATAAAAGCAAGGTAACTGAAAAGTGGTGGATGGAAATCTCACAACACAAACCGGGCGCCCGTTACCTACGCAACACCATGGTACCGTGCAGCTACAACGACTACCAAACAGCAACTAAAGGCGAGTTACCTGAGCGGTATATAAGTGCGCTGGCGAAAATGATTTGATGCTGTTTGATATGAAGACATTCTACTTAGCTATTTTTCCGATTATTCTATTTTCTCTTATTAGTTGTTCCGAGAATAATCCCCAACGCATTGTTGATAACGTGATAGCCGCAGCAGGGGGTGAAAAGTATTTACACTCCTCCATCGAATTTGACTTTAGAGGGCGGCACTATAAAGGAAGTCGTGAGGGCGGAAAATTTTCGTATGAACGCATTTTTAAAAATGAGAAAGATTCCACGCAAACTATCCACGATATTGTTTCCAATGACGGGTTTAAAAGATTCATCAACGACACACTGACTACAGTGCCCGATTCAATGGCGGTGAAGTACACCTCTTCTGTAAACTCAGTTCTTTATTTTGCACTGTTACCTTATGGGCTGAATGACGCCTCTGTCAATAAAAAATTCTTGGGCGAAACAACCATTGATGATAAAACCTATTATAAAATTGAAATCACCTTTAACAAAGAAGGCGGTGGCGAAGATCATGACGATCGATTTGTCTACTGGATCAATACTTCTGATTATACGATTGGCTTTCTGGCCTATTCCTATGCAGAAGATGACGGCATTGGCTATCGCTTGCGAAAGGCGTATAACTCTAGAAAAGTGAATGGGATTCTTTTTTTAGATTATATCAATTTTGCGCCTAATGGAAAAATCCAACTGGAGGATTTGGAAGAGCTATATAAGAAAAATGAATTGAAGGAATTGAGTCGAATAGAAAACACAAACATTCAAGTAAAATGACATTAGCAGATTGGATTGGCTCTGTAGGAGTCAGTATCCTATTGGTTGCCTTTCTGTTAAATCTATTAAAGAGGATAGCGCAAGATAGTGTGTGTTATGCATCTATGAACTTAATCGGTGCCTTGTTGGCAGGCCTTGCGTCATGGATGATTAATTACACCCCCTTTATTATTCTGGAAGCCGTTTGGGTTTTGGTTTCGATGGTGAGCTTAGTCTCCATCATGAGAAGGCCTTCAATCAAATAATCATTTTCGATACAGGAGAAAGCCTACATATCCGGTGGTTAACACTGAGACGGCTGCCACTAAACTAAAATGACTGGACGACAATTCGAAGACAGTGACAAATGTCTTATCTATGTTGTTTAACCCAATAAGTAAAACACTTCCCAGAATCAACAACAAAATAACATTATACCAGCCGGCATGTTTTGCATTTTCCGGTATTAAGTTTCTGTCATTTACAATTAAGATTAAGAATCCGGTGATCAACGGAAGGATCAATCCGTTCAATGCTTGTACGGTAAGTATTACCGGAATGGGTTTTACTCCGCTAATGCCAAAAATAAATCCAATCAGCAACACTGCTCCCCAAACCAGGCGCACCGTATTTTTCTTTTCGGCACCAAACACGCTTGTTGCTATGATGGAAGCCGCATAGGGCGAAGTGATCGCTGAAGAAAATCCGGCTGCAAACAGCCCAATGCCCAACGCATAGACACCGACCATTCCAATCTTCCGTTGAAACTCATTCGCTAATCCTGAAAAGGAAGAAAAATTTCCGACCAACGTTCCTGCCATCAAAATCCAGATCGTAATCAGCCCACCAATCAAAACAGAAATGGTCAATCCAATTCGCATCAATGGAATCGTCTGACCTTTGCTAATACCAGAGCCAAGAAATAAATTGTACGGAACAATGGTAGTACCCACTAACCCAAGGGTAAGCAATGCCGAACCCTCAGGAATGGATGGAACAACACTGGAAAAGATAAGTTCGGAAAAAGTAAAATTTCCATTTAACGCAAGCAGTAGAAATGCTACACCCATCATGCCCACTAAAACGGTCATGATTGTAGAAATCCATTTTCCCTGACCGCTCCAAAGCACCCACGCTGCCACCAATGCCAATAGAATGGTATAAACTTTTCCGTTGCCTTCGAATAGCAAAAGCAATCCTGCTGTTCCCCCTAAAATATTTCCGGCTTCATAGGCGGCACAACCAAGTACCACAGAACCGCCCACTAACCACTTGATCCAAAATCCTTTTTGCTCTCCAAATTTTTTCTCAATAGCGCTTCCCAAAGACAAACTGGTTGCAATCGTAATTCGCGCAGAAACTTCTTGCAACACAATACACGCGATGGTCGCAAACACTACGGCCCATAAAAGTTGCAATTGAAATTGTGATCCTGCAGAAACGGCCGTAGTAACTGTACCCGGCCCAATGAATGCTGCCGAAATTACAGACCAAAGAATAACGCTGGAAATTTTAGAGCGATTCATCCGTGCAACAATGCCATGAACAAAGGGTCCCTCAATATGAAAATCGAAGCATCAATCATCCTCCTCTATTTCACTCACTTTAACAAAAGCAGCATGCCTTGGGGCAGGGCATTTCGTTGCTGATCCTTTTATGGCGTACCAAAGCACTTCATTGAAGGCATCATCCGGAATGCTGTCTTCTTTCCTAAAATCAAATTGTTCACTCTTTCGTTGCCATTCATTGAAAGCAGTATTACGTTCAGAAAGATCTATTTCTGGGATAATAGATTTAAAAACTGAGCTATTTGGTGTGTCGGTAAAACTCCTCCACAAAGTTTCAGCTGCTGCATCATATTGACTCATGGGCGGTAGTCCTAAGATTTGCTCAATCGTTCGAAGCACTGACGCTGTTGAATACATCGTGTGATCTACAAACTGACGCTTGACAAATCCGCCAGCCACATACAATGTGCTTCGATGTGCATCCACATGATCTGGGCCATTTTGCGCATCATCCTCTACGATAAATACTGCACTCTTATTCCAGATTTTACTTTTGCTCAGGTGCTCTACAAATAGGCCTACCGCATAATCGTTATCGGCTACATGCGCTTTAGGTGTAGGTTTGCCGAGTCGGAGACCTTCGGTATGATCGTTGATGATTCGAAGTGTGTTGAGTTGTGGCACTTGATTGATCGCCAAAAGAGAATCAAAATCCTTATTCCATTGATAATAACGAGCTGTGTCCATAACGGACTCATCCCACCCGGTATACTTCTTACACACATGCCCCTCTAAGGAGGGGATATTCGCTTTGCCTCCATCTGCAAACTCTCCATAGGTTCTATAGCTAACACCCTGTCTTTTACAAAAATCCCACAAGTAGCCATTCTTATTGTTAGCGATGGCTCGATTGCCCTCGGCATCATAAGACCCACCTCTTCTACCATAACTCGTTACCCATGTTTTTTCCAAATAGTCCGTGGCGTAGGCCCCAAGACTCCAGTTGTGTCCATCCGCGCTCACTTCTCCATTGACGTAAAAGTTATCGAACAAGACAAACTGATCTGCTAACCCATGCTGATTGGGTGTGATTTTCCTACCGAATAAAACCAAAGTAGTATCCCCATTTCCCTTTGGCATATCACCGAGTACTTGATCATAAGTCCTGTTTTCTTTAATCACATAAAATACATACTTAATCGGTGACTTATCCCCGCGTTTCATAGGTATGGGATTGCCAACCATTCCTTTTGATTCGGTCTCGGATTCTTTGTTATAAGGTGTGTTGGCGTAAACGGCTTGAGAAAAAATAGCCAAACCTTTTTCATCCGGAACGGAAATCATACTTAACGTACCCTTGAACAATCCCCCTATGTACTGTACTTCCACAGGTTTTTGATTATCTCCTTTTTGGTAAGCAACCACTTGCTTTTTCTTCACCGGGCTGGGTCCATTGGGATTGGCGAAAGAAGATGCGCCTTTTCCGTTGGTAACTAAAATCTGGTTGCCCATTGTTCGTACGCAAGTCGGATACCAACCAACCGGAATAAATCCTCTGCTCTGTGACTTGCCTGGTTTTGAAAAATCAAAAACCACCAAACAGTTGTTGTCAGCGTTGGCGATATAAAGTATCTTCTCATCTTCGCTTAATGCTACACTATTCGTGGTAGACCCACTAGGTGCATTTGGATAAAGTGCCGTATTTAAAACTTCAATTACCTTATTATTTTTTACATCGATGACAGAAACAGAATTGTCATTAGCATTGGCAACCAACAGATAGGTTCCTTTTTTAGTCAAGACCATATCATTAGGATTATCGCCAACGGTTATTTCAATAGTGATGGTAAGTTGTTGTGTATTTACAACAATAATCTTATCGCAACCCCAGCATGAAATGTATAGCAATTTTTTGTCAGGCGATAAGATACAGGTATACGCTTCTCCATTTAGTGCAATACGTTTGATCGTACCCTTGGTCTTCGTATCGACTACGTACAATGAATTATTTTCCTTGGTCACCACATACAGCCGACTTGCCTTATCATCCAATGCCAAGCCCGCTACCGAGATTTTTTCAGGCCAGGGTTTACCAATGATGATCGTATCTTTAATCAAAATTTTCTGCGCTTTGATCTCATAACGAATAATCCAATTATCATTTCCCCCTGATGCATATAATGTTTTTGAATCATCACTAAAAACAAGACCAAGCCAAGCCTTCCCAATTTCTTTGGTGTCTAGTACTTGACGTGCTTTTGTATCAATTAACTGAATGGATTGCGTACTCTGGCCATTGTTCGTTACGGCAACGTATTTTTTATTAGGCGCCACTGCGATATGGAGTGGTAAATCGCCCAGCGGCAAACTTGCTCCGGCAGGGCTTAAGCTCCAGCCATTCGGGAGCGTGATTCTTTTAGATTGCAGTTCGGATGCTGTTTGAGCAAAAAGTAAAGCAGGGCTGAGACAGAAAAGCAAAATTAGTTTTCTCATAGAAAAGGTTTAACAGATAAATTTACCCTTTCTTTTCATTGTTTGAATTACCTCAAGGTTATAATTTACCAAACTGCATTGGCTTCTACAAATGGATCGGCCTATTAGCGGTGGCCGCTAAACAAGCTTCTTTCACCGCTTCCATGTAGGTAGGATGTGCATGGCTCATCCGCGAAACGTCTTCTGCAGATGCTCTATACTCCATAGCGACTACACCAGCCGCAATCATATCGGCTGCTCTGGCTCCAATGATGTGTATCCCTAAAATCTCGTCCGTTGTTTTATCAGCTAACACTTTCACCAGTCCATCTAAATCCATAGAAGCTCTGGCGCGGCCCAGCGCCTTATACGGGAAGCTTCCCGTTTTATATGCCCGACCTTGTTCTTTCAATTGCTCTTCAGTATAGCCCACACTGGCAACCTCTGGCCAGGTATAAACAACTCCCGGAATCAACAAATAATTAATATGTGGTTTTTGCCCGGCAATTTGTTCGGCAACCATTACGCCCTCCTCCTCTGCTTTATGAGCCAGCATCGCACCACGCACTACATCGCCAATGGCATAAATGTTATCCACTTTTGTTTTGAGGTGATCATCAACCGCCACTTTACCTTTATCTAATTCAATTCCAACTTTATCAAGACCTAGCCCATCTGTGTACGGTCTCCTTCCTACACACACTAAACAATAATCTCCTTTTAGTTCGATGGCAGCACCGCCAGCCTTGGGCTCAGCTTTCAATACTACTTCCTTGCCTTTATTTTCTACGGCTGTCACTTTATGACCGAGATAAAATTCGATGCCCAGTTTCTTGGTCGCTTTCTGTAGCTCTTTGCCCATCGTGCTATCCATGGTCGGAACCAAACTATCTAGGTACTCGACCACAGATACCTTTGATCCTATGCGAGCATACACAGAACCAAGCTCCATCCCGATCACTCCTCCACCAATAATAATCAAGTGCTTTGGAATTTCTTGAAGTTCTAATGCTTCTGTACTGGAGATAATTCTTTTCTTATCAAATGGAGCAAATGGAAGTGCCGTTGGTTTTGAACCGGTTGCAATTATTATTTTCTCTGCAGTAAGGGTTGCTTCTTTCCCATCTGCTGAAGTTACTTTAATAGTGTTCTTGTCTACGAAAGATCCCACACCGGTATGTACTTCAATTTTATTTTTTTTCATTAAAAATGCAATGCCCTCCACATTCGCCTTCACTACACCGGATTTGCGCGTGATCATCTGTTTGATGTTTGCTTTCGGCTCAGAGATATCAATGCCGTGCTCTTTGAAGGTATGAGCAGCATTATGAAAATGCTCAGACGAATCAAGCAGTGCTTTCGATGGAATACATCCGACATTCAAACATGTTCCTCCAAGAGTATTGTATTTTTCGATGATCGCTGTTTTCATTCCAAGTTGAGCACAACGGATAGCAGCAACGTATCCACCTGGGCCTGAACCAATAATAATGACGTTGTATTGCATAAATTACTTTTTTAATAATTCCTTTAATTTGACAATTGCCTTATGATCCGAAATATCTGAGATGAATTCAATAAATTTAGATCTCTTTTTTGAATTCTTTTGAAGCATCAGAATTTCATGAAGTTTACTTACATCCATTGAAAGTCCGTATTTGGCATTACTTAAATCAATCCCTCTTTCATGGGCTAATTTTATTGCCCATGCCTCCAAATTTGGGCGCATAACAACAAGTATGTTATTTACTTTTGAATCTTTAGAAGATATCAGATAGCTATCCTTGTGAATTGGAGGTAATGTCATCAAGTATTTCAAATAGTCGTCCTGAGCCGCTCCTGGGTCTTCATCAACCACTCCAATTGAGTCGGCTACTTTACGTAATTTTCTACTAACATTGCTTCTACCAAACGAATGCCCTCCGCTTAGCTGCTTTGAACTAAATCCAAAGAACCTTAACAGCGCTTCATCCGCATAACATTCAAAAAATGTCATGCCTGTAATAACTTATCAAAATTCAGAAACACATCACTACCCAAGTTTAATATCTCTTCTACCCCCTTCTCAGAAAGAACTGATACAATAGTTTCATATCGTTCATTCATTTGAACAATGTTCACGCTTATATCTTCGATAGATGTTTTCTCAATCAAAGACATGAGAAAATAAGGATTATGAGTCGTCAGGAAATATTGCTTACCTTTATCCAATGCTATCCGCTCAGCAAGGTATTTAGTATAATACGGAAAAACATTAGATTCAGGCTCTTCTAAAACGAGAGTTGTCCCTCCTTTATTTGATTCTATAGCAGATAAGTAGAAGACGATTCTCTGCAAAGTGTCTGAAATAACCTGATACGGATACGTTGTAAGGATATTATCAACTTCTTTGGATATTTCAATCTCTGAAGTGGCCTGTCTCAAGGTTAGTTTGAATCCTCGTTCCTGAATAAAGTCGCTTACGATTGTGCGCAAAGTCTTGTTAGATTGAAGAAGCGAAAAAAGATTATTGCCGTCAGGTGGAAATAAAAAATCAAAGCGTTTATTCGAAAACGTGTTTGTGGATTTGAAAAAATACGGATGAATAAGAAAGTCAAAATCAGACCCACTCTGAAGCAGTTTTCCAATAGTGGCCAATCTGATTTGTGAATTATTAGAGTAATTAAAGACTATTTGACTTCCCGGGATATCATAGATAATTTCGCAAGTATTAGAGTCAGCGAGTAATTTAATTGGGCTTGATGGATCATTGTCAAAAAATAGATTGCTCATGTCACCAAGTCTTACCAGTTGATTAATCTCAGGATTAATTGGCAAAGCAAATATGGAAAGTGCCTCAAGTAAATTGGACTTACCGGAGTTTGGCTCGCCTATAAAAAGATTCACCCTCTTACAATCTAAATGTAAGCCTTTAATAGATTTGAAATTTTGAATAGAAAGTTTCTTTATCATAAGTGATAACTTAAACACCCAGTATTAATCTTCCCGGATCTTCCAGCATTTCTTTTACTCTCACCAAGAAACTTACTGACTCACGACCATCTACAATGCGGTGATCGTAAGAAAGTGCTAAATACATGATGGGTCGAATGACTACTTCACCTTTTACAGCGATAGGTCTTTCTACAATGTTGTGCATGCCCAATATGGCCGACTGTGGCGCGTTGATGATGGGCGTTGATAGCATAGAACCAAAAACCCCTCCATTGGTAATGGTAAAAGTTCCTCCCGTCATTTCTTCAATCGAAAGTTTTCCGTCTCTACCTCTGGCAGCAAGTCTCGCAATTTCTGCCTCTACTTGATTCATACTCAATGATTCCGCATTTCTAATGACGGGAACGACTAATCCACGTGGCGTAGATACCGCCACTGAGATATCACAATAATCGTGATAGACAATTTCGTCTTTATCAATAGACGCATTCACGGCAGGGAATTCCTTCAATGCTGTACAAACCGCTTTCGTGAAAAATGACATGAAGCCAAGACCCACCCCATATTTTTCCTTGAATTGTTCCTTGTACTTGGAACGTAGATCCATCACGGGTTTCATATCTACTTCATTAAAAGTAGTGAGCATGGCGGTTTCATTCTTAACAGCTACCAATCGCTTGGCGATGGTTTTGCGTAACGATGTCATTTTCTCTCTACGCTCGCCTCGGGTTCCTCCTGATGCAATTACCGGAGGAGCCATCGCTGGAGATGGTTTTGTGTCTTTGACGGGTGCTGCTGCCTGGGCCTTCACCGCATCATCTTTGGTTATCCGGCCACCCACCCCACTTCCGGCAACCTGGCTGGAAGCAATGCCTTTTTCATCAAGAATTTTTGCAGCTGCAGGAGAGGGACTACCTGCTGCGTATGAAACGGCTGAACTCGTTGCCGACTGGGATGCGGGAGCGGCAGACGAACTTGACGCACCTGTGGGAGCACCTCCTTCTGTCACTTCAATTTTGCAAATCAACCCTCCTATAGGAAGTGTCGTCTTTTCTTTTGCTATAATGCGTAAAATACCATTGGCCTCTGCGGGCAGTTCAAATGTTGCTTTGTCTGATTCCACCTCGGCAATCACTTCATCTAACTTCACAAAGTCACCTTCTTTTTTTAACCAAGTTGAAATAGTCACTTCTGTAATAGATTCGCCAACAGCTGGCACTTTCATTTCCTTAATTGCTCCGGTAGCTTTCATAGGTTGGGTTAAAGAATTTTCTGTTTTGGTTTCTTTAGTTGCTGGCGCAGACACCGCAGTTGCTCCACCATCTGCTATCTCACAAATAACTGTTCCAATTGGCACGACTTCTCCTTTTGCCTTTAAAATCTTCAGTACACCTGCTTGAGGAGCTGTTAACTCAAACGTGGCTTTATCAGATTCTAATTCTGCAATCACCTCATCCATCTTCACTACATCGCCATCCTTCTTCAACCAGTTGGCGATCGTTACTTCGGTGATTGATTCGCCAACGGTGGGTACTTTTACTTGCTGAGCCATATAAAACTCTTGTTTTAAAAATTAATGAATCTAAACTTCTAGCGCTGAGGAAATAATTTTCTCTTGTTCTGCCTTATGCACTTTAGAGTAACCAGTAGCAGGAGAAGCGCTTGCTTTGCGGGAAATGAGTTCTAGTCCATTCATAAAGCGCAAGATAAATGACCAGTATCCCATGTTGGATGGCTCTTCTTGCGCCCACACTAGCTTAGCACCTTTGTATTTTTTCAATACGGCATTTATTTGCTTTTCTGGGAAGGGGTGAAGCTGTTCCACTCGGACTAACGCAACGTCCTTATTTTTCTTCTTTGCCTGCGCTTCTAACAAATCGTAATACACTTTCCCAGTACAAAGAACTACTTTCCTAACATCCTTTGCTACCACATTCACATCATCAATAACTTCCTGGAAAGATCCTTTGGTGAAATCTTTCATAGGCGAAATCACAGCAGGATGTCTGAGCAAAGACTTTGGCGAAAATACAATACAAGGTTTTCTGAACTCCCATGTTACCTGCCTTCTTAGCAAGTGGAAAATATTAGCGGGAGTAGTAGGATTAGCGATAATCATATTGTACTCTGCCGATAATTGTAAGAACCGTTCTGGCCGTGCATTGGAGTGTTCTGGCCCTTGTCCTTCATAGCCATGAGGCAACAACACAACTAACCCATTCATCCGTTGCCACTTTGACTCTGCACTCGATATAAACTGATCAATCATTACCTGTGCTCCATTTGCAAAATCCCCAAACTGTGCTTCCCAAATAACCAACGCATGTGGCGAAGCCATCGCGTAGCCATACTCAAAACCTAAAACACCAAACTCTGAAAGTAACGAATTATAAATTTTAAACTTTTGCTGACCTGCATCAATATGATCTAAGCCACAATAAGATTGGTTGGTATTTGCATCCGCAAAATAAGCATGACGATGACTGAACGTTCCTCGTTTTACATCTTGCCCACTCATTCTAACCAACGTGCCTTCCGACAGCAGCGATCCATAGGCCAGCAACTCTGCTTCTGCCCAGCCCAACACTTTTGTCTCAAAAAAAGCACTAGTTCGGTCTTTCAATAATTTTTCAATTTGCTTGATTGGCTTAAACCCTTCCGGAATCGTAGTGAGTGCTTTGGCCACTTTATCGATCAGTGCTTGCTTTATACTTGTGTCGGGAGATTGGTCAAAATCTTCAGGTGTTGATTTCCGTAACTTCTCCCATTCATTCTCCACCTGCTGAGGCTTATACGGTAGTGGTTTTTGTTTTACTTCATTCAATCGATCCTGCAACTGGCTCCGGAAACTCTTATCCATTTCATCCGCCAGCGAAGCGTCAACATCACCACGCTCTATCAATCTTTTAACATAAACTTCCCTTGGATTAGGATGCTTCGCAATCAAATTGTAAAGCTTGGGCTGAGTAAACTTTGGCTCATCACTTTCATTGTGACCATGCCTGCGATAACAAAGCATATCTATAAAAATATCCTTGCCGAATTTTTGGCGGTATTCAACAGCTAGATTGGAACAGAAGGTCACTGCCTCTGCATCGTCTCCATTTACGTGTAGGATAGGGGCATCGACAATTTTGGAGATATCCGTACAATATATACTGGTGCGAGCATCATCATAGTCCGTGGTAAAGCCCACTTGATTATTAATCACGAAATGAATTGTCCCACCGGTTGTATAGCCGGGTAATCCTGACATTTGAATCACTTCATACACGATGCCCTGGCCTGCGACTGCCGCATCCCCATGAATCAGAATCGCCATGCCCTTACTCAAATCACCCTGATACTCATCATCGATTTGCCCGCGAGTGTAGCCGACCACCAGCGGATTAACAGCTTCCAGATGGGATGGATTAGGTGTCAATTTTAAATAGATCGGATTCCCAGACGGGGTATCAATAATACTGCTGTAGCCGAGATGGTACTTTACATCTCCATCTCCCATTGTTAGATCGGGGTTGATGTTACCCTCAAATTCCGTAAAAATCTGCTCATAGATCTTTCCCAGAATATTGGTTAGCACATTCAGCCGACCTCTATGTGCCATCCCAATTACAACTTCTTTTACACCCAACTCAGCCGCTTTATTAATGATGGTCTGCAACGATGGGATTGTGTTTTCACCACCTTCCAATGAAAAACGCTTTTGACCTAAGAATTTAGTGTGCAAGAAATTTTCAAAAACAACTGCCTCATTCAACTTGCCAAGGATTCGCTTTTTTTCTTCCTGATTTGGGTTATAACTAAAATACTCTTTTTCAATTTTGTCAAAGAACCAACTTCTCACTTCGTCATTGCGAATGAAGTTATACTCAAAGCCAATCGTTCCTAAGTACAACACCTTCAACCGTTCAATGATTTTCCGCAAAGAAGATTTTGGCATCCCAATTTCAGAAGCAATCTCAAACTCCGTATCCAAATCAGAATCTGTTAACCCAAATTTGGTATGATCTAACTGTACGCCATGGTCTCTTCTGGTACGTACCGGGTTAGTGTTTGACTTTAAATGTCCAAAAGAGCGATATGCAAAAATAAGTGTGCGAACATAGGTTTCCTTAATATTGGGGGCTTCTGCAGGCGATGCTTGTCCATTTTCACCGTAGCGTTGCGAGGAAAAATCATATCCCTCAAAGAATTTTTGCCAGGTAGGGTCGACAGAAGTGGGATCTTGGTTGTAATTCTGATAGAGCTGATCGATATAGCTCGTATCGGCATTGGATATATAGCTGTATTTGTCCATGATTTATTTAAAAAGCTACCAAATGTATAATCTCGTGACAAGAATTAAAAACCTAATAATCGCTTGAACAAATATTATGTGTTTATTGAGGTTTGCCGGTGTTTATCGCCTGATTTTCAATACTATGACACTATCGTATTGAATGAATGGATGATTTTTTGACTTTCTTGCACCCCGCGTTGGCATATATTCAAAATCCGATTACCTTTGCGATCCTTTTAAAAACGGACGTGTTCCAACATTAAAAACGTAAGAGAAAATGGTAAAATTGAGATTGGCCCGCAGAGGCCGCAAGAAGTTGTCGATGTTTGACATTGTGGTTTCTGACGCAAGAGCGCCCAGAGATGGAAAATTTATCGAAAAAATTGGTACCTACAATCCAGCTACAAACCCCGCTTCAATTCTAATTAAAGAAGACAGAGCCTTCCATTGGTTGATGGTGGGGGCAGAGCCTTCTGATACGGTGAGAGCTATGCTTTCATACAAAGGCATCATGTACAAGAGACATTTACAGATTGGTGTGGATAAGGGCGCTTTAACACAAGAAGCTGCTGATGCGAAATTGGCAGATTGGTTAAAAGCAAAAGAGGCAAGCATTCAGTCGAAAATCTCTGGATTGTCAAAATCTAAGGAAGATCAAGCGAAGGCAAGAAAAGCAGCAGAATCTAAAGTAAGAGAAGCACGTGCTGAAGCTATTCGCAAGAAGGCTGAGGTAGTCGTTGCTGCACCAGCAGCTGAAGTGGCAGAAGGAGAGGCTCCTGCGGCAGAAGAGCAGGCATAATATCTTATTTTCAATACAAAAAATGCCATCGCCTTTTGGGGATGGCATTTTTATTTTAACAAAATCATGGAAAAACGGGACTGTTACAAAATTGGTTATGTTGCCAAGGCACACGGGCTAAAAGGCGAAGTAACAGTTATTGTTACAGAGCCAATGGATTTAGATTCCGTGGATTCTGTTTTCATAGAACAGAAAAATACCCTTGTGCCCTACTTTATAAAAGAGCTTTCCGACCGTGGCGACAAAGCGTTTGTGCGATTTGACGAAATCAACTCGATAGAACAAGCCAATGCAATAAAGGGCTGTAGCCTTTACTTGCCAAAGGAAGCGCGCCCTAAGTTGAAGCGTGGCCAATTTTATGATGATGAAGTAATTGGTTTTACAGTGATTGATGAGACTTTAGGCGAATTGGGCAGTATTACGGAAATCTCAAATTCCGGACCCAACCGGCTATTGTCAGTAGACGTAAAGGGAAAAGAAGTGCTCGTTCCATTGAATAGTCCATTCATTGTTAGCACCAACAAAACCAAGAAAGTCATTAAAGTTGCTTTGCCCGATGGCTTTTTAGATATTTAGAATTATGCGTTTGGATATCATTACCTGTTTGCCTCGGCTATTGGACAGTCCTTTCTCAGACTCCATTTTAAAGAGAGCGCAGGAAAAAGGACTCGTTACCGTAAAAGTCCATGATCTAAGAGAATATTCCACCCACAAACACCGCGCTACAGATGACTATGCTTTTGGTGGTGGCGCAGGAATGGTGATGATGATTGAGCCTATTGACAGATGCATTACTGCATTGAAAGCCGAAAGAGTCTATGATGAGATCATTTATATGAGCCCGGATGGCGACCTACTGAATCAGTCTATCGCCAACCAATTGAGTCTTAAAGAAAACCTGATTTTGTTGTGTGGTCACTATAAAGGAATTGATGAACGTGTAAGGGAGCATCTTATTACCAGGGAGATCAGCATAGGGAATTATGTGCTTTCTGGGGGAGAATTGGCCGCAGCCGTAGTGGCCGACTCGGTAATTCGCTTACTTCCTGGTGTGCTCAATGATGAAACATCCGCGCTAAGCGACTCCTTTCAAGATGGCCTTATTGCGCCTCCTGTTTACACCCGCCCGGCAGAGTATAATGGCTGGAAGGTGCCAGATGTATTGCTTTCCGGGCATAAGGCCAAAATTGAAGACTGGAAGCAGGAAAAAGCCCTGGAAAGGACTAAGTCCAGAAGGCCCGATTTAAACATGGATTTAACTTCTTAAAAGGAATTTTCTCTGTCCGGACTTCGAAATTCAACTTCTTCGCCTATATTTGCAGTCCATTTTAAAAACCGAGTAGTATGGCCGATTTAATGAAAATTGTAGAGCAAGAGCTAGCCTCTAAAAGAGCAGGTATACCAAGCTTTAAGTCAGGCGATACCATCAGCGTGCATGTAAAGATCAGCGAGGGAAATAAAGAAAGGATTCAGCAATTCCAGGGAGTTGTCCTTTACAGGAGAGGTACTTCAACCAATGGAGAAAGCTTTTCTGTAAGAAAAGTTTCCAATGGCGTTGGTGTTGAGCGTGTATTCCCCCTTTTAAGCCCGAGCATCGAAAAAATTGAATTCGTGAAGGCCGGCAAGGTTCGCAGAGCGAAATTGTTCTACTTAAAAGGCCGCCAAGGCAAGTCTGCCAGAATCAAAGAAAAATTAGCAGCCGTTAAAGCAGCCTAATCCAAAAAATAAAAATCAAAAAACCCATTTCAACCCATTGAAATGGGTTTTTTGCATTTAGAGATTACCTTGGATGAATTGGCACGGAAAACTATATTTGCCCCTCACTAAAACAAATAACAATGGCAAGACCCTCCACCACCGAATTGCTTGGTAAAGATGCCGAGTCTCTTTTGACTCACAAGAGCAAGACCATTTCAAAAGATCATCTTCACTTGCCGGGCCCTGATTTCGTAGATCGTATTTTTTCCGTCTCCAATAGAAACACACCAACTCTTATCAGTCTTCAAAGCCTTTTCAATAAAGGCCGGCTAGGCGGAACTGGCTTCTTATCAATACTCCCTATCGATCAGGGTATCGAGCATAGCGCAGGCGCTTCATTTGCCAAAAACCCAATCTATTTCGACCCTGAAAATATTATCAAATTGGCGATCGAGGGCGAATGCAATGCAGTCGCTACTACTTTTGGTGGACTCGCCATGATGTCGAGAAAATATGCACACAAGATTCCCTTTATTGTAAAAATAAATCACAACGAATTATTGACGTACCCAAACCAGGCAGATCAGGTGATGTATGGTTCAGTGGATGATGCCTGGAACTTAGGCGCGATTGCAGTTGGTGCTACGATTTATTTTGGATCGGAAAATGCCACTCGTCAGATACAGGAAGTATCCGCTGCGTTTGAGCGTGCTCATGAATTGGGTATGGCCACCATACTCTGGTGCTACACGCGCAATGACGCATTCAAAAAAGACGGTGTTGACTATCATACTTCCGCTGATTTAACCGGTCAAGCAAACCATTTAGGCGTTACTATCCAAGCCGACATTATCAAACAAAAATTAGCTACAAACAATGGTGGTTATAAAGCATTGAATACAGGTGGCAGTTCTTATGGAAAATTGGATGAGCGTATTTACACAGAACTTACATCTGACCATCCCATAGACTTGTGCCGCTACCAAGTAGTAAATTGTTATATGGGACGTGCCGGCCTAATCAACTCCGGTGGCGATTCAAAAGGATCTAGCGACATGGCAGATGCAGTTCGCACGGCCGTAATCAATAAAAGAGCTGGTGGTATGGGATTGATCTCAGGAAGAAAAGCATTCCAGCGCCCCATGAAAGAAGGAGTAGAAATCCTGCAAGCTATACAGGATGTTTACCTGGATAAGACGATTGATATAGCATAGAATTATTTTTGAATTAAGATTTTTGAATTGGGGATTTTCCCTTCAAGTAAAAATGTGAGTTAATAAAATTCAAATCAAAAATCAAAAATCGTAATTCTTAAATCAAAAAATAAAAGAAATGCCTTGGTTCAAACGTACCGATAAAGGAATTCTCACCCCAACAGAATCAAAACGGGAAGTGCCCGATGGGCTTTGGTTCAAATCACCCGGTGGAAAAATAATCCATACACGTGAGCTTAAGAACAACGCATACGTAGTTCCGGAAGAGGATCTTCACGTAAAAATCGGGTCAGAAGAATATTTTGAAATCTTGTTCGATAACAACGAGTTTACCGAGTTAGATGCCAATATGGAATCGGGCGATCCGCTTAAATTCGTAGACACTAAACCCTATCCCAAGAGAATAAAAGAGTCGCAATCTAAAACTCAATTGAAAGATGCGGTTAGAACAGCTTATGGAAAAATCAATGGCCTTGATCTTTGTGTGGCTTGTATGGATTTCACTTTTATCGGTGGTTCAATGGGTTCTGTGGTGGGCGAAAAAATCTCACGAGCGATTGATCATTCGCTTAAAACAAGAACACCTTTCTTGATGATTTCACGGTCAGGTGGTGCACGCATGATGGAGGCAGGGCTTTCACTAATGCAAATGGCTAAGACATCGGCTAAATTGGCTTTGATGGACGAAGCTAAAATCCCTTACATCTCGTTGCTAACAGATCCAACCACAGGCGGAGTAACTGCCTCTTATGCGATGTTGGGCGATTTTAATATTGCAGAACCTGGTGCTCTTATTGGTTTTGCAGGACCTCGTGTAATCCGTGAAACAATCGGCAAAGACCTTCCCAAAGGCTTTCAAAGTGCAGAGTTTGTATTAGAACACGGCTTCTTGGATTTCATCATCGATAGAAGAAGTCTGAAACAGCGACTCAGCACTTTGCTTAAGATGCTTCAGTAATTCTTTTCTATACCGTTGAAGAAGATTGCTCGGATTGAGTTGCAGTATCTTCCCTGCCTCGAATACTTTTGTGCACTGCTTTCTTTTGATGTGGTTGAATTAGAATTTCACGAACACTACCTCAAACAGACTTTTCGCAATAGGTGCTATATCAACACTTCGCAAGGTGTTCAGATGCTGATTGTGCCGCTAAAAGAAAAACACGGCAAAGTTTCCGTTCAAGAAATACGGATAGACTATCAACAAAAATGGCAAAACAATCATTGGCGAAGTATCGAATCAGCCTATCGAAATGCGCCCTACTTTGAACATTATGCGGACGAGCTAAAAAAGATAATTTATCTGGGTCACGAACATTTACTTAACCTTAACAAAGACTTGCTGTCATTCTGTCTGCGAGTCACTCACCTAAAAGTAGAAGTTTCAACTACTCAGCAGTATGAAAAAGTGCCTTCCTACGCTGTTTCAGACCTTCGCGGAACAATAAGCCCAAAACAAGTGGCCTTCGAACGGACATTCTATCACCCAATATCCTATCAACAAGTCTTTGGCAACACTTTTGTTTCCAATCTCAGCATCCTTGACTTGTTGTTTTGCGAAGGGCCAAAGTCAATTGACCTTTTACGTGCTTCATTGCGCTCATTGAACAAATAAATTCAAGTCAGCGTTACTAGTTCGGTTTCAAAAAGTCATTTCATGGGATGAATGGAGTGGGTTTGGAATTATAGTCTCTAAAACTTTACATTTACACATATCAATACACTATGTCAAATATGGAAGCCAAATTTTCCAACCGTGTCAAAGAAGTAATCTCACTGAGTCGGGAAGAAGCATTGCGTTTAGGTCACGACTACATCGGCACAGAACACCTTATCTTGGGAATGATTCGCGAAGGCGAAGGTGTTGCGGTAGGCGTGTTAAAAAAATTAGGTGTGCCTCTTGATCAACTCCGCGGAGAGATCGAAAAAATTTCCAAAGGTACGGCTACTCATGAAATCAAAAACTTGGCAAATATTCCATTAACGCGTGCTTCTGAAAAGACGCTAAAGATCACTTATCTGGAGGCCAAAGTATTTAAAGCTCAGTTGATCGGTACAGAACACTTACTCCTTTCTATTCTTCGCGATCCGGATAATCTTGCCACACAAATCCTAAACAAGTTTGATGTTGCTTATGATGTAGTCAAAGAAATGCTGGAGTATCAGCACGAGCAACCTACTGCTTCCTCGGATACAGACGAACCGGATGATGATTCATCCAAAATGTTTGGCAGCGGGGCAGGTGCAGGCAAAGAGAAAAAGGGAATGGAAAAGTCGCGTACACCAGTGCTTGATAACTTCGGTCGTGACCTAACTAAACTAGCGGAAGACAACAAACTTGACCCTATCGTTGGCAGAGAAAAAGAAATAGAACGGGTAGCTCAAATTCTGAGTCGTAGAAAAAAGAATAACCCCATATTGATAGGAGAGCCGGGCGTGGGCAAGACGGCCATTGCGGAAGGATTAGCGCTTCGTATTATTCAGAAGAAAGTTTCTCGCGTTTTGTTTGGCAAGCGTGTGGTCACGCTTGATCTCGCTTCGCTGGTCGCTGGTACAAAATACCGCGGGCAATTTGAAGAGCGAATGAAAGCCGTCATGAACGAATTGGAAAAATCGGCTGATGTTATTTTGTTCATCGATGAGCTACATACAATTGTCGGTGCTGGTGGAGCCTCTGGCTCGTTAGATGCCTCCAATATGTTCAAACCTGCTCTCGCACGAGGAGAAATACAATGTATTGGCGCGACAACCCTGGATGAATACCGTCAGTATATTGAGAAAGACGGTGCACTTGCGAGGAGATTTCAAATGGTGATGGTAGACTCCACATCAGTAGATGAAACCATTCAGATCCTGGAGAATATCAAAGAAAAATACGAAGACCACCACCACGTAACGTATACGAAAGAAGCCTTAGAATCATGTGTAAAATTATCTGACCGTTATATCAGTGATCGATTCCTGCCCGACAAAGCCATCGATGTGATGGACGAGGCCGGGGCAAGGGTGCACATCAACAACATTCATGTGCCAGACGATATTGTAAAATTCGAAGCGGCTATTGAAGATGTAAAAAAAGAAAAGAATCGGGTTGTTAAGAGTCAGAAGTATGAGGAGGCCGCTCAACTTCGCGATAAGGAAAAGAAGCTGATTGAGCAACTTGACCTAGCCAAAGCCAGATGGGAAGAGAAAACGAGAACCGAGAAATACACGGTTACCGAAGACAATGTGGCTGATGTCGTTGGTATGATGACGGGTATACCAGCAAACCGCATTGCACAGAAAGAGAGCAACAAACTTTTGGGCATGGCCGAACAGCTGAGTAGCAAGGTGATCGGGCAAGAAGAAGCAATAAAGAAACTGACGCGCGCGATTCAACGCACAAGAGTTGGTCTGAAGGATCCAAAAAAACCAATTGGCTCTTTCATTTTCCTTGGACCTACAGGTGTTGGTAAAACAGAGTTGGTGAAGGTTTTGGGAACTTACCTCTTCGATAAGGAAGATGCACTTGTTCGCATCGACATGAGTGAGTACATGGAAAAATTCTCTGTATCACGTTTGGTGGGTGCACCTCCTGGATACGTAGGGTATGAAGAGGGCGGTCAGTTAACTGAAAAAGTTCGGAGGAAACCGTATAGTGTTGTGTTGCTGGATGAAATCGAGAAAGCTCACCCAGATGTCTTTAACATTTTGCTGCAGGTTTTAGACGATGGAATACTCACAGATGGATTAGGGCGTAGAGTTGATTTCCGTAACACGATCATTATCATGACTTCCAATATCGGAGTGCGCGATCTCAAAGATTTTGGCTCTGGTATCGGCTTCACCACCAAAGCCAGCCGCGAAAATGATGAGGAAGTAATGAAATCAACCATTCAAAATGCGTTGAAGCGTGCATTCTCTCCAGAATTTTTAAACCGACTTGATGATGTTATTGTGTTTAATTCCCTGCAGCGAGAGCACATACACAAGATCATTGATATCACACTTGGAAAATTATTTGCTCGCATACTAACTCTCGGATACACGGTTGAATTAACTGAAAAAGCAAAAGACTTCTTAGCGGAAAAAGGCTACGATCAACAATTTGGCGCGAGACCATTAAATCGTGCTATTCAAAAATATTTGGAAGATCCCGTTGCGGAGGAAATCCTGAAAGGAGAAGTCACAGAGGGTGCTATCATTATGGCCGATTATGAAGGCACGGGTGATGTGCTGACCATCAAAACAAAAAAGGGAAAAGCTTCCACGAAAGAAAAAAAGAGTGAATAGAGGTAGCTACAAAAAAAGGGGAATTTAGTTCCCCTTTTTTTGTTTGCGTTTTTGTTACGCCCAATTGTAAATCAAAATTAGAGATTGCTTTTAAAGGACGTTGTTTAGCTGCTCCTTTATCTTCTCCAGTTCTTCTTTCATCATCACCACCTGCTGCTGCATCTCTGCATCATTGGCTTTACTTCCGATCGTGTTGATCTCCCTTCCAATTTCTTGTGCGATAAAGCCCAATTTCTTGCCGCTCGCTTGCTTGTCGCTGAGCACTTGGATAAAATAATCCAAATGCGTTTTAAGGCGTACGCGCTCTTCGTGGATATCGAGCTTTTCAATGTAAAAAATAATCTCTTGTTCGAGGCGATTCGCATCGAATCCTTCACCTCCAAAAAGCTCCTTCACGTTGCCCTTGATTCGACTCCTGATTTTCTCTATCCGCTTGGGATCAATCTCTTCTACAGCAAACAAACCCTTCCTAATCGTATCTATATAGTCGATCAATTTCTTCTCCAGAGATTTGCCTTCGGCAAGTCGAAATGATTCGCATTTTTCAATGGCCTCCCCGATCAAACTACGTACATTTTCCCACTCAGCCGGATCCAATTCTTCTTTACCATTGGCGATAGCTACATCAGGTGAAGAAAGAGCAATTTGAAAAATTGAATCTGTTGTTGAGGAAACTTTGTCGGCCAGCCGCTTGAGCTCCTTATAATAAGCGACAAACAGTTCTTCGTTATAGCGCTGAGCGATTTCTGGCCGAGCCGTCTGTTGATAATCTATGGACAAAGAAATTTTTCCGCGTTCTAGTCTATCTGCAACCCATGTGCGTAGTTCCAATTCCTTCTCGGAAAACCTCCGCGGCAAGCGCAAACTCAGATCGAGAAATTTAGAATTTAGAGACTTCACTTCGACAGCAATAGCCAGAGAACCTGAACTGGAAGAGGTTTGGCCAAAGCCAGTCATTGATCTAATCATGTAGTCTATTTTTAAAAATCAAAACCGATGGCCACGAATGCACGTGGGCTTTTTACGACAAAATTCTCGACCGGCCATGCCAAATCGAATTTCAGGTAATAACCAAAAACTACGGATCTAAATCCAAACCCATAGCTATAAAGCCATGGATTCAAGTACTCTCGAATTTCAACTTGAAAAGGATTACCAGAAGTAAATCGCTCGGGCACATTTCTCACCCGACCCACGCTTTGATTGTCAAGTGGAATGGGTCCAGTCCAACTACTGCCAATGTCATAGAAACCGATGAGCTGCAAGTTTCTGAAGAAATTGGAAGTGATGGGGCCACTCGACAACGCACGCACAAGGGGCACACGCAATTCAGCGTTGAGAACGGCTGCACTATTTCCGTAAAGCGTACCATAGTCAAAGCCTCGAAGATTGACGAATTCTGAAAAAAGAAGATTTTCATTGTATGATCCGACCGGATGAACCAATGGATTCAATGCTCCGTCTCTATTGAACGCTTGCCCCGTATTGGGGCCAAACCAATTACTAAACCAATTGTCGGTTCCACCTAATAGATAGCTCTTTGGAGCCGCGCCAAAGAAGCTTCCAGCATAGCCACGCACAGCAAAAACGATCTCTTTGTATATTTTTTGATACCGTCTGATATCCACCGAAACCTGACTAAAGCTTCTTCGTGAATTACCGACTCCTTCATAGAAGACTGCACTCAGTTTTCCTCGAGTACCTTCAATAATGTTCAGCCCTGTCGTGATAGAATTATCGTAAACAATCTCTGCTCGGCCTCCTAGATAGGTTTGTGATCGCGAAGGCAAGAACGTGGGAACACCAGCAGCAGGAATTGTTTTTCCCAAGTCAACATATTGTGTGTAGCCTGCAAATGGTTTTAGTGTAATCCGTGTTCGCACAGATATTGGATAAGAGGCGCCCAACTCTAGTTTTTGAAACGAATATTTTTGTCTCTCGTCTTCAGCTGATTCCCTCAGCAACGGCTGCCAGAAAATTACCTTCCGATCAAAACGAATGCTGTAATCAACTCGGTTTGGCAAATATTGAAACTCCCCAAACATATCTCCACTTTTAAAATCAAAAGCTGTTTGAAGACCACCAAAAATTCGATAATTCTCCAACATATCATTCATCTGCACTTCTAGCTTCAACCCCGGGCCGCGAAGTTGATCGATCACAAAACTGGTGACAATATTTTCATAGCTGAATTTTGGAAAATACGGAAACGGCCCCTTGACCCGGTTTACTTCTCTGGCTTTCATATAGCGCGTCAGGAATGTCTCGCTCGGCTGTTTATTCTTAATGGCCTCCTCTTCAAACACATAGTCGTCAGTGTTTAAGGGTTTCTCTGTCGGCTTCAACAATTCTTTTTTTGGAACGCTATCGACCTTTGCAATGACTGGTGCTAACTCATCAAATGTATAATCATCAGTATTAATGTTGGCATTTTTTTGGATGGCTTTTACGGTGTCCTTTTTTACTGGCTGCTCCACAGCCGGTTGCAGAGGCTCTGATTTTACAGTATCTATTTTTTCCTTAAGACGAGCATTGATCAAATCTTTAATGGAGGTTGCTTTTGGCTGCTCCTTCTTTTTTCGCTCCGTTAAAACCCTTGCCTGAGCCACTTCCTTTCTGCGGGTAGCGGGAGTAAAAACCTGTCGATCAAAATTCCGGTTGTGTTCAATAAAAATATCTTCTCTCAAAGATTGAGTTAGCACCACCGCTAGCATCTTATTGCCGTAGTTGATGTCAAAATCTTTAACGCTGGAGTTGTAGTTAGTTAGCTGCGAATAAATACCTGTGGACATATTATACCTAAACAAGTTGGTAATGCCCCGCTGATCGCTCAGGTAGAAAAAATTATTTTCATCTACGGGCCGAACATGGAAATCTTTGCTCAATGTATTGGTAACGCGCTTCAACGAGTTTACTGTGGTGTCAATGTTGTACAAAAAAAGATTGTAGTTAGGCGAAAGTTTTTGCAGCCCCTTGACAGAAACATTCAACGAATCGGACGGTCTGTTAGAACTAAAAACAACTGTATTGGTATTGGGTATAAAAGCCGGATCCAGATCATCAAACTTATCGTTGGTAAGTCTTTTCGTCCGATCTCTACGACTGCTTAGCAAAAATAAATCATTCTGACCTTCGAAGTCAGCACTGACAACTACGAGTCTCCCGTTATTCGAAAAGTTGAAACTTCGGATATTTGAAAACTTATCCAGTTCTCGAGGTAGCTTCGTTTTGCTATTGAGATCATAGAGCCAAAATATATACTGCCCTTTTTTCACACCAATTACACCTAGCGTATTAGCATCAGCCCAACTGAGCAAGGGTATGCGATAGTCAACAGTTTGCTTAATGGCTCGCTTCCCGCCCGTTAAAATGATTTTTTCCTTGCCACTTTCTAATGACTTTACTTTTACCGTAAAGCTTCCTCGATCATTTTCAGCATATGCAATCTTTTTCCCATCAGGGCTGATCTTCACGGTAGTGTAAGTCAACGTTCTGCGATGGTTCTCCGTAAACCGAGTGGAGTCCTGTAATGGCATATAGCTCTGACTTACTTTTTTCTCCATACCACTATAGAAAGCCCGCCAATCCACCAACAATTGTTTAAACGGTATGCCAAGCGTGATTAAAATGCTGCGTTCTTCATTACGAATGATTCGTGTATAGTTAAGGATATTGTTGATGCTGCTCTTCCCATATTTTTCAACAATAAAGTTCCAAATCGACTGGCCTACCAACGCAGCCTCCTTTCCAGAAAAACGCAATGCTTTATTTACTCTATTACTTTGTACCAGCTGCCTGACAAAATCGTCCATCTCCTCGTCCCACCCATGAGCCACATAATAAGAGCTTCCTTCAATAAACCATTCAGGCAAATTCAGCAACACCGAATTCTGAAACATGTCCTTTAAGCTGCCACCAAACATCATCTCATTCACCATCAAATCAGACATTTTGAAAATCAATTCTTCCTTGAATTCGTCCAGATTTCCCGGATGGGCTATTTCTACATAGGGCTTTATGAACTCTGTCTCGCCACCCGCACTGTACCTTGTGTGGTTCAGGCCAATATTGCTTTGCTGCAAATCAGTCACAGAGTTGTACAAAAACACCTTTGTCTTTTGAGATGGATAAAAACCAATCAAGTCAGTAATTCGATCAAACTCCGACTCCAGGTATTGAAGGGCTTCTTCCGCCACCTTCCTGCGTTCTCCATAGAAATGGACATCAAAATTCTCAGAACTCAGGTATTTCCAGTCAAATTTCTTGAATTGAATTCGATTTTGACCAAAGGTTTCTATGGTTTGCTGCGCGTGAACTGCACCCGTTGCTAACATCCAGACTAAAAATACCCCCCCAATCCTTCTCATATTTGCTTTGTTCGGCTTAAGATTTCGAATATAACGCATTAAATCTCTTAATATTTACTTCCTTCAGTATTTCCGCTTTGCCTTCCAACCAATGGGCTATATGGGCAGAAAAATAAGGAGCTAAACTTACACCTTTTGTCCCCAGTCCGTTAAAAATAACTAAATTTTTGTAGAGTGGATGAGATCCAATAATCGGTCGCCTATCAATAGTGGTTGGCCGGATGCCCCACTCCTGTGCTACCACAGAAAAGGGATTTTTTAACAGTCCGGTTAACTTCTCAACTAACTCAACCCGGGCTTTGTCAGTCACGTCAGGGCTCAGGTTTTTTAGCTCATACGTTGCACCAGCTTTGTAGGTAGAGTTTCCATTGGATGGAACGATATAAACGCCCTTATTAAAAATCACAACGGGCTCAAAATCCAAATTTAATGTTACCGTTTCTCCTTTCAGAGGCCGAATGTTAAGCCAATCAAAAAAAGGATTTGCTTCAATTCCCTGGCAAAAAATAATCTTACGAGCGGTCACTCCCTGGTACGAAACCGACTCGCCCGATAGCTCTACGTCTTCTACCGCAAAATGAGAATCGCTCCAGGAATTATTTGAAATCAGAAAATTTCTGGTCGAGGCTAAAAAAGATACGGTATCTAAATACCCACAAGTGTTCAATAAAATCCCACCAAAGGGATCATTTACTTCTTTTCCAAAACCCGACTCAGTATATATCTTTTCCACAAAAGTACTCACCCCATTTTCAGCTGATTTGACCATCCAGTTATTCTGCTCTTCGGCAGAATTAAACGGTCGATAAAGTAAGGAAGGGAAGAAAAATCGTTGGCCAAATAACTTCTCGCAGCCAGTATAGAAGGCATGCAACGAAGCAAAAACCTCTTCCGCCAACCAAGTCTTCACAATGCCCATTCCGGTTATGGGATTGAACAACCCTGCTGCCACACGTGAGCAATTATTCTTTAGCGGCTCATCGAAAACAGATACTCTTCTACCTCTTTCCAAAAGCCGTATAGCTAAGGCAGAACCTGCAAGGCCCTGGCCAACAATAATATAGTCAACTTGAGGTTCGATAAAAATAATAGAGAACAAAAGTACTGCATGGCGAGCTAATCAAGTACCAGCCAAGCAAGTTTTCGTAATTTTGCGGGATGATTATCCAATCGTTTGTTTTCAATCCATTTTCTGAAAACACCTACCTAGCATTTGACGAAACCAAGGAAGCGGTAATCATCGATCCGGGGTGCTACGAACCAACTGAGAAAGCCGAACTTGATCAATTTATAACTTCGAAAGGTTTGACTGTCAAGTTTATTCTCAACACCCATTGCCATATTGATCACGTATTGGGCAATTTTCATTGTAAAACGAAATACAAAGTTCCTTTACTCATCAACAGACACGATGAAAGGGTGCTGCTGGCCGTGCAATCATATGCCTCCAACTATGGCTTTGCGGGCTACCAGCCCACACTCCCCGATCGGTTCTTAGAAGAAAACGAGACTTTTATTTTTGGGAATACAACCTGGAAAATTCTATTTCTTCCTGGCCATTCTCCGGGGCACATTGCGTTTTATGATGAGCAAAAGAAAACTATTTTTAGTGGCGATGTACTTTTTAAGAGAAGCATTGGGCGAACAGATCTTCCCGGTGGCAATTTTGACATATTGCTAAAAAGCATACAACAGAAACTCTTTCTATTACCTGATGACGTGGTAGTGTATTCAGGACATGGCCCTACAACAACAATAGGTGAAGAAAAAAAATTAAACCCTTTCTGCGCCTTGACCCATTGAGTATGAACATAAAAAAATACATCCCCAATTTTCTAACCTGTTGTAACCTGATTTGTGGTTGCTTAGGGATCGTTTACTGCCTCGAGGAAAGAAGTATTCCCGCGGCCTATTTTGTCTGGGTCGCAGCCCTTTTTGATTTTTTGGATGGCTTCGCTGCACGACTGTTGAAAGTCCACTCTATTATTGGCAAAGAATTGGATTCATTGGCCGATGTAGTAAGCTTTGGCGTATTGCCATCTCTGGTGATGTACAAATTAATTGCTTCGTCATCACCCATCGCTTGGCTGCCCTATGCAGCATTTATGATTGCTGCCTTCTCTGCATTGCGACTAGCCATTTTCAATGTAGACGAATCGCAGACAGATTCCTTTAAGGGACTAAATACCCCTGCAAATACTCTTTTTATCACTTCCCTACCGCTACTTTCTGGAAGCGTAGCTACCTGGCTAAGTCAAGATTGGCTCTTGGTTTTAATTACTATTGTGTTCTCCCTTTTGATGGTTTCTCCAATAAAATTCTTTGCGTTTAAATTCAAAAACTTTACATGGGCAGACAATCGGTCACGTTTTAGCTTTATTGGCCTTTCGGCAGTATTATTAATCATTTTTCAGGTAGCAGCAGTCCCTTTGATTATACTACTTTACATCCTCACATCGTTGATAGGTGGCGGCCTACGATTTGAAAAACAATAGACTTGACTAAAGAATTAAAAATAGCGTTTACACTTTGGCTTTTCTATGCATTGGCGCTCCCAACGTGCGGTCAAGTCACGTCAGTACTTTCTACTGGCGATTGGCATAAACTTTCTGTGGAAAATGATGGTGTTTACAAAATTGACTACGAACTTCTAAGAAAGACAGGTATTAATCCCGATCAAATCGATCCTCGAAATATTCAGCTCTTTTCAGGTGGCAATGGAATGCTTCCGCAGCCAAACAACAAATCAAGAATTGCCGATCTGGTTCAGTTATCACTATTTGTTTCAGGTGAAGCAGATGGAAAGTTTGACAGAGGAGATTTTATCTTCTTTTTTGGTCAGGGGCCAGATAAATATGGATATAATCAGCAGAAAGAAATCTTTGAATACGAGAATCATCTTTATGCCGATAAGAACTTCTACTTTCTATCCGTTGGCGCAACTCCAGGCAAGAGAATTATCAATCAAGCAACAATCGAGGGAATATTTCCTATCGTGCAGGAATTCGATGACTTTGCATATTATGAAACTGAAAAATATAACCTATTAAAATCAGGGCGCCTGTGGTTTGGCGAACAATTTGACAATACCCCGGAGGCTGTCATTCGATTTAACATCGCTGGCATCATTGACAACTCACCCATTAAAATGACAAGCCATGTGATGTCGCAATCAATCAGCGATTGCACATTCAAGGTATTTTTTAACAACACGCCTGTACTTGACCAACCCGTGCTAGCCATACCAAATACCCAGTATGGCATCAAAGGGAGAATAACAAAAGATACGATCAGTATTAATTCATCATTTGTCAAGGCGGCTGCACAAAATACACAAGAGGTGAAATATCAGTTTACCAGAGGTAGCACCGCTGGGCTATCGGTAGGATACCTGGACTTCTTTCTTTTCACCATGAAAAGAAAACTGGCTTTATATGGAGATCAGACCATTTTTACTTCTTCGAAAAGTTTAGACAACACGGTTTCTACTTTTGAAGTAACATCCGTAAATTCAAAAACAATCGTGTGGGATATCACCGATCCGTTCAATACAGTTTTACAATCATTAACGCTAAGCGGAACCTCGCTTTTGACTACATCACCCACATCTTCGTTAAAAAAATTTATTGCCTTTGACTCAGAGAAAACAAAATCTCCAACCTTTGAAATCACGATCAAAAACCAAAACCTTCATGCAGTCGATAACAAGAGCCTTATCATTGTCACTCATCCCGCTTTTAGGTCGGAAGCAGAGCGATTAGCAAATCACCGACAAAGCAAGAACGGTTTGTCAACACTGGTTGTTACTACTGATCAAGTCTATCACGAGTATTCCGGAGGCAAACAAGATGTCACGGCCATTCGCGATTTCATTAGGGATGTTTATCGGAAGCCCGGCTCATCGCTGAAGAATGTACTTCTATTCGGGCGTGGCTCTTACGATTACAAATCTCGGGTAGCCAGCAACACCAATTTTGTTCCCATCTATGAGTCACTCAATTCGCTAAGCCCACTTGAAACGTATTCTTCAGACGACTATTTTGGAATGTTGGAAGATAACGAGGGTGCCTGGCTGGAAAGTCCCGCTCAAAACTCAACGATGGATGTGGGCATAGGCAGGATCCCCGTAAAAAAAATAGAGGAGGCAAAGGCGGTTGTAGACAAACTGATCGAGTATGAAACAAATCCAAAAGCAAAAGGCGTTTGGCGTAAGGAAATACTTTTTGTGGCCGATGATGCAGACTTTAATATTCACCAAAGCCAGGCAGATCAAATGGCAAATTCGATCGATGTTTCAAATCCAGAGTTAAACATCAAAAAATTATATCTGGATTCCTTCGACCAAATTCAACGAAACACCGGTCCGGCTAGCCCGGCAGCAACACGAGCGCTTGATCTGGACATTCGCAAAGGAAAATCAATCGTGAATTACACAGGGCATGGCTCTGAGAAAGTTTGGATGCAAGAGCAAGTATTGACAGAAACAATAGTTTTAAACTGGAAAAATAGCCCGGAGTATCCACTGTTTGTAACCGCCACCTGCGAATTTGGTAGGAATGATGATCCTTTCATTATATCAAGCGGGGAACGTATTTTACTACAACCTAAAGGCGGAGGAATCGGGCTTGTTACCACCGCTCGTCCCGTCAACTCAAGTACTAATTTTACCCTCAATCGCGCATTTTATACAGCACTATTTCTAAAGGAAAACAACAAGTACCGTGATCTTGGCTCAATATTTCGCGACACAAAAAACACAAGTATTTCGGGTGTATCCAATCGGAATTTTTCTTTGCTGGGAGATCCTTCAATGACCATTGGCTTTAGCAACAAAGAAGTCGTGATCGATGAAATAAAAACAACTACTGGGTCTTCAACATTAAAAGGGCTCTCCCAAGTTAAAGCAAAAGGGCAACTAAAAGAAGCCGGAACGAAACTAGCGAATTTCAATGGCGAAGTATTTATCACCCTCTATGATAAGCCAATCGTTGAAATCACGAAAGGCTCCGAAGGAACTTCGCCTTTCACTTATTCACAGTGGGATAATGTACTCTTTAGTGGAAGAGCCTCGGCAATCAATGGTAATTTTGAAGTTAACTTTGTGATGCCCCGAAATGTGGATGCAATACCTTCAACGGGCAAACTAAGTCTTTATGCTACCGCTTCGAACCAAGATGCTTTTGGATACTCTTCTAATTTTCTAGTTGGCGGCTTAGAACCGTCACCGACACCCGATAATACACCACCGGAAATCACACTTTTTTTGGGCGATACAACCTATGTTGCCGGTGGCGTTGTAGGGCCAAATACAAATTTGGTAGCTCGCCTTTTTGATGAGAGCGGATTGAACACAACTTCATTTATCCCAACCAACAACATGGTGGCCCTTTTGGACAATCAGTATCGTTTTGTGGTTAACGACTACTACATTTCAGAGAAAGATAACTACAAAAAAGGCTTGCTTATTTACCCGCTGGATACATTGAAAAAGGGACGGCATTCACTTTCGCTAACCGTTTCGGATACGCACAATAATACGAGTACGAAAACAATCGAGTTCGTGGTGAGTGATGGAAACCAAATTCAGATTTCTGAATTCTATAATTTCCCGAATCCGGTTACGGAATCCACGAGTTTCAGATTCACACATAGCCGTCCGGGCGAAGATTTGGTTGCCACTATCGTTGTCTATAACTCGCAAGGGCAGATTGTTCATAGTCAGGAGCATGATGTCAAAGAAAGCCAATATCAGGTAACCTTGGATGAATGGAATGGGGAGAACCCGGATGGCAGAAAATTAAGCAATGGTTTATACATTGCACGGTTATTTGTTCGTTCCGTAACGGACGGCTCAAATAATGAGTTGGCCTCCAGATTAATAATAATGAATTAGTTAACTTTACCGCCTAACTGTTGATGATGAATAAGTTAAATAAAGGTTGGATCTTCATTTTCACTTTTGGCGCCTATTTGGCAGCCCAAGGTCAACCAAATGGGACAATTAACTACCTGACTACTCAAACTCAAGTACAAGGGCAAGGAACCCTTGTAGGGCAAGACCCCAACAATAAGAATATTACTACAGCAGTACCTTTCTTAATAATTACGCCCGATAGCCGTGCAGCTGGAATGGGCGATGTGGGAGTGGCCACCTCACCCGATGCAGCGTCAGCTTATTGGAATGCGGGAAAGCTTGCGTTTATAGACAAAGGCTACGGTGGTTCATTGTCTTATACTCCGTGGCTTGGCAAGATTATCAATGACATGCGAATCGTCCATTTAACTGGCTTCTACAAAATCAACCGTGAGGAGGCGGTAGCTGCCTCCATGAAATATTTTGACTTGGGTGAAATTGAGTTCAGAGACAATGGAAATGT
>JAJTGQ010000045.1 GCA_021299455.1 Flammeovirgaceae bacterium | reverse complement strand
CTCTTAGCGTTTGCAATTTTAATCAGTATAAAATTGGCCTGTGAAGGATATACAGTTTGGACAGCTGGAATTTTCACAAGTTCATTTTCAACGAACTCTCTGGCATCAATAATTTCCGCTACCCATTTGTTCTTTTGTTCAATTTCTTCAAGGCTTTTTAATACAATTTGTTGAGTGATGCCATTGATGTTGTAAGGAGGTTTTATTTTATTCAACACGGCTACAATTTCTTTGCTGGCAAAACACATACCCAAGCGTAAACTGGCAAGACCCCACGCCTTTGATAAGGTTTGAAGAATGACTAGGTTGGAGAAGTTATTTAGCAAAGGAACAAAGCCATCATAGTTAGTGAAATCAATATAGGCTTCATCAACAATTACAATTCCAGAAAATTGTTGTAGTAGAATTTGAACCTTGTCAAGGTCTAGTAGATTACCAGAAGGGTTATTGGGGCTGCAAAGAAACAGGAGCTTGGTACGATTGTCCCATGTTTTTTTTGTCAACTCCAAGTTGATATCAAAGTCTTCTGTGAGCGGAATTGTTTTGACGGTCACCGCATTTATTTCGGCACTCACCGTGTACATACCGTAGGTGGGTTGTGGGATGAGTACGTTGTCTTGACCGGGTTCACAAAAGGCACGAATTAATAAATCGATGGGTTCATCGCTCCCGTTCCCTAAAAAAATTTGATTGGTTTCAACGCCTTTAATTTCACCAATCTTCTCTTTTAGTTTTTTTTGATGAGGATCAGGGTATCGATTGTACTCAGTAGGAAATGGGTTTTCGTTGGCATCTAGAAACACGGAAGCGTCACCTTTAAAATCATCTCGTGCTGATGAATAAGGTTTCAAGTTGGCTACATTAGCCCTGACCAATTTATTCAATTCAAAGTCCATTCTAAATTCTATTTTCTAAATTCTAAATTCTCCTTATGCGAACTGCTTCCGCATGTCCACGTAATTGTTCGGCCTCTGCCATTTCCTCTACCACCGGACCAAGTGCGTTCAATCCTTCTTTCGTCAGTTTTTGGATGGTGATGTATTTCATAAAGCTGTCTAGTGAAACACCACTGTATGCTTTGGCATATCCATTCGTTGGTAACGTATGGTTCGTTCCCGAGGCATAGTCACCGACAGATTCGGGAGAGTAAGGTCCGAGAAAAATGGAGCCGGCATTGATAATTTTTTCGGCTATTGAATCGCAATCTGTTGTATTAATAATTAAATGCTCAGGAGCGTATTCATTCACATAGTCAACGAGTGCAGACAATGACGAAAAAATGACCGCCAAGCTGTTTTTAAGAGCTTGTTGGGCGGTCTCCATTCGAGGCAGTTTGGTGAGCTGTTTTGTCAACTCTTTTTGTGTGGCCTCTACAATGGCATCGCTTAGAGTAACTAATACAACCTGGCTATCGGCACCATGTTCGGCTTGTGATAGCAAGTCAGCAGCTATAAAAGATGGGTTGGCGGATTCATCAGCAATTACTAAGACTTCAGAAGGACCTGCGGGCATATCGATGGCAGTGCCTTCCTGGTTAATCAATTGCTTTGCCTTTGTTACAAATTGATTGCCCGGTCCAAAAATCTTGTTGACGGCTGGTATCGTTGAGGTGCCGTAGGCCATCGCTGCTATAGCCTGTGCTCCACCCACTTTGAAAATTTTTTTGACACCCGTAATGGACGCAGCAAAGAGAATCGCTGAATTGATCTTTCCGTCTTTATCAGGGGGCGTACAAAGAATCACTTCCTCACATCCTGCCAATTTTGCCGGGATGGCCAGCATCAACACAGTAGAAAAAAGTGGGGCTGATCCACCGGGTATATATATTCCGACTTTTTGAATGGCAACACCTTTTCGCCAACATGTAACGCCCGGCTGAGTTTCCACTTTTAGGTCATCTTTCTTTTGTGCTGCATGAAATTTGGTAATGTTGCTTGCTGCAGTATGAATAGCATTCTTCAAACTTTCGGGAACCTCTTCAATTGCTTTTTTTACTTCTTCATCCATCACCTGAAGTTGACTGAGGTGTACTTGATCAAACTGTTTCGTTAGTTCTTTCAAGGCCTCATCTCCGGATTTTTTAACGCGAGCCAAAATATTTTTAACACTGCTGTCTAAATATTCCAATTCCATTTGTGGCCTTTGACATAATTCAGGCCATTTGTTTTTTTGGGGATTACTCACTATTCTCATAACGCTGTATTCTAACTTCTAAATTCTCGATTTCTGACTTCCATTATCTTTAAAACTAAGCGATCATTTTCTCAATAGGAATTACCAAAATCCCTTCAGCACCAAATGATTTTAACAAATCAATTTTTTTCCAGAAATCATTCTCATCTACCACCGAATGTAAGCTTGACCAGCCTACTCTGCTCAGTGGCATAATAGTCGGACTTTTCATTCCTGGAATAACACTGGTAATTTTTTCAATGGCTCCATTCGGACAATTCAACAATATGTATTTATTGTTTTTTGCTGACTGCACAGCCTGCATTCTAAACAGTAGTTTGTCAAGAATCTCCTTTTTAGCAACTTCTAATTCAGGTGTTGCGATTAAAATAGCTTCGCTTTGCATGACAATGTCCACCTCTTTCAAGCCATTGCTTAATAGTGTGCTGCCTGTACTTACGATATCGCAGATCGCATCGGCTAACCCGATACCTGGAGCAATTTCTACCGATCCACTGATCTCATGAATGCCTGCCTTGATTTGATTTTTATCAAGGTACTTTTGAACAATTACCGGGAACGAGGTTGCAATATTTTTGCCTTCCAGGTAGGAGATACCTGTAAAATTTTCAGATCTGGGGATGGCAATAGACAATCGACACTTGGCGAAATCGAGGCGTCTGACCAATTCATTTTTCTTTTGTTTTTCAACAAAAACATTCTCACCCACAATGCCTGCATCTGCTACCTTGTCTTCCACATATTGTGGAATGTCATCGTCCCTTAGAAAAAGTAGTTCAATGGGAAGATTTCTTACCTGGGTCTTTAGCTGGTCTTTGCCGTTGCTAAATTGAAGACCACTTTCTTTCAAAAGCTTTAGTGAGTCTTCCTGTAAGCGACCCGATTTTTGAATGGCGATTCGAAGAGTTGAATTCATTTATGTATGCGTTCTATAGTTATTTATTTCCTTGACTGCCTTTAAACAAAAAAGGCTTACCGATGTTGGTAAGCCTTTCTTAAGTTTTTATCGTAAAATCAAAACATAAAGCCAACCAACAAGCCTGAGGCAAGATGGTGGTGATGGATGTTTTGAGTGTTTTTCATTTGTTATTGTGCAGCAAAGAAAGAGATTCCTGTCAATTAATCAAAGATGTTGAGTAAAAAGTTATATTCATTTCAGTTAGACAGGATGAAACAACTGTTAGGCAAACCTGTTAGGATTATAGTATTTTTGTTTGTTATGACGCGCCTGATTTCATTGCTATGCTTGTTTTTTGCTTTGTCTTGTTCAGATAACAAGGAAGCTCGGTTGCAACAGTTTTTACTGAAAGGCAATTTGGCCACGAAACAGCGCAGTTTTGATCAGGCTGCCTATTATTTTGGCGAGGCGATAAGGGTAGAGCCTTGCTATGCTGATGCATGGAACAATCTGGGAACGGTCTATTTCGAGCAAGGTAGATTTGAGTTAGCAATGGAGAAGTACACCAAAGCGATCGAGTGTCAGCCTGGTTTTCTAAATGCTCTATTGAATCGTGCCAATACTGCCTACGAATTGAAAGAGTATTATAAAGCTGTCGAAGATTTAGATAAAGTGGCGGCCACAAAACCCGACACTGCTTTGGTGTATTTTACAAAAGGGTTGGTGTTTACAAAAATGCGCAAGTTCGATAACGCGCTGGACGCATTTGCTAAATCGATCCAAATAGAACCGACCAATATAGATTACAAAGTAAATCATGCTATTGTGCATTTTTATCGAAAGGACTTTTACGTGGCGAAATTGGAGTTAGAGAAATTGGCTAAAGTAAAGAAAGATGAGCCAAACATTTACAATACACTTTCTCTAATTGAGACGGAACAAGGCAACTATCAAGAGGCGTTAGAAATGGTCAACAAAGCCATCGTACTAGATCCCAAGCAATCCTATTTTCTTAACAACCGTGGTTTTATTTTTCTCAGTTTAAATGAGATGGAAAAGGCTGAAGCCGACATCAATGAGAGTATTTCTGCGGATCCATATAATGCCTGGGCGTATCGAAACAAAGGTGTGTTTTATTTGATGAAGGGCGACTATCCATCAGCAGAGCGTTTGTTGAAACAATCGTTAGACATGGACAATTTTGTGGACAAAATCTATTTCTATTTGGGTATGGCTTATCTAAAGAATGGAAAAACAGCCCTCGCCTGTACTGCGTTTAAGAAGTCGGAGGAACTTGGCGATAAGATGATGACTACCGATTTGGTTAAGGCTTGCAAGTGAGTTGGCACGAGATCATACAGCGATTAGAGATCAGGCTCACGCAACCCTTGCCGGGAGATAAAGCGCATGAACCACTTCGAGCAACTCCAACGGGGCTAATCAAACCTAAATTTGAACACAAGGTTCCGCCCAGACCGGGCAGCGTATTGATTTTGCTTTACCCCGAAGGGGAACGACTTAAATTCCCTCTCACTAAAAGGCAAGAATATGTAGGTGCTCACAGTGCACAGGTGAGTTTCCCAGGGGGCAAGTCTGAGCCCGATGAGAGCTATCTGGAAACAGCTCTGCGAGAGGCAGAAGAGGAGATAGGTGTACCGGCCGACCTAGTGAAGGTGATTGGAAAGCTCAGTCCGTTTTTCGTGATTCCCAGCAATTTTTTGGTTACTCCTGTGATCGCTTTCGCGGAACGAAAACCGCGTTTTACTCCGCAACTTTCAGAAGTTGACAAAATCATTGAAGGAGATGTGGAGGAACTTTTAAGAGATGATGCTGTACTCACGAAGGAAATAGTTGCGGCAAAGTTATACCCCATGCTGGCCCCACATTTTGAAATTGAAGGCGAAGTGGTGTGGGGCGCGACTGCTATGATGTTGAATGAATTTAGGATGGTAATGAAAGAAGTCTATCATTCATAGCCGGTCTTCTACCGCTCGCATAATACAATCTAAATTGAGCCCAGATTTCTATATATTTCTGACGGAAAGCCCGACTACATAATCTCCAAATTCTATGAAAAAATTGTTTATCGCCTTTTTTGCTTTTTGCTTTGCAAGTGTATCTGCCCAAGATGCTGCCACCTATCAGCGGCCACCACAAGCTATTGCAGATCTTGTAGAGGCTCCGTCAACTCCTGCAGTTCTTTTTTCACCAGATAAAGCATGGATGGTTTTTCTAGACCGCTCAGATTACCCAACTATTGAAGAACTCTCGCGTCCGGAATTACGCATTGCAGGTCTTCGCATCAACCCTGATAACTTTGGACAAAGCCGTAATAATTTTTTCATCGGTATCAAGATCAAAACGATGAAAGAGACATCGTTGTCGTCCATTGCAAATTTACCTTCTCCCTTGCAGATGAGTAACTTCCAATTTTCTCCCGATAGCAAGAAGGCTGCCTTTTTGCAGACTTTTCCTGATCGTCTTGAACTTTGGCTGGTCGACTTCACGGCTTTAAGTGCACGGAAGATTTCTTCTAAAAAAGTAAACAACACGATTGGAAATCCATTTGCGTGGCTTTCTACCTCCGCTAGTATCGTTTATCTGGCAGCAGCCAATGATGGAAAAGTGATGCCACCCAAGTCAAGAGTTCCTGTTGGACCCGTGGTGGAAGAGAATCTCGGAAAGAAAGCGCCCAATCGTACTTATCAGGATTTGCTAAAAAACCCGTACGATGAATCACTCTTCGATCATTATTGCACCTCTCAGCTGACACTTGTTAACTTAGAAGGGCTCGAATCTTTAGTCGGCAAGCCCGGCATCTATTTGAGTCAATCGCCATCGCCAGACGCGCGTTTTATTCTTACCAAAGAAATTCAACGCCCTTATTCTTACCTGGTTCCAGCTAGTTTGTTTCCACAGTCAGTGGATGTTTTAACGACTGGTGGCATTTTGGTCAAACATGTTGCTTCCATTCCGCTGGCTGATAATATTCCGCTAGGTTTTAGTTCATCTATAAAAGGGCCACGCAGTCATGGTTGGCGAAATGATGTGTCTTCTACACTTTATTGGGTTGAGGCTCAAGATGGGGGAGATCCAAAAGTAAAAGCAGACGTACGAGACAAACTTTTCCAATGGCCGGCACCCTTTACTACTACACCTTCCGAAATGGTGAGTTTGCCACTGCGGTATGGCGGCATAAGTTGGGGAAATGAAAAAGTGGCTTGGGTGTATGAAAGCTGGTGGTCAGATCGCAAACAGCGCGTATATCAAATTGACCCGACTAATATATCACCAAGGAAAACCGTCTTTGACTTTTCATCGGAAGATGTGTATGCCGATCCAGGCAACGTGGTCAGCACTACAAATTCATTTGGTAGATCAGTCATGTTGATCAACAATAACTCGGCTTATTTGACTGGTGATGGAGCTTCACCGGAAGGTGATCGCCCTTTCCTCGATAAGATAGATTTGACAACTGGAAAAGTTACTAGACAATGGCGCAGTGAGGCTCCGTACTATGAGGCTGTTGTTGCTATGCTGGATGTTAAGAAAGGAACTTTTGTTACATCGCGCGAGTCACAGACTGAAAACCCTAACTACTACATGCGAACGATCGGTTCGAAAAGTGTGCAACCACTGACTGCTTTTCCGCATCCATATCCACAGTTGAAGGATGTAAAAAAACAAGTGCTGAAATACAAGCGTGCAGATGGTGTTGAACTTACGGCCGATCTTTATTTGCCACCTGGTTATAAAAAAGAAGATGGACCACTGCCAACTTTCTTTTGGGCTTATCCGGCAGAGTTTAAATCAAAGAGCAACGCTGGTCAGGTGAAGGGTTCGCCTCATACTTTTACTCGATTGAATTGGGGCAGCCCGATTTATTGGGTGTTGAGAGGTTATGCAATCTTGGACGATGCATCGATTCCAATTGTAGGGGAAGGAGAGAAGGAACCAAACGATACTTATATTCAACAATTGATCTCAAGCGCTAAAGCAGCTATCGATTATGGCGCTTCGCTGGGTGTTGTAGATCCTACACGTGTAGCAGCCGGTGGTCATAGTTACGGAGCATTTATGACGGGCAATTTGCTTGCCCATTCTGATTTGTTCAGAGCAGGCATTGCGCGTAGTGGTGCTTACAATCGCACACTGACGCCTTTTGGGTTCCAAGCAGAAGAACGCACCTACTGGCAAGCGCCACAAGTTTATTACGAGATGTCACCTTTCTCCTATGCAGATAAAATCAAAGAACCGATTTTGATGATACATGGCGAAGCCGATAATAATACTGGCACATTCCCTATACAAAGCGAACGCATGTATAACGCCATTAAAGGGCATGGCGGCACGGCTCGTTTTGTGTTGCTTCCTTATGAAAGTCATGGCTACCGCGGCAAAGAATCGGTGATGCACATGTTTTGGGAGATGGATACATGGTTAGAGAAGTATGTAAAAGGACCTAAGGAAACTCCACCGAATACAAAAGTGGATTTGAAGAATTAGAATTCCTTCTCGTTTTTTGTAAGCAGAACTTCGGATGGGGTATTGCTATGTAAAGAAAGGCATCGCGCTATGAACTTCTACGGAAGTATTCACGACCACGCAAATAAATAGTAATAGCCTCAAGTTATTGATCTGAATCTCTTTGCCAGCGCCTAAAACGAGAATAAATGCCAGAGAAGTAAACAAAGGCTGAGCAATGGACGCATAAGGCCTTGACCAAGAGTAACTAATTTCAAATTTTTTTATGGCTAATGCAGCGTTTTACTCATTTCAAGCATTATAGCCACAGGTACTGCCAGAAATTTGGTTTTGCTTAGCCTTTGTTTGCCTTTGTGAGGTTTGTGTGATTCAATTTTGGTGCCTTTTCATGACAACGGAATCGAACACCCAAACGAATTGCAAAATGCGATCACCAGATTGTTTAAACAATTAAAGACCAAATCAATTGACTACCCACGAGCTTATTAGCTTATGCAAACGGTCGGATAGGCGTGGACAGAAGATGCTGTACGAACGATTCATCACTAAAATGACACGATTGTGTTGGCGATATGTGAAGGATGAGGAAGATACAAAGGACGTATTGGCCGAGGCCTTCATTAAAATATTTCAACATGTCAAAAATTTCGATTTTCATGACGAGGTGGGTTTAGAGGCTTGGTTAAAAAGAATCGTAGTCAATCAATCTTTGATGTTTTTGAGAAAAAACAGAAACTTAGTTCGAGCCATTAATATCGAAGACAATCATCTTTTATTGATAGCTCCTGTTGAAATAGAGCTGCACGCTGAAGATTTGTATAAACTAATTTTGGAATTGCCTTTGGGGTATCGCACTGTTTTTAATTTGTATGTTATTGAGGGGTACTCCCACAAAGAGATTGCAGAACAGTTGACTATTTCTGAAAGTGCTTCGAGGTCGCAGTTGACCCATGCACGGCAGCGTTTAATGACCTTACTATCTAAAAATACATAGAGATGAATCAGAACGATCTTGATAAGAAACTACTTGAGAATATCTCTGATCTCGATAACAGTTTTCCGCAGGTAAAATGGAATCAAGAAGATCTTTGGGAAATGGTAGAGATCAAACAGCGAAGATCAAAGCAAATATATTGGATAAAATTTTCCCTTCTGGCGACCATCTGCATTGCAGCAGTAGGTTTTTTTGCTTACACCCAATCGACAAAAAGCACAGAACACGTTACCATCCGCTATAGTGAGGAGGTGGAAATAGGCATCACAAACAGTTTTCACCCAGATGAAAGGAGTGGCAACATCCGCCTTCTTATTGAAGAGCAATGCCTGATAAAATCGGCTGTTTGCCAAACGGCCGAATTTCGCGATTTGAAGGTTCACTTGGATGAATTAAATGAACAGTCTGAAAAAATAGGTAAACAACTTAAATTTTTTGGACAGGATACTCACCTCTTAGAGGCGCATAGTAGGATACAAAGAGCAATGAATCAGGTTGAAAAAGAACTCCTTCAAATAATCAAGTCCTAATATATGGATGAAGGTGTCAAGCAAAAAAAGGCAGTGAAAGAAGAAAGATCAACCATGTGATTTTCAATATGAAGAGCTTCCGTTTATTATTTCTATTTGTTTTTCTAGCCTCAGTTTCAGGGCAGACAATTGCCCAGCAAAAATTGCAGATAGTAGAGAAAACGATAGAAAACGATATTCCTGGTGGTAAGGTTGAAGCGATAAAGATTGTCTGCGAAAAAGCCGATGCTCGAATACAAGGATGGGATCAGGATTACATAAAGTTCACCCTGAAACTGACAGCTCGACACGAAAATAAAGAGGTGGCTTCTCGGGAATTGAGCTACATTAAATATGCCATAACTTACGAAGATGGTATTATTGAATTTCGTAACAGATTCGATTTTCCCGATGAAGTGAGATATGTTAAAAGCACACTGAGCGTGCTTTATGATATTAAAGTTCCTTTCCGTGTTTTATTGCAATTGGAGGGGAAGTATAGCAATATAGAACTGACAGACTTAACCCATGAAGTTGATGGCACATTTGAATTTGGAAATGTTAAGCTAAATAAACTAAGTGGGGAGGTAAAATTAAATTCTACCTATGCCGATGTTATTGGTCATGATATTAATGCCACTTTTTTTTGCCGCACAAACAAGGCCAATATTTATCTTGAGAATCTGCATGGTTCTTATCGTATCAATAGCAGTCTTGGAACAGTGGTTGTTTTGCCCAACAATGTTTTGAGCGACCTAACGATTTTTGCAGATCGGACAGCCACAGATATTTCTATTGGCGATTTTGACGCCTACAGCTATTCATTATCTACAGACCATGGAGTAATCGATATCAAATATGAGAGTTATGCGCAGAAAATCATTACCACTGATAAGAGTCAATACTTTAATTTAAAACGTAAAGCGGGCAAACCCCTCATTAAAATATTTACCAGCTACAATAAAATTACCTTAAATAAATAGGCTATGAGAAACCGACCGACAATCTTTTTACTTTTTCTTTTGGCATCCGCCTCACAGGCTCAGGATAGCCTACAGACTAAACGATTTGCTGTAGTGGCCGAAATGAGTTTTGGCTATAGTTACAATAGCTTTTCCTCTGTTAACTCATTTTTGGCAAACAATGGCTTCAATCCGATATCAAGGAGCAGATTTACCGCGGGAGTAGGTTCTGTTTCCATCTTCAATAGATTTGTATTCGGAGCGGGCTTTGAAGTCTTGATGCCAATGTCCGAGCCGCAACCCGGCAACTTGAAGACAAGCTTGCATGGGTTCACTATAGCGCCAATGTTCGGATATTGCATAGTGCAAAGAAAGCGCACTACTATTTATCCATATGTGCGTATAGTAGATAATAATCATTCTTTGAAAATCATCGATGGCCAAGCAGTGGTTGATGCCAATAGTTTGATCAACGCAACAAACAGGAATGTTTCGCTAGATTACCAATTTTTCGTACTTGATGTGGGGATGAGTATCAATCGGAATATCTTGGCAAGAAACCGCGATTGGGATTGCCCCCAAAGTAATAGATACTGGACTATTGGACTGAAAGCAGGCTATTCGTTTGTGACTGGGAGTGATGAGGTAAAATACAATAACCAAGTGTTGAGAGGAGCACCCGCATTGGATTATGAAGGACCATACGTCAGACTATTTGTTGGCTTTGGAAACTGGCATCGAAAATTGAAATGGCAATAGATGGATACGTGGTTATAGAGTATGTAAACAAAAGTGGATTTGAAGAACTAGCAGATCGATTTTTCTTAGGATTGGGCTATTTGCCAATTTTTAAGGTTCTAAAAAGATTGATTAAATTGTATTTTGATAAGTAGGATTAACCATGAATTTAGAGGAGAGGATCATCGATTTATTGGCGGAATACCTGAAAAAAGGAGACCAACTAACGGATCGAGCAGATCGAACCGAACGAGGTATTGAGATTATGAGCCGGGCTCTTGCCGAGAATGATGTAAAGTTCAACGTGATGAATGAAAAGTTCAATGAGATGAACCAAAAGTTCAACACGATGAACGAAAAGTCCATTGTAACGAATGAAAAAATGAACGAGAAGTTCAATGTGGTAAGCCAGGAGATCAAGCAACTGCGTGAAGACCAAAACCGGATGTATGAAAATCAAAACAACATGCGCGAAGAGCAGAGTGTATTGCTAAAGGAACTCATTTCTCTGTCAAAGCGGGTGGCTGTGGTTGAAGAGAAGCATTGAGTTACGAGGGCTTCATGCAGTGGCTGAGTATTGCTTCCCAAAAAAGCCATGACTATCGTGGCAAAGAATAGGTGATGCACATGTTCGGGGAGATGGATACATGGTTAGAGCGTTATGTAAAAAGAACCCAAGGAAACTCCACCGAATACAAAAGTGGATTTGAAGAATTGAAACGGTGGGATTAAATTGGTAGTAGAGATTCAGTCGGTATTTTGAGAGTGATTTCATAGATTGTATAGATTGAAATTTATAAAGGTATAAATATGAATTTAGAGGAAAGGATCATAGAATTATTGGCAGAATACCTAAAAAAGGGCGATCAATTGTCCGATCGAGCGGATCGAACCGAACGAGGTATTGAGATTATGAGCCGCGCACTCGCTGAAAATGATGTAAAGTTCAATGTAATGAACGAAAAGTTCAATGTGGTCAGCCAAGAGATAAAGCAATTGCGCGAAGACCAAGGCATTGTTCTAAAAGAACTTATTTCGCTATCGAAGCGCGTGGCTGTGGTTGAAGAAAAGCGCTAAAATTCTGAAGGTTACTTTTTTCGATTAAGTAACAAGCTATTTTTGTCGGGCATTATCTTGAATTGAAAAAAAAGAACACGACCAGAGCACCCGACAAAAAAAAGCACTGAACCAAGTTGGTCAGTGCCTTTTTAATTTTTAGTGGCCGCTCTATTTTTTCTTCTTAGCCGTTGTTTTCTTTTTTGCAGCTGATTTTTTTGCTGATTTCACCGCCTTCTTAGTTGCTTTCTTAACGGTTTTCTTAGTTGCCTTCTTCACTACTTTCTTGGCAACTACCTTCTTTTTAGGTGCAGCTTTCTTTACCACTTTTTTAACAACAGCCTTTGCTGTAGGCTTTTTCTTAGCTGCTGATTTCTTCTTAGCATCATCCGTGCCCATCTTATTCAAAGCAGAGCCTGACTTGAACCACTCGATTTGACTGGCATTGTAAGTATGATTAACTGTGATCGTTTCTTTTTTACCATCAATGTGATTTAACACTAGGGTTAGTGGCTTTTCCGGAGTGAAAGTGGTAAGCCCAACAATATCGATACGGTCATCTTCCAAAATCTTGTTGTAGTCTTCTTTGTTCGCAAACGTCAGCGCCAACATGCCTTGCTTTTTCAAGTTTGTTTCGTGTATCCGAGCAAACGATTTCACAAGAATGGCTCTTACCCCAAGGAAACGAGGTTCCATAGCCGCATGCTCGCGAGAGGAACCCTCGCCATAGTTTTCGTCACCGACCACAATGCTTCCGATTCCTTTTGCCTTGTAAGAACGTTGCACCTTAGGCACTTCATCATGCTCACCAGTCAAGCCATTTTTTACGCTATTTACTTTTTCATTGAAGTAGTTAGTTGCTCCGATTAGCAGGTTATTCGAGATGTTGTCCAAATGACCTCTGTATTTTAGCCATTTTCCCGCCATAGAAATATGATCGGTCGTACATTTTCCTTTGGCTTTGATCAATAGACGCAGCCCTTTCAAGTCTGTTTTTTCCCAAGGAGCGAATGGTGCCAACAATTGCAAACGATCTGAATCGGGGCTAACTTTTACTGTCACACTACTGCCATCTTTAGCAGGAGCTTGAAAGCCCGGATCTTTTACGTCAAAGCCTTTTGCGGGAAGTTCGTCACCGTAAGGTGGATCAAGTTTTACTTGCTGGCCTTTTTCGTTAGTCAGGTAATCGGTGAGTGGGTTAAAACTTAAATCTCCCGCAATGGCCATTGCCGTTACAATCTCGGGACTGCCTACAAAGGCAAACGTATTTGGATTGCCATCGGCACGCTTCGCAAAGTTTCTGTTGAAGCTGTGGACGATGGTATTTTTTTCTGCTTTCTCTGCCCCAACTCGGGCCCACATACCAATACAAGGTCCGCAGGCATTGGCAAAGACAGTTGCTCCGATCTTATCAAATACCTCTAAGAACCCATCGCGTTCGATCGTGAAACGAACCTGCTCACTACCGGGTGTAATCGTAAATTGAGATTTTAATTTTAGATCTTTCGAGGTCACTTGCTTTGCTAAGCTTACCGAACGACTGATGTCTTCGTAAGAAGAGTTTGTGCAACTGCCTATCAAGCCTACTTCAATCTTCGTAGGCCATCCATTTGCTGCCGCAGCTTCTTTCATTTTTGAAATGGGCGTTGCTAAATCGGGCGTAAAAGGACCGTTCAAGTGAGGTTCCAGCGTATTTAAGTCTATCTCTATAACTTGGTCAAAATACTTTGAAGGGTTCTGGTATACTTCAGGATCAGCAGTAAGGTGATTTTTAATTTTATCAGCTAAACGAGCTACCTCGGCTCTGCCGGTGGCAGCCAGATAGCGGCTCATAGAAGCATCATAGCCAAACGTTGAAGTAGTTGCTCCAATTTCTGCGCCCATGTTGCAAATCGTGCCTTTACCGGTACAGCTCATGGAAGTCGCTCCTTCGCCAAAATATTCTACAATTGCTCCGGTTCCGCCTTTTACCGTTAGGATGCCCGCAACTTTTAAGATTACATCTTTAGCCGATGTCCAGCCATTAAGTTTACCGGTCAATTTTACTCCTATTAGTTTAGGGAATTTTAGTTCCCACGCCATACCCGCCATTAAATCAACAGCATCAGCGCCACCTACACCGATCGCAACCATTCCCAGGCCACCGGCATTTACAGTATGTGAATCAGTTCCAATCATCATGCCTCCAGGGAACGCATAATTCTCTAGTACTACCTGATGAATAATACCTGCCCCTGGCTTCCAAAACCCAAGACCATATTTATTTGAAACCGAAGAAAGAAAATCGAACACTTCCTTGCTCTCAGTAGTTGCAAAACTCAAATCATCGGCAGCACCAACTTTCGCAGTAATCAAGTGATCACAATGTACAGTAGATGGGACCGCAACTTTTGGTCTTCCAGCAGACATGAACTGAAGCAATGCCATTTGCGCTGTCGCGTCTTGCATAGCCACGCGATCAGGAGCAAAGTCAACATACGACTTGCCTCTCCCAAAATTTTCAAGCTTTTGGTCTGCATGTAGATGCGAGTACAATATCTTTTCTGAAAGGGTAAGAGGTTTGCCAACAACTTTTCTGGCTTTGGCGATACGGCCCGGCATTGCTGCATAGAGAGCCTTGATCATAGCTAAGTCGAATACCATATTTAGTAGATTAAAAGTTGTCGCTAATCTACAAAAATAGGTGGGATTTAAGCCGTCAGCCCTAAATAAATGCTTTCAAATAGGTGCTAATTTGGCTTATTTGCTAAGGTTTGTTCGGCTATCGATGTTGACGCTTTCGAACATGAAAGTGATAGTCAAGTTCGTTGATTGCTATCTGGCATTAATGTAGTTGAGAAATTCACGTTTTACGTTTTCGTCCTTGAATTTTCCCGAAAAATAGGCCGTCCCTGTCTTGCTATTCGTATCTCCAACGCCTCTGGAAGCTACACACATATGATTCGCATCGACTACTACACCAACGTCAGTCGTACCCAAAACACGCTCTAACTCCTTGCCAATTTGTACAGTCAGCCTTTCCTGTACTTGAGGGCGTTTCGCAAAATACTGAACAAAGCGATTGATTTTCGAAAGACCAATTACTTTGCCGGAGGAAAAGTAAGCCACATGGATCTTTCCGTAAATGGGTACAAAATGATGTTCACAATGTGAAAAGAATGTGATGTCCTTCTCGACCAACATTTGGTCATAGTTGTATTTATTCTCAAATAATCTGGTCGTTGGCCGATTGTCCGGATTCAGCCCGCTGAAGGCTTCTTTCACGTACATCTTTGCAACCCTTCTAGGCGTCCCTTTTAAGCTGTCATCATTCAAATCAAGCCCTAAAACAGTCATTATTTCGCGAAAGTGATCCTCAATCTTATTGATCTTTTCGTCATCCGTTAGTTCAAAAGCATCAGCGCGCAGTGGTGTGTCGTGCGATCCCACCGGGTGATCCAAATCATCATCGTCAAACGATTTAATGGGCTGGATATTCAACGAAATTTCTTTCTGTCTCATACAGTTTTATTTTAAGCTCGTATCGGTTATCAATTTTTTGTCTCAGTATCTTCCAAATCACCACTGCAATGTTTTCAGCTGTTGGATTCAAGTCCTTGAAGTAAACTGTATCTAAGTTAAGATTTTTATGATCAAAGTGTTTGAGAACGTTTTCGCTAATCAGATCACTCAGTAATTTCATGTCAAACACATAGCCGGTCTCTGGATCGGTTTCGCCAATCAGTGTTACTATTACTTCATAGTTGTGGCCGTGATAATTCGGATTGTTACACTTACCAAAAACGGCATCATTTTTTTCATTGCTCCAAGATGGGTTGGACAATCGATGAGCAGCGTTAAAATGTTCTTTTCGGGAAATGGCTATTTTCATGAGGTAAAGGTAAAACAAGTGTTTTGAAAAAAGGTTCGTGGGTTCCCGAAGGTTTATTGGATTTTCAAAACAGTTTGGTTTTGCAGACACGATAAATAGCTTTTAATTTGACTGCCAGTGTCAAATTGGTAGATAGTTCATGGAGCTAGAAAACATTACCGTCATCATTCTTCTTTTGGCCGTGGTAACCGCACTGGCCGAGGTGACCGATCGGGTTAAAATACCATATCCTGTATTACTCGTCTTGGCAGGGATCGGCATTGGCCTGATCCCACAATTGCCAGTTGTTGAGTTGAATCCAGATGTTGTTTTCTTAATCTTTTTACCACCTGCCCTTTATTCCGCTGCTTGGACAACGTCTTGGACCGATTTTAAGGCTGCCAGGAGGCCGATCTCTTTGTTAGCGGTAGGTTGTGTGTTGTTCACCACCACAGCGATTGCGTGTGTTGCACACTACCTAATACCCGGCTTTGGCTGGCCTGAATCATTTGTCTTGGGAGCTATTATCTCACCGCCAGACGCGGTTGCGGCTACAGCAGCCACGAAAGGCCTGGGTGTTCCAAAACGATTGATTACCATTTTGGAGGGAGAAAGTTTAGTGAACGATGCAACGGGGCTAATCGCCATGCGCTATGCGATTGCTGCAACGGCTACTGGCACATTTATTTTTTGGTTAGCAAGCATTAATTTTTTCTATGTGGCCGGTGTTGGTATCATCATTGGATTGATAGTTGGCCAGCTGCTTTTTTGGATACACAAGATTACACCGAACAATCCGACTACTGATACCACGCTCACTTTCATTACACCTTACATCGCCTATTTGTTCGCAGAGCAAATTCATGTTTCGGGAGTGCTGGCAGTGGTTGCGTGTGGATTGTTCTTGAGTCAACGCTCTTCAAAAATATTTAGTCACCAATCTCGAATTCAAGCCTACTCAACCTGGGATACGGTAAACTTCATTTTGAATGGAGTGATCTTTATTTTAATAGGCCTGCAACTTAAGACTGTATTGGCAAATATTCAGGAGCATTCGTTCACTACACTGTTGTGGTATGGCTTTCTTGTTAGTGCGGCAACAATCCTGGCACGAATTATTTGGGTTTTTCCGGCAGCCTATCTGCCGCGACTGAGTGGTGGCGTACGTAGACGCGAACCTGAGTTTAGTGCCCGTAATGTTTCCATTGTAGCCTGGTCCGGCATGCGGGGAGTTGTTTCCTTGGCGGCAGCGATGGCTCTTCCGCTAGTGCTACAGGGAACCACGCCCTTTCCCAATAGAGACTTGATTATTTTTCTGACGTTTGCAGTAATTTTTTCTACGTTGGTTTTTCAAGGCATGACGCTTCCAGTGCTGGTCAAAAAGCTGGGCGTAAAGGGTGACTTGGGAACCAAAAAGGAAGAAGACGAGATTCGCCACCAGATAGCGTCCTCGGTAATTGAGCACATCGAGGAAAACTATTCACTTGGTTTGGACGATGTGGTGTTGGCACAGATTAAATCAAAATATGAGATTCGTATCCAGCGATTGCGCAAAGACGAGTCCAATCGCCTAACTGAGGGGCAAATAGGAGAGTTGCATCGTATACAGCATGAGCTAATAAAGCAAGAGCGGGTAGTGCTTGATTTGATGTATCAAGCCCAAAAAATTGGTGATGAAGCACTGCGAAAAATTGAATATGAACTAGATCTCGAGGAGGCTCGACTAGAATTAGAAGTCGCAGAAACCTAACGTCAAATGATCATGTGTTCTAGAATGGCCAACGCATCTTTCTTATCTTGATGCAATTGATTCTTTAACCCTTCCAAATCACCAAATTTTGTGTCCGTTCGAATCAATTGGTGAAACGCCACCGTTAAGGTCTCTCCATAAATCTCTTTATTGAAATCAAAGATGTTTACTTCAATAACTTTTTTAGTGCCATTGATGGTTGGTCGATTACCGATATACAGCATTCCTTTCATCACATGATGCTCGTGTTGAACCGTTACTGCATAAATACCATCTGCGGGTATCAGCTTTAATCGCGAGTCCAAATCAATATTAGCGGTAGGATAACCCAACACTCTCCCCAACTTATCTCCGCGAACGACTTGGCCACTGATCGAATAGGGGCGACCCAATAGGTGAGTGGCACTTTCAAGGTCGGACTCTTCCAGCGCCTTCCTAATTTTAGAAGAGCTCACCGCCACATGGTCGATATCTTGTCGTTCAATTTCCTCTACCTCAAAACCGAAGGCTGGCCCGCTGATCTTCAATTGCTCAAAACTGCCTTCTCGATTGTTACCAAAGCGGTGGTCATAGCCAATGACCAATTTTTTGGTGCCGATTGTATTCACTAGCACAGTGGTGATGAATTGCTGTGACGAAATTTGAGAAAACTCTTTAGTGAAAGGAATTCGTAAGAGATGTTGGATGCCCTGCTCTTTGAGTAGCGCAGCCTTCTCTTCAAAAGTGTTAAGAAGCTTCAACGAATCATCGGCTGGTTTTAGGATCAATCGCGGGTGTGGCCAAAACGTGATTACCACCGTCTCTCCTTTACTTTTTTCAGCAACTTCTTTGAGCCTGCGAATGATTTTTTGGTGGCCGAGATGAACACCATCAAAGGTTCCGCTGGTTACTACACCATTGGCGAGTTTTGAAAAGTCTTCGAGGCTGTAGTAGATTTTCATTACTAAACAGGATCGATTTGTTCTAACGTTTTTGCATCGCTGAGTAGAAAGTCTCCTATTCGGGTTCTACACAGCGAACCAAGATAGGCACCGGTTCCAATCGCATTGCCGAAATCTCTGGCTAAGCTACGTATGTAAGTGCCTTTTGAGCAAACAATCCGAAATGCAACGTTTGGTTTTTGAATGGATGTAATCTCAAAAGTAGAAACGGTTACTGTGCGTGGTTTTAATTCCAAGTCGCTACCCTGACGCGCTAGTTTATAAGCACGCTTACCGTCCACTTTAATGGCGGAATGAAGTGGTGGTATTTGTTGAATCTCTCCGATGAACTTTTTGGCTTCGTTAATCAATTGCTCGTCTGTTACCGATGAAACATCGGTGGGTTGAGAAACTTCCGTCTCCAGGTCGTGCGAGGGTGTGGTTTGTCCAATGACGAAATGACCCGTGTATTCCTTTTCCTTAGCCTGGTAGCCATCAATTTGCTTGGTCATTTTACCGGTGCAAATGATCAATAACCCTGTGGCTAAAGGATCGAGAGTTCCGGCATGGCCAATTTTTTTTGTCTTTAGCTTGTATCGAAGTTTATTAACCACATCAAACGAAGTCCAGTTCAAGGGCTTATTGATCAACAAGAGTCTCCCCTCAGTCGCTTCCATCAGACTATGGATAATGGTATGCCTAAGAAATACAGCATCAAGATGATTAGCCCCACCGCAATTCGATAATAGCCAAACACTTTGAATCCATGTTTTGTCAAGAAGTTGATGAACGATTTGATGGCAATCATACCCACAATAAACGCAACTAGGTTTCCAACTAATAACAGTAGCAATTCTTGTTGACCAAAGGCATTACCTTCGTTATAAAATTTCAAAAGTTTATACGCGGTGGCTGCAAACATAGTAGGGACAGCCAGAAAAAAAGAGAACTCTGCAGCAGTTTTTTTAGTCAGTTGTTGAGTGAGTCCGCCTAGAATAGTCGCAGCAGAGCGAGACACCCCAGGAATCATTGCAATCGTCTGGAATAACCCGACCTTAAAAGCAGTGGGGTAGGAGACAGACGATAGACCCTGCTGCTCGTTTTTTTGAAATAGCTTGTCAACAAACAGAAAAACGATACCGCCAACAATAAGCATCACTGCCACCACCTCTACGCGTTCCAATAGTTGATCAATATAATCGTTTAGCAAAAGCCCTATTACTACGGCTGGCAAAAAAGCTACAAATAGCTTGAAGTAGAAATCCATCGTTTGGAAAAACCTTTTCCAATAAAGAACTACTACTGAAACAATAGCGCCCAGTTGAATGGCAACTGTAAATGTTTTTACAAATGGGGTCGAACTCATTCCCATCAGAGAAGAGGCGATAATCATATGTCCTGTAGAAGACACAGGTAAATACTCGGTGAGTCCTTCCACGATGGCAAGGATGATGGCCTCAATAATTGACATGAGAGTTATCTTTTCTCTTTAGGCGTGTGCAAAATTGCAGCGATCTCGACAATGAAACCTGAAATCACAATTAAGGGTCCGAGAGTAAGGCCGAGAAACCCAAAGCCATATGGTTCTTTATCCATTGACATAATTGTGAAACCGATAACCAATGTGATAATTCCAATCACCATCAATTGGTAGTTTTTCTTTCCAAAAGCAAGTTTGTTCATCGCGTTAAAATAATTCGTCTAGTGATAATCGTAAATATTTGCCAACTGCCCGGTAGGTACTGATAGTTGCCACTACAATACCTGTAATCAAAAGCGACCCTGCGAGCAGATAGAGTCGTTGCGTATTCTGAATGAGGGCTAAGTCCTCAATTTTTGAAGTAGCAAATGAAACAAAGGAATATAACAAGCCGCAAGAAAGTAAGCCAGCCAAGGCACCGTGCCACATCGCCTGAAAAAGAAAAGGGCGTTGAATAAACCATCGCTTGGCACCCACCAATTGCATGCTGCGTATAATGAAGCGTTGAGAAAAAAGAGCCAATCGCACGGTATTGTTAATGAGAAGGACAACAGTTACCAATAAAATGGCGACCAATCCCATCAGCACTAGCCCAATCTTTGCAACATTCTGATTGATGGAGTCTATTACGTTTTCTACATAGTAAGCTTGAAATACGCCAGGTACTTTTTCGATTTCTGCCTTTATTCTAGCTAAGCTGGATTTATCGTGATAAGCGGGGTCAATTTTCACCAAGAAAGCATTTCGAAGTGGATTTTCACCCAGAAACCGTTTGAAGTCTTCGCCCGTTTCTTTGATGAATTGTTTGGCCGCTGTTTCTTTAGATACGAATTGGATAGCTCCATCGTTGCCACCCTTTTTGACGAAGTTCTTAGCTTTTAGCTGACTTTCAATTTTATCAGTTTGCTCCTTCGAAAGTTGATTTTTCAAATAAACCTGAACCTTCACATTATCGCGCACGACATTTTCTAGTTCGTTAGAGTAGATCACCAGTGTGCCAAATACGCCAATTGCAAAAAGCGCTAACGTAATACTAAACACAACACTTATATAAGGGTAGGTGCCTAGCCTCTTCTTTCGATATTTGTGTTTTGAAGGTTCGTTCATTAAGCCACAAATATAGCGGATAAAAAGAAACACCCTCCATGGGAGGGTGTTTCAAAACTCAACTACTAAAACTCACTACCTACCTCTATACTCTTTTAGCTTTGAAATCAGTTCGCGGTCCGTTATCGGCTGCAAAGGCGCTGCTTTGGTTTGGTTCACATCCAGCAAATAGTACTGTTCTTTATAAAACATAAATACACTATGACTTTCACCGTTTATTTCCAATATCTCGTACAGAGCCTTATCAAAAGCTCCATACAATAATAACTTGCCCTCTGAAAATTGGTAATGGAAAGAATATTTCTTGTTATCCGATAAAACATTAACCGTGATTTTCGAGCTACTGACGGGCGATCCGGCCATTTGTTGTTTGGTCAAGGGCCGAGAGTCACTATCAATCATGTCTTTAGTAGGATCAACCAACTCTATCTTGGGTTTTGAGGTTGTGATTTGCTCTTTTTCACCTGTACTCACTACTGGCTTATTGGCCGGTTTCTCTTCCTGCTTAAAAGATTCATCTTTTTTCTCCTCTGCTGGCGTTGTTACTGTAGGTTCTTCTAGCGGTTCAAAGTCATTTGGGTTTACCTTTTTAATGGAGTCTTCCAGCGAGGTCGACATATTAGGTCCGTTCTCACCAGAATTTTTGAAATAGTAACTCAACGCGGCTATAAGAAGACCTGCACCGATGATTCCTGCTGCCATTTTCATAACTGAAAATTGGGCTATTCCAGCACTTCCACCTACGGGAACGTTTTGAAGCATCGTTTTCAATTCTGCGGCACGCGCTTTCTTTACGCTTTCTAAGATTACTTTTTGCAGTTGAAGGTCAGCCTTTAATGATGGATCAGCCTCCGACTGTTTCTCAAAAGCTATTTTCCCTTCGCCAGTTAGGCGGTTGGTCAAATAGTCATCTATTAATTCAAAATTGTTCATGATCTGTTAGTCTAAAAAATCCTGCTCAGAATACTGAGCTTTTACTAGTTCGTCTAATTTTTGTTTGCACTTATATTTTTTGGTCTTAGCGGTATCGGTGTTAGCAAACCCCAACTTTTCCGCTATTTCCTGCATCGACATTTCATCGAAATAATAATACATCAATACCTTTCTACACGTTTCGCCCAACTGATCCAGGCATTTCGCAACTATTTTCTCTCTTTCCGGACTATCCATATCCATGGTGGTAGGAGTGTCCTTCTGTTCATTAGAAAGTCGCTTCTTCCTGTCTAGCTCTTTCCTCCATAAGTTTTGGCAGATGCTATAGATAAAAGTGCTCATTTTGGAAGTCAGAATCAGATTCCCTGATCTGGCTTTTTGCCAAAACACCACTAATGCATCCTGGTAAACATCTCTCGCCTCCTCTTCCGTCCCGCTATTGGTGACAACCAACTTAGTCATCATCCGATAGTACTTCTTGTAGATCAGTTCTAGGGCTTTTTCGTCCCCTTTCGTGATCCGTTCGAAGATTTCCTTCTCGTCTAACTCAGAACTTGATTTAAATACGCGTAGTGCCACTATTGGTAACCTTTAAGTAATCTTGTGGGTGGTAATTTAGGTTAAAGTTCCTTCTTTTTAGGTTGAGTTGCTTAGGGTTTTGCTTTTTCCCATGTCTGGGTACGATAAAACGGACCTAAGTAACCCCGTACTTTCAGCTGTTCCCCTTCAAGCCAAAGTTTACAATTGTAGATTTTGCCCACTTCAGGATCGAGGATATCACCCCCTTCAAACTCATCTCCGTCAGGGGTAAGTTCTTTGATGATTTCCATTCCTAGAATTTTCTTGTTAAATCGAGGATCGTTTTTTGGGCATTTTGTACAAATCGGATCGGTGACACCTTTTTGGGGAAATATTTTTATGATTTTTCCATAAATCTTAGATCCTCGCTCATAGATTTCAACAATTGATTTGGCTTCACCTGTTTTGTCATCAATGGATTTCCAGGCTCCCAAAATAGACGTTTGGGCCGATGCGCATTGCATTAGCACGAAGCAAAAAAGGGATGTGGTAAATGTTCTAACTGACATAATATTTATTGATCTGGCTTAAAGGTACCAACAGGATTAACTTTTACAAAAGCAAAAAGCCCTACCGAGGCAGGGCTTTTCACAGTTTTTGTCTTTTCTTAATGTACTGCTGGTTGTGTTTCAGCAACCGGAGTTACCGATTCAATCGTAGGCTTCACTTCCGTTTTAACAGTTGCCTTGTCGGAAGGCACTAATAACGGAGCAATCACCAACGCCACAATCGACATCAATTTAATCAAGATGTTCAACGAAGGGCCAGAGGTATCCTTGAATGGATCGCCCACCGTATCACCCGTAACAGCAGCCTTATGTGGCTCTGATTTCTTGTAGTACATCTGCCCATTGATCTCTACGCCTTCTTCAAAGCTTTTCTTGGCGTTATCCCAAGCACCACCAGCGTTTGATTGGAAGATCGCCATCAATACACCAGAAACTGTAACACCTGCCAACATCCCGCCAAGGGCTTCTACGCCAAAACCAGGGAGGAAAGCAATAACTACAGGCACGATCACGGCCATCAAACCAGGAAGAACCATTTCTTTCAACGCTGCCTTGGTAGAAATCTCTACACACTTGCCATACTCCGCAGAACCGTCTGCATCATGAAATATCTTTTGGTCATCAGCTGACCAATCTTTCATTTCTTTGTCGCCATTTCTCTTCATAGCAGCCAGAGCAGCCTTAAGAGGAGGGATGTCATTGAATTGTCTTCTCACTTCTTCGATCATCGCCATGGCGGCACGACCTACCGCACCCATAGCCAATGCAGAGAATACAAATGGAAGCATGCCCCCAATGAATAGGCCCGCCATCACATTTGCTTTCGATACATCAATCGCATGGATTTGAGCAGTAGTCATGAATGCACCAAACAAAGCCAATGCGGTAAGTGCCGCTGATGCAATTGCAAAACCTTTACCGATTGCCGCTGTAGTGTTACCAACTGCATCTAACTTATCTGTACGCTGACGAACTTCTTTCGGAAGTTCAGACATTTCAGCTATTCCACCTGCATTGTCAGAGATAGGTCCATAAGCATCTACTGCTAATTGAATACCCAAATTAGAGAGCATACCTACCGCTGCAATAGCGATACCGTATAATCCGCCAAAGTAAAATGCACCAATGATAGAGAAAGCAATCACTAACGTAGGTAGCATGGTTGACATCATACCCACGCCTAAGCCGGCAATGATGTTGGTAGCTGCACCGGTAGAAGATTGTCTTACAATAGAAAGCACAGGCTTCTTGCCCATGGCAGTATAATATTCAGTAATCAAACCAACCAACACACCGCCAACAAGCCCGATGATGGTTGCCCAGAACACGCCCAATGAAGTCATCACACGAACCGTTGGATTACCCGCATCGTCTCTGTACAACAGATCATTGTACGTCCACTCTGCTGGCAACATCCATGTGATGATGAAATAAGAAGCTATGATCATGACAATGGATGAAGAAAACTCACCCATATTCAATGCTCTTTGTGGATCGCCACCTTCTTTTACTTTTACGAAGAACGTTCCAACAAACGACATGATAATGCCGACTCCTGCTAGAACCAACGGCAACAATACAGCAGAAAGTCCATTGAAATTATCGCTAAAACCCGGTACCATAAACGCAGCACCCAATACCATCGTACCCACAATAGAACCTACATACGACTCAAACAAATCAGCACCCATACCAGCCACATCACCCACGTTGTCACCAACGTTATCGGCAATCGTTGCAGGGTTCAGTGGGTGATCTTCAGGAATACCAGCTTCAACTTTACCTACAAGGTCAGCGCCAACATCGGCAGCTTTTGTGTAAATACCACCACCCACACGTGCAAACAAAGCGATAGAAGATGCTCCAAATGAAAACCCGGTTATGATAGTGATTACCCTTGTAACGTTGTCTTGGGTATCCAAGCCAAACATATTTCCATATACAATCAAAAGAATACTAAGCCCAAGTACACCAATACCAACCACACCCATGCCCATGACCGAGCCGCCTACGAAAGCGATCTCCAGGGCTTTGCCCAAACTTTTCCGAGCTGCGTTGGTCGTGCGTACGTTTGCTTTGGTAGCCACCCGCATGCCAATGAAACCTGCGAGCGCAGAGCTGAATGCCCCAAGAGCAAAAGATACACCTACTAACCATGAAGAGGTTGTGCCATTGGCCGTTACAGCCAAAAGAACCGCCACACAAGCCACAAAAACAACGAGCACCTTATACTCGGCTTTTAAAAAGGCCATAGCGCCCTCGGCAATGTGGCCGGCAATTTTCTTCATTTTGTCGGTGCCGGCATCTTGATTAGCCACCCAGGCACTTTTCCAAACAACATACAATAAGCCCAGAACACCGAAGAAGGGCAGCGCATACAACAATTGATTTAGCATACAGGTTTTAAGGTTTAAGATTCACGCCCATCATTATCAGGGCTTAAAAAAAGTTCCGCAAATATAGAAGAACTTACGCATTGGTCAATAGACATTTTGGGCGTGAAAATGGAGGTTTTTCGTAGTTAAAGGCAGTTTTCGCACCGAAACTTTTGAGAAGGTGTGGTATTACAAATGAGGGGGTAAGGCCAACGGGCCTTCTAAAGCAATTCTTGGCTGGTGTTAGGATTTCATAAATCAACTAAACATCATTTTCAGCCCCGCCCAAAGTTTCTTCTTTGCCTCATCGTTGGTAAGCAACTCAGGCAGGGGCAATGAAACAATCACTGAAGTGCCTTGTGTGGGCAGCACTTCAAATTTGGGCAAGCCTTCGGCCGGACTAAAGCACAACACGCGCTCAGGTTTTTCTCCCCACAATGACAAATCGAGCAGTGATTGTTGTTTGATTGTCACTGAGTCCAAACTCTGTTTGACAGCGCCTAATATTTTTGACAGCAGCGTCTTTTCTGCTTCTTTCACTTCTGTCCACGGAACGGGTATCACCACCGTCACTTTTGGTTTGATGAGGTATAATTCCTCGGGGTACGTGCTTTCAAAAATTTCTTGCATCATTTTTTAAAAATAGTCGTCAGCCTTCTAGAGCCTCAGGCTGACAGTTGCATCATTTAGTATCAAACAGCGATTTTAACTCGTGCGCTTCGCTTGGCTTCATCCTTCCGCCTAAGATTAATCGAAGTTGTCTTCTGCGCAAAGCTCCTTTGTACAATTCCATTTCTTCTTCTGTCTCAGGTTCTACTTCTGGAATTTCCACGGGCGTTCCATTGGCATCCACAGCTACAAAAGTAAAGTAAGCCGAATGGCTTGCGATCTTTTTTCCTGCGGGAATGTTCTCTGCGTCTACATCGATTCGTATTTCTAATGATGAATTAAACGCACGCGTTGCTCTCGCACGAAGGGTGACGACATCTCCCAGTCGAATAGGTTCCCGAAAGGAGATGTTGTCAACTGATGCGGTTACTACAATACTATTGCAATGCTTTTGGCCGGCTATTGCAGAAACAATGTCCATCCAGTGCATGAGTCGCCCGCCCATTAAATTGTTAAGTGTGTTTGTATCATTGGGCAACACGAGCTCGGTCATGCTCACGAAGGAGTCTTTGGGGTGTTTTTTTTTGCGAGCCATGGCAGAGTTGATTTTAAAATTTCGTCTCAAAGTTAACTACTAACCGTTAGTTTGTCTTTTTTCTTTCATAAAAACAAAAAAATATTTTGCATTAACCGAACGCTATTTGCTTCTTGCGCAGGTTAAGTATGGAAAACCGCTATTCATTTACATCGTTACAAGTAATTGCTACTGGCATTACTACGATCACAACTATTATTACGGGGTAGCGCCCTCTATATCCAATCCCCCATTGTACTAGTTTTTTATTTTTTTGAGGTGAAAGGTTCATTTCAATAACGACAATCCATTTCGATATCTATCTATTTTTCAAATGAAAGTCTTAAAATTCGGTGGCTCCTCAGTCGCTCATCCTGAACGGATAAAATCTGTAATTGAAATTCTGTTTCCCTGTGTAAAACAAGAAAAGGTTGCGGTTGTGTTTTCCGCATTTGGCGGAGTCACGGATTCACTCATTCAACTTAGTGCAAAAGCTCTTGCAGGAGATGTTGGATACAAGATCGAGTTGGAACAATTGGAAAAAAGGCATTTGGAAGCAGTACGCGAGTTAGTCGATATTCAGAAACAGAGTAGCGTGATTGCCCAGGTAAAATTCACCATCAATGAATTGGAAGACATTCTTCATGGTATTTTTTTGGTGAAAGAAAGAACATTACGCTCATTGGATTATATCATGAGTTTTGGAGAGCGACTTTCCGCCTACATTATTGCAGAGGCGATTAATGGACAAGGTATAAAGGCTGAATTTTTAGATGCTCGTTCTGTGGTTAGAACTGACAGTAATTTTGGTAATGCTAAAATTGATTTTAAAACCACGAATCAACTGATTCAAGATTACTTTAAAAGCCATGTTGATCTCCAAGTGGTCACCGGTTTTATAGGATCATCCACTTCAGGTGAAACGACCACCATAGGAAGAAGCGGATCAGATTATACGGCAGCTATTTTCGCTGCGGCCTTAGATGCCACCTCGTTAGAAATATGGACCGATGTGGATGGAATGATGACGGCCGATCCACGCAAGGTGAAGAAGGCATTTACTGTAAAGGAAATGACTTACGAGGAAGCGATGGAGCTGTCTCATTTTGGCGCCAAGGTGATCTTTCCAGCCACCATGCAACCAGCTATGGGCAAGAAGATTCCAATCTGGATCAAAAACACATTCAATCCTACTTTCCCAGGTTCTGTTATTAGTGCGAATGCAAATGGAAAGTCACTAATCATTAAAGGAGTCTCTTCGATGGGGCACGTCAGTTTGTTCAACGTGCAGGGAAGTGGGCTACAAGGTGTTGTGGGTGTGTCTATGCGATTGTTCGGTACGCTGGCCAAAGAAAAAATTAACGTGATCTTAATCAGTCAAGCATCCTCTGAGCATTCGATTTGTTTTGCTATTGAAAGCGGCCTTGCTATACAGGCAAAAGCGGCCATAGAAAAGGAATTCTATTACGAGATTTTAAATGGTGAAATGGACTCCATTGCCATGGAAAATGAATTGACGATTGTAGCTATCGTGGGAGAAGGTATGAAGCATAATCCGGGCACCAGTGGTCGCATGTTTAGTGCACTTGGTAAAGCAGGCGTGAATGTCCATGCAATTGCGCAGGGTTCTTCTGAATTAAACATTTCAGTTGTAATCCGGCAGGCTGATACATCCAAAGCGTTGAACGTATTACACGAAGCTTTCTTCCTATCTGATCGAAAGCTGTTGAATGTTTTTTTAGTGGGTACCGGTTTGATTGGAAAGGAGTTAGTGAAAATGATGGATCAACAATTTGCAAAGTTGGCTTCGCAGAATCATTTGGAAGTTAACTTGGTTGGGGTTGCCAACAGCAAGAAAATGCTCTTCAATGAAGATGGAATTCAATTGAATCATGCCGTGGATAGGATGATCGAGGAAGGTGAAGCGATGACGTTGTCATCATACTTTGAAAGGATGGTAAGTTTCAATTTGTCTAACAGTATTTTTGTGGATTGCACGTCTAGCGAAGAAGTGGCTGGTTTTTATGATCGAATACTTTCTGCAAACATTTCTATTGTAACTCCCAATAAGAAAGCAAATTCAGGTTCTCTGGAGCGATATAAAAAATTAAAATCAACAACAGCCAGGCGTGGAGTTAAGTTTTTGTATGAAACGAATGTGGGTGCTGGCTTGCCCGTCATCAACACGCTAAACGACTTGTTACTCAGTGGTGATAAAGCGCTACGCATTGAAGCCGTCTTAAGTGGAACCTTGAATTTCATCTTTAGTTCTTTTGTGGAGGGAAAGCAGTTTAGCGACATTGTGAAAGAGGCAAAAGAAAAAGGATTTACAGAGCCGGATCCTCGAGATGATTTGAATGGAATGGATGTAGCTCGTAAAGCGCTGATTTTAGCGCGTGAAATTGGTCTTGATCTCGAGCTAAAAGATATAAAAGTTGAAAACCTGGTACCTGAAAAGTGTAAAGGGGAAATGAAGGTGGAGGAATTTCTCAATCAGCTATCTGCTTTCAATTTGGACTTTGATAAATTGAGAGATCAAGCTCAGAACAATAACCAGAAGTTACGGTATATGGCAATAATAGAAGGAGGGAAGGCAAGCGTGTCATTGGCCTCGGTTGGAACTTCTCATCCGTTCTATTCGCTAGCGGGGAGCGATAACATTATCTTACTCACGACTGAGCGCTATAAAGAAAGACCGATGGTAATTCGCGGACCGGGTGCCGGAGCTGAGGTGACGGCAGCAGGTGTTTTTGCAGACGTAATTAGAATTGGAAATTATAGTAACTGATTGTCTGTTGCCAGTTTCCTGTTACCGGTAACTGGCAACCGGGAACTGATTTGGATTTATAATAGTAGTTAATAAAAACACAAAGATTTATAGAATGAATGTAAGAGCATTTGCCCCCGCCACAGTAGCCAACGTTTGTTGCGGTTTTGATGTGCTGGGGTTTGCCGTTGATTTTCCGGGCGATGAAGTGATGTTGAGATTAAACGAAAGCAATGAGGTTACTTTGTCGAAAATAGTTGGTGATGGAGGCCGACTTCCGCTTGACGCGTCTAGAAATACAGCAGGCGTTGCTGTCCAGTCGTTTTTAAAAAGTATTGGCAAGCACCAAGGTGTTGAAATAGAATTGTATAAAAATCTACCACTGGGCAGTGGCATGGGTTCTAGTGCAGCGAGTGGCGTGGCAGCGTTAGTGGCGATCAATCATTTAATGGGTAACCCACTGACGCGTGAGCAACTAGTCGTTCATGCCATGGAAGCCGAAGGGATCGCATGCGGGTCAGCTCATGCCGATAATGTAGCTCCTTGTTTAATGGGTGGATTTGTTTTAGTGCGTGATTATTATCCGTTGGATGTAATCAAAATTCCGGCTACAGAAAACATTTATGTCACATTGGTTCACCCACAGATTGAATTAAAAACATCAGACTCTCGCAGAGTTTTGAAGCCGACAGTAAATTTGAAAGACGCCATTGCTCAAACAGGTAATATTGCTGGGCTAATGATTGGGTTAATGGGTAAAGATTACTCGCTTATAAGTCGTTCGTTGCAGGATAAGATTGCCGAGCCAATACGCTCCGCATTTATTCCAGGGTTTGAACAAGTAAGGGAGGCAGCAGTAATGGCTGGTGCATTAGGCTGTGGTATTTCCGGTTCAGGCCCCACGATGTTTGCATTAAGTACAGATCACGCAAAGGCAACGAAAGTAGGGGAGGTCATGCAGCTTGAATTTTTAAAAAACAATTTGAAGAGTGAAGTGTATGTGTCGAAGGTGAATCAGGAGGGGGCGAGGATTTTGGATGAGAAATAGAATACAGTATTTAGAAGTCAGAAGCTGGCATTCAGAATATATTGAAGAATGAATTACTACAGTACGAATAACAAAAGTCACAGAGTAAGTTTACGCGAAGCGGTAATCCAAGGGCTTGCGCCAGATAACGGGTTGTACATGCCTGAAGGTATTCCGGTTTTGCCAGCTTCTTTTTTTGAATCACTTTCACAGTTACCTTTTCAGGAAATTGGATTTCAGGTAGCCAAGAATCTGATTGGTGAGGACATCCCGACCAACGAGCTCAAACGAATAGTTGATCACACAATACAGTTTGACGCACCTTTGGTGGAAATTGAGGAAAATGTTTTTTCACTCGAGTTATTTCATGGCCCAACATTGGCATTTAAAGATTTTGGCGCTCGATTTTTGTCGGGCCTTCTTGGCTACTTTGCCAATCAACAAGACAAGGAGATCACCATTTTAGTAGCCACATCAGGCGATACAGGAAGTGCCGTAGCCAATGGATTTTTCAATGTGCCGGGTACAAAAGTGATCGTACTTTATCCGTCAGGTAAGGTGAGCGACATTCAAGAAAAGCAGTTCACAACTCTTGGCGGAAATATTACTGCATTAGAAATCGATGGGACGTTTGACGATTGCCAACGGTTGGTGAAGCAAGCTTTCATGGATGAAGAGTTAAAGCGAAAACTCTTTCTGACTTCTGCTAACTCAATCAATATTGCCCGATTGATCCCACAATCATTCTATTATTTTCATGCAGTCGCGCAACTCAAAGGCAAACAAAATGAAATAGTATTTTCAGTTCCAAGTGGAAATTTCGGGAATCTAACCGCTGGTTTATTTGCTAAACGAATGGGATTGCCTATTCATAAATTCGTGGCAGCTACGAACAAGAACGACATTGTTCCTGCTTACTTAAAAACGAAGATATTTTCACCTAGACCATCCGTGCAAACCATTAGCAATGCAATGGATGTGGGCAATCCAAGCAATTTTGCCCGCATATTGGATTTGTATCAAAATGATTTCGATGCTTTGTTAAAAGATTTAGTTGGCTGCCACTATTCTGATGAGGACACGGTAAACATCATGAGCCAGGTTTTCAAAAACTCAAAGTATTGTCTAGATCCCCATGGAGCGGTCGGTTATTTGGGTTTGAAACAGTATTTAAAGTCGCATTCAAGTACTGTTGGGATATTTCTGGAGACAGCTCACCCGGTAAAGTTTAAAGATGTTGTAGAAGGTGCAATACGTCAAATGGTGCCAATACCTGAAAGACTGAATGTGTTTTTAAAAAGGGAAAAGCATACAATTAGGTTGACCAGTTCTTTTAGTGAGTTGAAACAGTTTCTACTCTTGTCGCTTTAGTAACGAAGCTAGAAGATAGCCCAAATCATTGTCAATTGGGTTTAAGGCTCCCATATTAAAAAAACGACTTAGGTAGTCATGCGATTCTTTGGTTGGTGCAAGGCCAAATTTTGAAAGCGATCGAAATTGTGACACTTTATTCTCTTTCCATTTTACGTACATAGTGTTGGTGACAAGCTTACCTTGAGTAATTTCCGCCTGACTTCCTTTTGCAAGAACATATTTGTAATAAAAGCCAGATTTGATTTCGTGCTCAACTTCGTTTATCGAGAAGCTATATGTTTCATCATCACCTTTGTCATCGCCAAAAATGAAAACTGTGTTTTTGATATGATTGTTTCTGTTGACAAGAAGTAATGAGTCGTTCGAGTAATAGACATCGATGGTAAGTTCTAATTTATTGGAAGTTTTTTCTTTTGCGAAAGCGATCACTTTAAAGCTATTGCCTTGAAGTTGATACGTTTTGTACTTTAATGCGAAGAAGAGATTTGGTATGGTTGCGTCTTTTCCGCTTTCGGTTGCTTTAAGTGTCGCAACAAGTGAAGCGTGCTTTGGAATTGTGTTTGGCTCGAGGTATTCAAAGTTCGTCACTCTCTCATGGGGAGTTGATTTGCCTTTCTTCACTACCTCAACCACTTGGGCAAACAGAGAATGAGTAAAGTTACTTATCAGGATTATGGCCAGCAAAAGTGTCAGATTTTTCATGCGTAAAAAATTATTTTCCACCCCATCCTTGTTCACCAAGCAGTGGAACAAAAGCGAAGTTATCAAACTCCTCTTGAGTAATTTTTCCATTTCGTTTGGTTATCTTCAGCATCATTTGCTTTTCTCTATCGCCTACGGGTATAATCATAATGCCGCCTTCTGCCAGCTGTTCGATTAACGCAGTCGGGATAACAGGTGCGCCAGCGGTCACAATAATCTTATCAAATGGAGCTTTGCTTAGGATACCCTTCGATCCATCTCCAAAGAAGAAGTAAGGTTTGTAGCCAAGACTCGGCAGAAACTCTTTTGTACGCTCGTAAAGCTTTTTTTGAAATTCAATGGTGTAAACCTTGGCACCCATCTCCACCAAAATGGCGGCCTGGTAGCCAGAACCTGTACCGATTTCAAGCACTTTGTCGCTCGGCCTAATACGGAGCTTCTCAGTCTGGAAGGCTACCGTATAAGGCTGAGAAATGGTCTGTCCCTCCCCAATTGGGAAGGCTTTGTCCTCATAAGCATGGCTGAGTAGGGCATCATCAAAAAACGCGTGTCTGGGCACTTTTCCGATTGCCGCCAGTACTTCTTCATCCAAAATCCCTTTTAAACGCAGTTTTTTAACCAGGTTGTTGCGCAACCCTCGCTGGCGGTAGTTATCCTCTATCATTTACAGATATTGTGATTTTGGCTCAAAAAAGGCCATTTTTTAAGTTTTAACAAAGTTTTACAAAATGTTTAGGAAAAATGAAACTCAACTCCCTACTTTGGGGTTCTCTAAAGCACACGAAAAACCTATTTGCCATAGCGTTTAGACTGTGTAAAACCTGACCCGAAACGGTCAGGTTTTTTATTTTCCAAGTAGCACAAACGGAGCCCAGAAGAATGGATTTGAATACTCAATAGTCTTCGACATTTTCAGCTTTGCTTGTTGCAATGATCTGTTAAAATGAATGGATTTGGTGCCGAGAAGGTTTGTGTAAAAGTCTGTCATAAGCTTTGAAGTGGATTCATCGGCAACGCTCCAAAAAGAAACCACAATATTTTTTGCTCCTGCATATGTCAACGCACGTGACAATCCAATCACACCTTCACCTTTTGAAATTTTTCCTAAGCCAGTCTGACAAGCAGAAAGTACCGCAAGGTTTGCATTTAGTTCTAGGTTATAAATCTCGCCAGCATATAAGTTTCCATCATCTGCATCGGTCGTTTGTAGAAATATTTTAGATGACTCAGGGTTTTCTTCGTCTACAATACCATGTGTGGCAAAATGTAAATAGTTGAAGTTTGAAATCTGTTTGGACTTGATGACCGTCTCGGTTGCATCTTCAAACTTCACCGACTTTGAATTTGCAAAAAGTTGTGAGATGTTGTTTACTTCTTTTTCGGTTCCAGGCAATTGGCTCAGGTTATCTTTTTCAGGAAAAGTTACCGGTGCACAGAGGAAGATGGTTGGACTTTCAGTAGCTAATTTTTCTCTGCCCTTTTGAGTAAATAGATTGGACGCAAACTCGTAGGAGATGGCGTATTCCTTCAACCAGTACGATACCTGATTAAAGTTTGTTCCTTTTATTCTGCCGCTTGGCAGTGCATCAAAAGGAATTGTTCCAAGCCGTCCTGTTGGAATAACAACTAACTCTTTTATTTGACGATCGACATTTGGTTTTAGTAAAGCGGCAATCGGGAGTGAAGTTTTTTTGTAGGTTTCAAAGTTGCTAAACAGAATGCTATTCATAAAACCTTTGAGCAGTCGATTCAAGTCAGGGGGAATGGAGGAATCTTTGATTTTAAAACGTTGCTTCGTAACAGAAAATTGATAAAGCCTATTCGTTTTCTCCGCTAAGAAATAGCTAATTAAACCTGTTGTAGCGTCCAACTGGTTCTGAATGTCTGATACTGTGTTTATCCGTTGACTAAATTTCAGATTGAAATATTTAGGGAAATCTTTCTCGAGTTTTTTTACGAAAGAGGTGTATTCATTGTTTAATACAAATAGTTTTTCTCTGATTTCCTTCTCTTCTTGCTCGGCTGGTTTCTGAGTGAGTTTTTGTACTAAAACAGCAATCGATGATTTGATTTTCAATTCTTGATCAAGCAGTTCTTGTGGAATGCCTGCAAAAGACTTTGCTTGGGTTTCTGCTATAGATTCCAGGAGAACAGAAGATTTACTCTTTTCAGCGAAATAAAAAGCTTTTTCAAAATAGGCTCTTGGGTTGATACTGTTTTCGCCTATCGTGTGGGCCACCCTTACTCCCACTTCGTAGACTTCGGTAGCAATATTACCAAGCGCCAGTTTATCTTGTTCATCGGTGCTTTGATGTCGAATGTCATCTATCAAGGAATCGCACTTATAAATGCATTGCAGAGCAATCTTGAGGTCATTTAATTTGAGTGATCTGCCAAGATATTTGGATTCCAGTGCCTTTGCTTTGAAGTTGATAGAGTAGACAAGCACCATCGGGTTATAATAATCAGATCCAATTGGGTAACTTTCAAGGTCTAAACTATTAAATGATGGAGCATTCGCAACAATGCTCTTTTGAAAAGTTGCTATCGATTTGTCGTATTCGTTATTGTTTAATTGTAAACTGCCAAGACTATTGAGAGCGCTCGCCAAATCCGGGTGTTTGGTTCCATAGGACTTCGTGTAAATTGAGATTGCTTTGTCATAAAACTCTTCGGCAACTTTTGGGTTTTTCTGTTTCGAATAAGCGCTTCCGATATTTTGTAAAACAATGGCAAGATTAGGATGACCGTCAGGGTAGATTTGCTCCCATATTTTTTTCGCAGTATCAAATGAGTTGATGGCATCTCCATACAATTCTAATTGGTTGTAGGCTATGCCGATGTTGGTGTTTGCTATGGCTAATTTCGGGTGATTGCCACGATGAAGCTGTTGGTAAGTAGTCAAAGCTTTCTCGTAATAATCTAACGAACGGTCAGGATCTGAGCTAAGATATATAGTTCCTAAGTTATTGTATGAGGCTGCAACCTCTTCGCTGCTCTCACCAAAGAGTTTTTGCCTGAGTTGGAGCGCAATGGTTTCATATTCTTCTGCTTTATTGTACTTACCAGTAGCCAGGTAATATGAAGCAATATTGGCAAGGCAACGAGCTGCTTCCTTCGTATTTGATTTGCCAGTAGATTGGAAAGCAGCCAGTGCGGCTTGAAGGGTTTCATTGGCAAGGTCATAGCGTCCCTTATTTAAATTCAAAAAACCTGTTGTCGATTGGGTAATCGCTTGCAGGTAAGGTGTTGAAATCTTAATGTTAGAGAGCACCTTCTCTGCTTCACTCAGATTACCTTGGGTGATTAAAATTTCAGCCTCGGTATTTTCTAAAAACGAAATTGAGTCATTTTCAAGTGTTTGTTTTTCAACCCGCAGAAGTTGTAGTGCTTCTCTATAAGCAGCCACTTTCACAAGCGAATCTATTTTTTTTAGATTCTTTTGAGCCAAAGACCCATAAAAAGTAAGTATGAAACAGAATAATAGAAATTGTTTCATCAGAATCTGTGAATATAAGTAAGGGAACTAACAAACTCGCGGGTAAGTCCATCAGGATTTAGCTCTCGTTGAACAATTTTGTGTCCGAGCAAAAGCCGAAGTCCGGATTGGGTATTGAAACTGTATCCACCCGTAATAATTCCTGATAGAGCTAAACCCATTGCTTCGTCTGGCACTTTTCGTTCACCTCCGGAATTTGTGAATTCATCTCGTGTAACTCGATAGATAGGCAAAAGTCCAATTGAAAAATTGAAACGAGACAGCCGAAAGTTTCTTTCTACCCGCAGCATTACATCGATACCCCGTTTTAAATCTTTAGCAAGCGCATACTGACGCACATAATCTTTCTCTGCTGTATCATCCCAGGGTGACCATACGAATTCATTGCTGTTCTGATTTAGTGGAACTTGGATACCTGTTGCGAATAACCAATTGCGGTTAACTAACGAGAGACCTGCTATCGCATCATACGTACCCAAACTGGTTTGGTAGTACATGGGCAGTGGCAGTCCCTGCGTGTTTTTGTTGGACGAATTCGTGGGGATTTTGCCGCCAATGGAAAGATTAACATCAAACCTGTCTGACGAAAAGATATTGCGAGTGAAGCAAAGCGAGATATCTCCCAGAGATGAGGTGGATGCCAGTTTACCATCCACAAACTGAAAAGGCAATTTAACCTGAAACGTAGTTCGCCTGTTCAAACTAAAGTTTAGATCGACAGTAGTTACATACACAATCGGTGTGAGATTAGTAGTGCCACGATAAAAGCTCAGCTCCATAGTGCGAAGTTTAAACTCGAGCTTCTTATTGTAAGGTTGATCAGGCTTCATTGCACCCATCGTGCAGAAACCTGCATCACTGCATCCTTGGGCGACTGATTGAAATACGGAAAGACAGGTAACAATTACGATGAATATCCTTTTCAGCATTACAAATTGACTTATATCCAAGTTACCTTATTCTTTATAAATCTTACTGACCTTAAGTAATGGCGGCCAAGAATTTTTCTACATGCCTAATGACTGATTCTCAATAGAGGCCAGTTCGATGACCTTTTCATATTCCTTGGCATTCAGGTCATTGAAGAAATAATGAATTGGATTTACGTGAATACCATTTACAAAAACCTCGTAGTGTAAATGGGGCGCAGTAGAAAGACCTGTTTCACCTACATACCCAATCAGGTCACCTCTTTTTACTTTTTGTCCAAGACGAACTGCAAAACCGTGCATGTGCGCAAATCGTGTACGATAGCCAAAACCATGGTCGATTTCCAGTTGTTTTCCATAGCCGCTAAAGCTAACTTCTAATTTATCGATGATACCATCTGCGGTAGCGTAGATGGGTGTTCCAATGGCTGCTGCAAAATCGACACCCGTGTGCATTTTGCGAACTTTGTACACAGGATGAATACGCATGCCAAATCCAGAAGCGAGCGCAATCAATTCTTTGTTGGCAACGGGTTGAATAGCAGGGATTGCAGCAAACAACTTTTCTTTGTTCTCAGCTAACGCAATTACATCGTCCTGGGATTTTGATTCTATGTAGACTTTACGCTTTAACTTATCTACTCGTTCGTGCAATTTGATAAGGAAGTCTTCGTGCACGAGGTCCTTCTTTTTGATGTCTTCATACCGATCTACGCCCCCGACACCTGCTTCTCTCACGCTCTTGTCTATCGGCTCAGCGCCCAACACAGCGCGATAGATGTTATCGTCTCGATGCTCTAAATGAGCAAGTTCGTTATCCAGTTTGCTTACTTCCTTGTTTAAATTTTGATATAGATATTCCATCTCCTTTACTTCATTGGATAGAAGTAATTCGCGCGGTGATTCAAAGTAGTTGCTGTACAAAACAACTAACCCAACGGCCATGGCTAACGTAAGCGAAAGCAACCCAAGCGCATTCAAAAAAATGTCGCCCGAGGTGGTTTTTATGCGCTCATATTTACAGGTTTCAGTGTCGTAGTAATATTTAATTCGTGCCATAGATTTGCTTTTTAATGGGCAATAATGAATTCACGTATGTATTATTTCGGTCTAAAAACCTTTATTACTGTCTCATTGCACTGCAAAAACGGACCTTCCAGGAGATCAATACAATAAGGAATAGCAGGAAACACCGCATCCAAACACTGACGGATTGCAGCGGGCTTCCCGGGCAAATTTACAATTAAAGTTTTGTTTCTAATACCAGCCGTTTGACGGGATAGTATAGCGGTCGGGACATATTGCAGGCTCGTAGCTCTCATTAATTCGCCAAATCCCGGCATCATCTTATCACACACCGCTTCTGTCGCCTCTGGTGTCACGTCTCGTTTGGCCGGTCCCGTTCCTCCACAAGTTACAATCAGGCAGCACTGTTTTTCATCGGCCATCTCGATAAGCGTCTTTTCTATTTGGGTCTGCTCATCGGGGACTACGGCATATTCTTTTTCCCAGGGACTCGTCAAATATTCATTGAGTGTGGAAACAATTGCCTGACCCGGAATATCTTCGTAGATACCCTTGCTAGCGCGGTCAGAAACGTTAATAATGCCTATTCTAATCATCAATTGAGGTTAAAAAAGAAGGTAGAAGTTAGAATGTAGATTTATTTAATTATTACTACTCACATTTTATATCTGACTTCTGTATTCCAAATTCTTACTTCTGACTTCTTTTTGATTCTCAACCTTCAGCGCTCTTCCTTTTTTAAATACTTGTCGCCCTTTATTTATCCCCTTGCGAATCTCTTTTTGTACGTCTATCGGTAGGCCAATAGTTTCTTTGCATTCATTGGTGCAGCATCCATCAAAACGTTCAGCGCATTCTTTACATTGAATGAACAACAAATGGCAGCCATCATTTTTGCAGTTTGTATGGTCATCACAGGGCTTTCCGCACTGATGACATTTGCTGATGACGTCTTCTGTAATACGTTCGCCAAGGCGCTCGTCAAAGACAAAATTTTTGCCTATAAATTTATTCTCGAGTCCTTGTTCTTTTACTTGCTTGGCGTATTCAATAATACCTCCATCTAATTGGAAAACATTTTTAAAGCCGCGGTGCTTAAACCAAGCACTTGCTTTTTCACAACGAATGCCACCTGTGCAGTACATCAATAGATTCTGGTCTCGTTTTTCGTGCAGTAGTTCTTCCACCACTTTTAACTCTTCCCGGAACGTATCGACATCGGGGCAAATCGCATTTCGAAAATGGCCCACCTCACTTTCGTAGTGGTTTCGCATGTCCACAATGATCGTATCTTTTTTCTCTGCCAGTTCGTTAAATGCTCGTGCTCCTACATGTACGCCTCGGTCTGTAACATCAAAGGTGGCATCGTTTAATCCATCAGCAACAATTTTGTTCCTAACCAGAATTTTCAATTTAAAAAATGACTTGCCGTTATCGTCAACTGCGGTATTGAGTCGAACGCCATTTAAGAATGGAATGCTATACAATTGGTTTTTAAAGAAATCTAGATGTTCAGTAGGCACGCTGATCTGCGCATTGATTCCCTCGTTAGCTAAATAGATGCGCCCTAACACCTGCACGGATTCAAATAATTGGTAGAGTTTGTCTCTAAACACCTTGGGATCCGACAGTTGATGGTATTTATAAAAAGAAATAGTCGAACGCGGTTCGCGTGCTTCCTTTAACTTGGCCTTCAGTTCTTTTCCGCTGATGCGATTATAGAGTGGCATAATCTAACTTCAAGGTTGCAAAGATAGAGATATCGTAGAAATTCTCAGCCAGCGATAGATTGCTAGTCAGCACTTGGTTTTAATTTGCCTTTGAGCAGCAGATTGTATTCTTCGCACGTGAGATAGCCTAATTTGTGGCAGTATTGACAAGTAGAATAAGTATCTCCAAAGTAATTTTTCTTCACAACAACTGTCGACCCTTTGCAGATAGTGCAGGCTACCTTTCCCGTAGGGCCACAGTCGATGGTAAAATCACTGGACAGTACTTCAGAGGCAAGTTTTGCTTCGCGTTCTTTTTCTTTAATCAATTCTCCTTCAGCCTGTGACAACCACCCAACGGCCGCTTCTGAAAATTGACCACTTGTTCCCTTCAGTTGTATATACTTGGTCAGCCAGTCAACGCTTTGTTTGTATTTTCCGAGCAGGAAAGAGTTCTTTCCAAAATGGTAGGTTAAATCGGACGGTACGCTTTTGATTTCTCTTAAAACCGCCTTGAATTTTGCGTCAGCTTGTTCGTATTGACCTTCTTCCATTAGACGAATCGCTGAATCGAGTTTTGTGGTGAGTTTTCGTTGTTTATCTATTTGCTTTTGCGTTTCTATTTGCTGAATTTTTTCTTTCTCGGTTTGCGCAACGAGCGTAACTACTGAAACGATGCTGAATAGAAAAAACAGGAGATTGGTTTTAATCACAGAGTATGTCAATTACTAAAATTACTTTTTGGCAAATCGAGCCATTCTAACACGGAGTTGCAAAATATATCTTCCTTTACTTGCTCGCTTAAATTCATCTCTTCAATAAACTTGCCAATTTCTAAATCACCCAAAGGGAATGGATAATCTGAGCCTAGCATTACTTTTTTTGATCCTTGTAGCTTCAAAACATATTCTAATATGAGCGGGTCATGAGTAATGCTATCCACCCAAAACTTTGAGATGTAATTCCGTGGATTAAAGTTGTTATCGATGGCCACTAAATCCGGGCGGCAATCAAATCCATGCTCTATTCTGCCGATTGTTGGCAGAAAAGATCCTCCGGCATGGGCAAACATCACTCGAAGTTTTGGCAACTTTTCAAAAATGCCTCCAAAAATCATTGAACAAATTGCACGTGATGTCTCAGCGGGCATTCCCACCAACCAAGGCAACCAATAACGCTGCATATGTTTTTCACCCATCATATTCCAGGGGTGAACCATCACCGCCAAATTCAATCTTTCACAGGCTTCGAAAATAGGGTAGAAGCGTTCTTCATTTAAGTTTTCGTCATTGATGTTGGAGCCAATCTGTAAGCCAACGAGCCCGATCTCTTTAAAGCGTTCCAATTCTTTTACCGCAAGCTCGGCATCTTGCATCGGAACTGTTCCAAGTCCGATATATTGCTTAGGATATTTCTCGACCAGCTTGCCAATATGATCATTCAGGAATTCTGAGAGGGCAAGGCAATCTAACGCCTTTGCCCAATAGGAAAACATGACTGGAATTGTACAAACCACCTGCACCTGCGTATTGAATTGTTTGTATTCTTCAACACGTTCTTCGGCATCCCAGCAATTGCTTTTGATTTCGCGGAAAAATTGATTTCCGCGCATCATTTTGGCAACTCCTTTTTTGTGGTGTTGAAGATAGATGAAATCGCCATAGCCAAATTTCTCGCTCCAATTGGGCATTTTTTTGGGGAGAATGTGCGTGTGGCTATCGATTTTTAGCATTCTGACTGGGTAATTCTCCAAAGGTAAACGAATCCCTTCACAAAATTTACCAGCCCCATCCTTTTCGGTAATCCCTCTTCACGAATGCGTTGGCTTCGTCAAAGTTTGTAATCTTCATATTCTTGGCATCCCACAATAATTTTTTACGACCTGGAAATGAGTAACCCTTTCCGTCTGCATTCATCTTGCGTTGATTGTAACTGCGGATGGCTAAGTTGCCCATCAACACTGCTTCAGTGAGTGGCCCCGCATAATCAAATGACGAACTCAATTCCATTTGTCCATAGCCTTTCATACAGGCGTCTACCCATTGCGTGTAGTGCCCCGCTTCATTTCCTTCGATGCGCGGAAGAGTTTGCTTAGGCATCTTTTTTTCTTTCATCCTCTGGGTAGGCAGTAGGGTAGGGTTGAGGCCGTAGCAACCGGCCATTAATTTTCCTTTTGTGCCTTCCAAGATAATTCCATTGCTGCCATCGCCCATCTGCTCATTGGGCAATAATTCTTCCGGACGTTCAGGAAGAAGACCTCCATCCATCCAAGTCAGTTTGATATGCCCTTTGCCTTCTTTCTTTGGGAATTTAAAATGAATGATGGATGATGAAGGCCCGCAGTCTGAATAATCAGCCTCCTTGAAAATTCCTTCCCAATTGGTGGTGGCACTGCACTCCACCTCGGTCGCAAAATCAACTGGTAAAATTCTAAAAAATGGATCTAGAATATGACATGCCATATCGCCAAGCGCACCAGTGCCGAACTGCCACCATCCACGCCAGTTAAATGGCACATATCCCGGATTGAAGTCGATGTATTTTGTAGGGCCTAGCCAAAGATCCCAATCTAATTCTTTCGGTATCTCATGAACGCCACCCGGGCGGGCAATTCCCTGGGGCCAAACAGGGCGATTGGTCCACGCAACCGCACTCTTCACTTTGCCTATCATTCCAGCGTCCACCATCTCTTTCATTTTTCGTACATCCTCATGCGAGGCAAATTGATTGCCCATTTGGGTTACCACCTTGTATTTTCTAGCGGCTTCTGCTAAAACGCGCGCTTCATATATAGAATGTGTCAATGGTTTTTGGACGTACACATGCTTGCCCCTCTCCATGGCTGCCATCGTGGCTACTGCATGCGTGTGATCGGGCGTAGAAACGGAAACAGCATCGATCCCTTTTTCTTTGTCCAACATTTCCCGAAAGTCTTTGTAATACTTGGCGTCAGGGAATTTCTCTTTCGCCTTTATAGCCATCCGATCGTCAACATCGCAGAGCAATGCAATCTTCGCTTTAGGGTTAGCCACAAAACCAGTGAGATCAGAATACCCCTTTCCGCCCACGCCAATGCCAGCTATGTACAACGTATCGCTTGGCGGGACATAGCCTTTGCCCAGTACAAACCTAGGTAGGATGGTGAACGCAGCAGCAGCTCCTGCTTGTTGAATGAATTTTCTTCTTGATATCATGCTGTAATCGTTAATGGTTTTTTAGCTTTCAAATTTTACACTTTCTGTCAATGTTCTTTCATCATACTTTAAACCGAACTGATCTAATACCTCTTGTGGAACACCATCCCATTGATTGGGTTTGTTACCTACATATCCGATGTCGGCAATACCAATCTTACTCGTATAAAATCCCGTAGCAGTAAGGTCTCGAAGTAAATTAAAAAAAGCTACACCCTGTGACATTTCTGGTTTCGCTTTATCCGGGAAGGCAATTTCATCTACCATTTCAATTTGTTGGGTAGTCGTGCACTCCGTGAACGCTTTTGTAAAACGTTTCATGCATTGTAGATCAAGCCATTTCAAACCACCGCGCATTGGTAATTGATGACGTGGCATGTCTTTCACAATAAACTCAATAAACTCAGGAACACCCGCTTCGGTAGCACTGCCTGAAATCTGATCTTTGGGTATAATGATGTCAACTAGAATGGTGATAGTCGCCATTTCGTGGGCATCCAAAAATTTTTCTGCCGATACTTTTTTGAAATGCTCAATCTCATTCGGTTGGCGATCATGACCGCCATTGATCTTTGTAAGATCAGGAGCCTCTTCTTTTTTTGGAGGCGAACACGTTTGTAACAATGCAGCCGCGGATAACGATCCAACAGCAAGGGTTTTGAGGTATTTTCTTCTGTCCATTTTTTGGTTGTTGGTTTTTCGCTGGTAGATGTTCGCTGTTTTTTGCTAAACGAACAACGAACATCGATCAACTAAATATTCTGTTTCTTCATTTCATCAATAATGTATTCACTCGCTCTCATCGACAACGCCAGTATCGTCCAAGTTGGATTTTTGTCTGCTTGCGAAACGAAAGGGCCACCATCTACGACAAACAAATTCTTGCAGTCATGTGCTTGGTTGAACTTGTTGAGTGCAGACTTTTTCCTTTCGTTACCCATGCGCACAGTACCTACTTCATGAATGATGCGCCCGGGTGTTTCCAATCCATAGTTTTGGTCGGCACCTTTTACGCTCCAGGTAATATCGCCTCCCATTTTGTGGATGATCTCTTGAAAGGTGTCTTGCATGTGTTTGGCTTGCTTGATTTCGTAGTCGCTCCACTTGTAGTGAAAACGCAAAACCGGGATGCCATACTTATCTACCACGTTCGGATCGATCTCGCAATAATTGTCTTCCCGAGCAATGGCCTCTCCACGACCGGCCATTCCAAAACTGGCACCATAATAATAGCGGTAGTCTGCTTTAAGTGAAGCACCATACCCACCAGCATCTTTTAATTTTCCATCTGGCCCGGGGTATTTTCCATTAATGCCTTGTATGCCGCCACCAAATCCATAGCTAGGCATTCCCATTCCTCCCCAATACTCAATATGATAACCACGTGGAAAGTTTAATTTTTTATTATCAAGCCACCAAGGAGAATACAAGTGCAATCCGCCTACGCCATCCTCATTGTATCTTTTGCGGTTGAATAATTTGGGTAGCACACCACCCATTGCTACTCCGGTCGAGTCATGCAGATACTTTCCGACTACATTGCTTCCGTTGGCTAACCCATTGGGATGAAAAGCGGATTTTGAATTCAATAATAGTCTTGCAGACTCTCCGGCACTGGCAGCCAATATCACAATACGTGCATTGAGTTGGTACTCCTGCATATCATATTTGCTGACGTAGGAAACACCGGTCGCTTCTCCTTTTTCATTGGTGAGAACCTCACGAGCCATGGCATTGGCGATTACATCAACATTCCCTGTATTGACAGCAGGGTTTACCAATACCGATGAGGAGGAGAAATCGCCATGCACGGTGCAACCTCTATTGCATTGAGCGCAATAAAAACAAACACCCCGATCTTCATTAATTTTTTTGGTGAGTATGGATAACCGTGATGGAATCACTTTTACACCAAGTGATGAAGCAGCATCTTTTACAAAAAATTCGTGCAAGCGCGGTTTAGGTGGTGGAAGAAAAATGCCATCCGGTTCATTGAAGATTCCTTCTTTCGTTCCGAAAACACCAATTAACCTATCTACTTTATCATAGTAAGGTGCGACATCCTCGTAACCGATCGGCCAGTCTTCACCAAGCCCATCTATGCTTTTGTGTTTGAAATCATTTGGTCCAAATCGTAAGGAAATCCGTCCCCAATGATTCGTGCGACCGCCTAACATGCGCGAACGGAACCAATCGAACTGTGTTCCATCTTTTTGGGTATATGGCTCACCCTCAATTTCCCAACCGCCATAGGCAGCGTCAAAGTCTCCAAAGGGACGGAAGGTTGTACTGGCACCTCTTCTTGGAGATTCATAGGGGAACTTTAATTGCGTTACATTTTTTGCAGGGTCGTACATAGGGCCGGCTTCCAGTAACGCCACTTTTATTCCCGCTTTTGCTAAGACATAGGCGGCCATTCCACCACCAGCACCAGAGCCCACAATGCAGACATCGTAGGTCTTGGTTGATTTTTTAATTTGAAGATCAGCCATACTAATTTTGGTTTTTAAATGTAAGTGATCTTTTTAAAAATAACTACTATCAATTTGATGGATGGCGATTTTATTGCACTATTAATAAAGGACGAATAGTATATTTGTTAGACTTAACTCGTTACTATGAAAAAGCTTTTGCTATTGGTTCTTTTGGGCGCTACATCGCCCGGGTTTGCACAAACTTTATTGGAACAGTTTTTAAGTGCACCCACAGAATCGGGTTTTACCTCTTCAAAAGATGGAAAGAATATCGCTTGGGTAATCAATGACCGTGGCAAACGGAACATTGTGGTTAAAACAGGAACAGACCTTCCCCGGTTTGTTACAGACTACCCAGCTGATGATGGGCAAGAGATTTCGCAACTAGCTTTTTCACCCAATGGATTAAAGATTCTATTTGTTCGTGGAGGAGCTACGAACAGAGCTGGACAAAACCCCAATCCTGCCAGTTTAGCCGATGGTGCAGATCAGGCTATTTACTTCAAAGATATTGGCAACAAAAGTGCTCCTGCTAAAATCGTGTCTGGGAACAGCCCGATATTCTTCCGCGATGGGTTAAAGTTTTTATTTTCTAAGCGAGGTCAGATTTTCGAATCGACACTGGAGATTAATGCAGAACCAAAGCCTCTCTTTTTGGCAAGAGGGTCTAATAGCCGCCCCATTTTTTCGCCTAATGGCAATGATGTTTTATTTACAAGCGATCGGGGAGATCATAGTTTTATTGGCGTGTTTAGTTTAATTTCCAAAGCAATTAAGTGGATTGCACCTGATGTAACGCAAGACCAACTTCCCGTCTGGTCACCCGATAGCAAGAGCGTTGCCTTTATACGAATGCCAGGAACAAAGATTGGTGAACTGGAGAATTTTACGACAGGCACCTCATTTACGTTAATGGTCGCGGAAATTGAGTCAGGTATTTTAAAGGCAATCTGGAAATCTCCCGGATTGGATGGCGGTTTTGCCCAGAGTTATTCTGCAAATCCAATTGCATGGACAACAACTAATCGCATTTTATTCCACTCTGAGCATACGGGGTGGAACCATGTGTTTTCAATTAACCCTGATGGAAGCGATTTGAAAGACATCACACCGGGCGATGGCGAAGTGGAAAGTTTTGTGGTTGATCCAACAGGACAGAATATTTATTTCGATGGTAATCGTGAAGATATCAACAGACGACATATTTGGAAGTCATCGGTAATGAATGCAAATCCTACCGCAGTTACTCTAGGAGATGGCATCGAGATGTATCCCATTTTTGCTGGTAATGAGTTGTATTGCGTGAGATCGTCTTTTAATGCCTCAAAGGTGGTGGCTCGAATTGACGAGGCGAAGAAACTGGCAGTTCCGGTATTCCCCCAAAAGCCGGTTTCATTTAATGCATCGTTATTTGTCAAACCCGAGGCAGTAACTTTCAAGGCGGCAGATGGGACGCTTATACACGGTCAACTTTTTATCAATCGAACTATTACAACCAAAAGACCGGGAGTGGTTTATATGCACGGAGGCCCCACGCGTCAAATGTTGCTAGGCTTCCATTACAGCGATTACTACAGCAATTGCTACGCATTCAATCAACTTTTGGCGAATCAGGGCTATGCGGTGCTCTCAGTAAATTTCAGAAATGGGATTGGTTATGGCCGTGATTTTAGGATGACCAAAAATCAGGGACCGCGTGGCGCCACCGAATACCAAGATGTGGTGGCAGCCGCGAAGTATCTTCAGAGTTTAGCTGAGGTCGATCCGACTAAAATTGGTTTATGGGGCGGTTCGTATGGTGGATATTTAACGGCCATGGGTTTAGCCCGCAACCCGGAAATTTTTAAAGCAGGGGTTGATTTACATGGAGTGCATGATTGGTCTTTTGATGGTCAAGACGCAACGAATAGCTGGGGACTTTTAAAGTCAGAATCAGAGCTGGCCAGAAAATCGTCTCCGGTTGCTGATCTTTCAAAATGGGTAGCGCCAGTATTGATGGTGCATGGTGACGATGATCGCAATGTAAATTTTCAGCAAACTGTTGATTTAGTTGAAAAGTTAAGAGCAAAAAATGTGACTGTGGAGCTATTAGTCTTGCCCGATGAGGTGCATGGATTTTTGCGCTACGAAAGTTGGTCAAGAATTTTTACCGCGGCTAAAGATTTCTTCGACAGGAAGTTGAAATGAAAAGAACGAAGATTGTAGTTCTTACCGGGGCTGGCATTAGTGCAGAAAGTGGCATTGCTACCTTTCGTGATTCAGGCGGACTTTGGGAGGGACACAAAGTCGAAGATGTTGCTACACCGGAAGGATGGGAAAGAAACCCTACGCTTGTATTGGATTTCTACAATGAGCGAAGAAAGAAAGCTCTGGAATCCAAACCAAACAAAGGGCACGAGATATTGGTTGAGCTTGAAGCGGATTTTGACGTCACTATCATTACTCAAAATGTTGATGATCTTCATGAACGAGCAGGCTCATCGAACGTAATCCATCTTCACGGCAAATTATTTGAGTCACGGAGTACGAAAGACAGCTCTCTAATTTATCCAATCAGCGGATGGGAATTGAAGCTGGGCGACCTTTGCGAACTGGGCTCACAACTGAGGCCAAATATCGTTTGGTTTGGCGAGGCAGTGCCGATGATTGAAGTGGCTTCGGTCATTGCAAGTACTGCCGATATTTTTTTGGTAGTGGGCACATCGATGCTTGTATATCCTGCGGCTGGCTTGATTGACTATGTGCCTGATCACGTTAAGAAATTCGTCATCGATCCCAAGAAGCCGGATGTACTTCATGTTCCCAACCTCGAATTCATCGTTGAGAAGGGGAGTGTTGGTCTTGCAAGACTCCAGAAGCAGTTGACCAAAAGTCTAAATTCTTGAAATTGATGGTCAATGTCTTTCCTCTTTTAGTTGTTTTAAGAATTTTTTGAATTTATCGGTGTTGAAATTGGTCGTGCCCACCTCTTTGGCCACTATTCTTCCGTCTTTTCCAATCACGAAGGTTGTTGGAATGGAGGGAACACTGAGCTGCTCGGTCAATCGGCCGGAAGGCAGGTATACCGGAAATGTAAAACCTTTTGTGTTCACATACTTTACCACTTTTTCTTGGTCAGTATCTCGATCAAGCGAAAGCATAACGAATGAAATGCTATCTGAAGCAATAGAACTATACAATTTTTGAATTCCAGCCATTTCTGCACGGCAAGGACCGCACCATGTCGCCCATAGGTTGACAAAGACGACTTTGCTCTTGTATTGACCAAAGGAAAATTTGTTTCCTGCGAGGTCTTTAATCGTAAAATCATAATTGAAGATTTCCGACCGGGAAACGTCAACTTCTGCATCCAATAATCCGGTCTTCAAAATGGCCGATTGAGTGGCTGATGAAATGCTGCCAATCAGACCTGTGTAATTGAGTACCACAAGTAAAATCACCAACGTTAAACCCGTCTTTAAGACTTCCTTTAAGATTTTCATGGCTGCCTTTGGCTTGGTTATTGACTATTTTTTATCAAATGTCCATAATTTGATAACTTCGACCAATTAAACCGTCCAATGAACAGAAAAGTTTCTTTTTTGGTAGTATTTCTAGTGTATTGCTCAATCGGGTATTCGCAAAAAGTAAAATATAAGGATTTGGTTTTATTACTAAATTCTAAGCAGTATGAAGTGGCTGAGCCGCATCTGAAAAGATACCTGAAAAGCGATGACGATACTCCGCATGCTTTTCTCTTTATGGGGATTGTTTTTCAAGAGAAATCAATGGCTAACGACCTGCTTAAACACACACCAATTCTATTGTCTAATTCGGATTCTGCCTTGCTTTTTTTTGATAAGGCCTATAATACCATTACTGAGCGAGAGCTGAAAAAGCACGATGAGTATTACGAGGAAATGTATAGTCGAAGAGATCCGAGAACAGGTGATTTTGGGGTTAAGTTTTCAGACGTACGTCTTGACTTAGAGACGCGGGTCAAAAATATTAAGGAGCGAAAGGAAAAAGCCAAAGAGCTTAAAAAGCATTTTGTTGAATCAGAAAGACAATACCTGGCAACTGTGGAACAGTTTAAGATCATTCAGTCTAAGTTTACATCGCAAAGCAGTTTTTTTCTAAAATCGGATGAGGCACTTGTTCAGCAGTTGACAAAATTAGCGCAAACCTATGACTCTGCACTAATGGCCTTTGGAAATTACCGAACCGCTTTAAAAGCCATTCAAAAGCCGAACTATAATCAGCAATTTAATCCGCAGGAAATAACTGATTTCAGAAAAGAAGGGACATCTCCCGCGGATTTTTTTACGGATGATCTGCGTATTTGGGACTACAAGAGATGGGCGAAGTCATCTCTCGAAACGATTGAGAATGTGATTAATCCACTACGTGAGCGTTTGATTGCGTATGACATTTCACTTAACAAATTGGATCTTAAGTTAAAAAGAGATTCGGTGTCTATTGTTAGCGATTTGGATCATTTGGAGGATGGACTTCTATACGCACAGCTCTCTAAGTACGACCCAAATCCACTACCACTAAGTATTTTTGAAATGAAGAAGGCGGACTTAAGATACAAATCCAGTGTGGTCGCACATAAGCCGTTCAAGGATACTAGTAATCTTATGTTGAAACTCTCTTTTCTGAACGAAGAGCTAAAATATGTGGATCGATTGGATAGTCTGGCTAAGAAGTTACTTGAACGAGATATTGCAGTGGAGGGTGAAAACTACCAACACTTTATTACAAAATCTTACGGCAACCAAGCCGTTCTAAACAGTCTTGTGAAAACCACTCAGGATTTTGCTAACCGCGAGAAATTAAAAAAGGAGCTCGACTGGGAAAGCACCATGCAAACAACAAAATGGGCTATCGATGAAAAGGATTCGATCCCGCTTTTCTTTGAGCAATCCAGAGATTTGAAGTTTAAGCCGTTACTTATTTTGGAGAATAAATACACCATTGGTCTTCAATATAGCGATTCTACGGCCACTGGGTATTTGTATTCCATTACTCCCAGCCGAAGACCAGATGTCAAAGCTACGTTTGAAGTAGACAAGACAAGTTTTACGAAAAGAAACCTTCCCATTCTAAAGTGTGTCTCTACTACTGATGCGCTTCAGCAGGTATTCTTCTCATTAATTTACGCAGAGAGCAAGGTCCAAGAGAGATTCCCAGTTACGATAACCAAGGTCTACCGATCAGATGGCCTTGCCTGGAGTGTCAATCTTCAACTTGATTTTATGCCCACAGAATTGATTTACAATGCGGACACTGCTGAGTTATCAATCAAGATTTCAACAATGGGGGAAAACAAGATTATTGTGATTGATAAAAACGGAAAACAGATTCAGTAATTAGTTTCCTGTTAGTTTTCTCCAGTCTTGGTACCGCATCGACATACGAACCTTCATTTTCTCATAATGATCCCAACTATCGACCACATGGTAGATGCTTGGTAACGCCTTCACTAATAGTTCATCGTAATCTGCGCGATAAAGACCTCCACCATAATAGTAGTAAGTAAACATATTACCGACACGGCTAAAAAGCTCAAAGCCTAAGTAGCCATCCCAAATTTCGCTTAGGATGGTACAAGAAATTTCTCTTCGTTTGAAACGGAAAATCTGACCAGACGCCTCTTCCTCAAAATACTCAGAATAAAGATCCATATCAATAATCCACCCGAGGTACATGCCGATGTGTACATAGGCTTGCTCGATGGGTAGAGAATCTGGGAAGTTGCCTAAGAAATGCGTCTTGGCATTATCATAGATCGTTTTTTGAATTTCGGCTTTCTTTTCCATGGGCCAATTTTAGCTAAAATAGTTGATAACAAAAGCTATTTGGTGGGGTTAACGTAAGGTTTTAATTCAGAAAGAACAATCTTGTTATTCTTTCTATTCACATCTGCCATACGCTGAGAAGGGTCTATTTCAATACTTTCTATGCTTGACTCTTTTTTGTTGATTATCAACGAGTAAGATGAATTTACCCATGGCCAGGGTTCAAGTGTTATTCGCCCCTCAATGATATTTTCGGGGGGCTTGTTTCCCAGTAGTTCATTCATTGAAATATAATATAATTGTTTGCTACCATCTTTAAAGGTGACTGTCAAATCAATAGGCATGGGAAATTCTCCGATCCGATTTAGTTCAACCAGGGTATTGCCACCAGTTTCTGCAATCCGTCCAATTCCATAATCAATTCGCTTTGTGGTGTTAATCCAATAGCGCCAGTACCAATGCAATTGTAAACCCGATGTCTTTTCCATTATTCTGATGAAATCGTTGGGCTCGGGGTGCTTCATCTTCCAGGTGTTGTAGTAACGCTTCATTCCTCTATAGAAGTTGTCCTCGCCAATAATGTATTTCAATTGTTCTAAAAAAACAGCGCCCATGCTGTAGGCCATTGTGCTATATGCTCGGTTGGTATTGAAATGATCTGAGTGCTGATTGGCGGGTTCTTGCAGACCACTATTTACCAGGCTAAAATAGCTTGAGTAGCTCCCTTGATGGGGGGGGCTTGTTTCACTTAGGATGGAAGACATTGCCTCACTGCTGGCAAAGTCGGTAAAGCCTTCATCCATCCATGCGTACAAGGCCTCGTTTGAAGCAAGAGTCATTTGATACCAGCTGTGAGCTACTTCATGAGCCATAGTGCCACTTACTCCTGCCAAACTTCCTTCTCCTAATATCAACGTGCACATGGGGTATTCCATGCCGCCATCGCCTCCTTGAATGATCGAATAGGTATCAAAAGGATATTTTCCGAAGTTATCGTTGAGATACTGAAATACTTTTATCGCGTACTCTTCCATTTTTCTCCACGTTTCGGCTGTCTTTTCATTTTTTTGGTAGAAGAAATGAAGCTCTGGGCCGTTGGGTACTTTTGCTTTGTCGTGGGTATAGTCAGGGTCAGCAGCCCAGGCAAAGTCGATCACATTTTTCGCCACGAAGTGCCAGGTTAAATTTCCTGACAAATTAGGTTTTGCACTGTCCGAATATCCGTGTCCGATCTGCCCCGGGTTTTGAAGAACACCAGTTCCCCCAATCGTGAATTTAGGGTCGATCGTAATCTTTACATCGAAGTCGCCCCATGGGCTGTGGAACTCCCGTGCCACATATTGGTAAGCATGCCAACCCTGGAAATCATACTCGGCAATCTTTGGATACCATTGAGTCATGGAGTAAGAGATGCCTTCGCGATTATTTCGACCACTTCTTCGGATTTGAATAGGCACTTGCGATTCAAACTTCATATCAAACACCGCCTTCCCTTTAGGAAGAATTGGCTTGGCTAAGGTAACTTCCAATATTGTTCCATTGACTTTGTAGACTAGGTCTTTCCCATCTTGTTTTAGAGTCTGGATATGTTGGTAACCAATTTCATCATCTTTCAGTTTTGAGATGCGATCGACTACTCTTCTGTCGGGATCAGGCAAGCTTCTTGAACGTACGTCCATCATGCTACCTGGCTGAAAAGCATTGAAGTAGAGATGATAATAAACTTTAGTAAGCGTATCGGGGGAGTTGTTTTGGTAAGTTAGTTGTTGAGTACCGATTACCTTATGAGTACTAGCATCAAGATTAACATTCATCACATACTCCACTTTTTGTTGCCAATAATCGCGTTGAGCGTCCGCGTCCAGAGTAGTAATCGAAATAGCTAAGAACAGCAGTAATCTTTTCATAGTGACTTTTTTAATATGCTTGTAAAGTATTGAAAAGATAGGTCTAACAAAAGCAAATTACTTTGAGTGGGGCGTAAAATTGAAAAGCTTAGAAAGGGTAAGTGAGATAAAGCTATTTTCAGGCAGTGTGCTGTCTTCACCGGGTAGTGCCACCGGCCAGTTATACGTATACGATGCAGTTAACGACCAGTTCTTCTTCGTCACTCGCAACGGCAAGGTCAGAGCATAATTCATCAAACCGAATTCATCTTTATTTACCTGTTGGAATTGAGGAAGCCTTCTGGAGAGTCGAACAGAGGGTTGTTGGCCAAGCTGAATAGAGGTGATGGTAGCACTGCCAAACAGTATCTGATAAGCGGGAGTAAAAGAAATTCTATCCAGCCCAAGAAAATCGTATTTCCGCAAGCTAAGAACAATACCGGGGGTCAACCGATGAGCAGTTTGCTTTCCAAAATAAAGGGAATAGTCTAGTCGCAGAGTCACTGGTTTGAAGTCGATAAAGTTTGATAGGCCAACCATATTCGTCAGCGGATTTTCAACATTTATATCGGTATTGTTGTAGATCAATCGATCATAAGATGCCAAAAATGAATAGTGCTTCGATATCATTTTTAGGTAGCCGAGGGATGCAATCGTCAGGTAGAGGTTAGGATTATATTCCTGACTCCAATAAGAACTCAGATCGAGGAAAAGTCCTGTTTTATGGTAATAGGACAGTCCGGCCGTGGCCCCATACTGGTTAACGCCAATTGTTCTTCCGGCCGATATGATGTTACTGTTAAACCCAGTTCGTACGACCAGTGAAGAGCCAATTTCACTTTGCCTTTTCAGAAGGCTGTCAATCATTGTAAATATGGAAAGGGAATCTGCATAACTAAAAATGGAGTCTAGCTGGCTGAGCGAAAGGGAGTCTGCTACAGCCGCGGTACGGCTGGCTAACGTATCTTGCTCTTGCCCGTTGGCATAAAAAGCAAAAGTCATCCAAAAGAAATGGATGACTAAAATGCGCTTCACGTTTTGATTCATTAATTATTTTTTTCTCGAGCCCTTTGCTCGAGCCTATTGCGAATATTTTCGCGGTTTTCACGTTTCATCTCTCGTAGGTCTTCCCGATCTTGTAAACGCTGTAACAACATTCGTCTAAACTCCTCTTCTGCCTTTGGCAATGTAAGCAATTGCTGGGCTGAAATCACTTTTAATAAGCGTTCTGAATAATTTTTTTCCAAATCCAAATTCTGTTGCTTTAGCATCATACCTAGCTTGAGTAACTCCTGGTCGCGATCAGGCTTTGGCTTAGTAACATCTTGTGTTCTCTCTGCGTCTCGGTATTGTTTTCTCAGTGCCATGCGTTGTTCAGTAAACTCGCGATAAACAGGCCAGAATTTTTCTGCTTGTGCAGGCGTCAATTTCAATTTTTCAGAAATCAATGCGATGCGAGCTGCATTTATTTTCTCCAAATTTTTTGGATCTTGTTTATCAGGCTCTTGCCCGGTTGCGGCAAAACTTCCGATAAGTAACAGTGTATATAAGAATAAGTTTTTCATATCGATCTCGTTAAAAATTCAAATCATATTGTTGTGCCAATTCATCCAATTCATGGGTGGTTAATTCTTCAGGTTGTTGATACAACGAATTGATAGCTGCGTTCGTAAAATTACCGTTTTCAATTATTTCCTCGGTTGAAATTTCGTCAGCTTCTAAGTAGGCCAGTAGTTGTTCTGTAGGTACGGCATCTAAATTAGCTAGAGCGTCCTCCGTATTTGGCAAACTAACCCACACAATCACCGAGATAACCCCAATCAATATAACTGGTAGGGCAAATTTTAAAGCCAGATTGAATTCGGGTATCCAAGAGCTCTTACTTTCAGGTGTTTGAATCCTTGCCTGAATGCGCATGGGTAAATCTTCAAAGTAGCCATCAGGCACGGTAAAGATTTGCTTTTTTGGAATCTCATCTAGACGTTTCATGTTTCTTAAAATTACTCGATTCTATTACTAAGATTACGTTTCTGTAACGAAGTTTAATCACTGATCTAAAAATCCCTCTATTTTTTTCACCGCATGGTGAAAACTTGCTTTCAGCGCACCAACGCTAGTTTTTGTGATTTCTGAAATGGTCTCGTAGGGGAGGTCATCAAAGTATTTCATATTAAACACAAGTCTCTGTTTATCAGGCAGTTTTAAAATAGCTTTTTGCAATGCTCTCTGGATTTCATCTCCGTCTAAGTCTGTCGAAGAATCAATTTTTGCAGATAGTTGATGCCCCACGTCTTCAATTGGCAAAAAAAATCTTTTCTTCTTTTTGTTGAGATGACTCAAGCATTCATTGGTTGCGATTCGGTAGATCCAGGTAAAAAGCTGAGAATCCTCACGGAATCCATCAATGTACTTATGGACTTTGATAAAGACCTCTTGTGTCAGATCATCAGCGTCATCGTGGTCAATGACCATTTTACGGACATGCCAATAGACGCGTTGCTGGTACTGACGAACCAGTAAATTGAAACCATAGTTGCGCGAGTCCGGATTTCGGATTTTTTGTAAGAGTTCCTGGTCTTCCAATGGCCTGTTTTCTTTGGAATTTGAAAGTTAGACAAATAAAGAGATAGATAGTTTAATCGATCTTACAGATCAATTACCAAAACTCTGTTTTAGGTATGCATGATGCGTAAATTGTATATTTGATATCAAATTCGAATGACCAGGGTTCTGTTACTACTGTTTGCTTGTGCAGCGACTATTTTGTCGTGCGGCCCCGATCTCAATCCACAAAAGTATTTGATCAAGAGTATTTTGTCGAGTTCTTACGAAGAGTATTCTTTTCAACACAAAGATGGACGAATACAACGAGTGGTAGGTACTGATTCGATTTCACTAGAGTATGCGTACTATACTGACTCTACCTCCATCAAGCAATTTAACAAGGCAGGAAAGTTGCTGCAGCGCTTTCAACTGATATTTACCGGTGGGAAACTGACCAAGTATAAAATTCGATGGCAATTTGGTCAGCTTTGGTATAAGGACTCCATTTCTTTTGGTTACAGTGGAGGTAACCTGACGCAGATAATCCACAAATCAAGTTTGCTTCAGACGACCACTTTAAATAACAATTTGACAACTCTAAAAAGGGGAACTGGGTTATTAGGTGTTTCTTATACAAATGAATATGAAGGAGTCACGAATCCATTTTCAGGAGTTTATTGGCTAGATCATTTTTTGCTTCCAAGCGGCTTTACCACTACCCTTCAACCGCTCGCTCTAGCACGCTATTTTTCAAAAAATAATATCATAACTTCGACAAGTGTTATTTTAGGGTCAACTCAGATCAGTCGCTTTTCGTATATCTACCTACACGGTATTTTACCAAAAGCGATTAACTACGAGCTAGAAACCAACAAAACAAAGGTTAGTGATTTAGTCTTAGTTTTCGACATTCAATATACGCCAAAGGACTCCTTTGGCAGCGCACCCTAGACTATCTTAGGTTCTCAATCAGGTCAACCATTCGTTCATACTGTTCTTTGGAGTGTGCCGGGAAATTGGCGAAACGCAATTGTGATTTCTTTTTCTCTCCGTAGCCTTCTCCCGGGTTAAAGCCGTGCTCAGATAAATAGTTACTGATTCGAACTGAATGTTCACCGCAATCAGCCACTATCACTGTTTTAGACTGCGCTGACTCATCTTTTACAAAAGGAGACATCAATGGATGAGCCTTTAGTGCTTGGTATAAGATGGCTGCTTTGTAATCTGTCTCCTGACGAATCTTTTTGATGCCAATTCGAAGGAAATCCTCCACTACACAACTCAGTAAGTAGATGCCGAGCACGTTTGGCGTTTCGGTCGTTTGGTTTTTGAGTGCATTCAAAAGCAGCGTGGGGAGATTGTGATATGACCCAATGGAAAAGCCTCTTGCCAATAGTGATTCTGCCTTTTCGATGCATCTAGGATTGACAGCCCACACGCCTAATCCTGCAGGCATACCAAATCCTTTTTGGACAGAGAAAAAAGCGGAATCTATTTGAGAATAATCCAACGCGGGGTAGGGCATAGAAGAAACGGCATCCACAACAATTAGCGCTTCACTGTTTTTTTCTCGTACCTCTCGAATGAAGTCATTGGTTAGTGATACTCCCGTACTTGTTTCATTTTGAGTGATCGCAATTAGTTCTGTGCCATAGTTGGTAATGGGTATCGATGAAAAGTTTTGCCCAAGAGGAGCATCCATTTTCTGGGCGTGCTTTCCCAATTGCTTGGCAATTTCAAAATAGCGGTTTGAAAAGGCACCGTTCACAAGGTGCATGGAAGAGTTCTCGACCAAGTTTTGAATTGATTTTTCCCAGACTTCAGTTGCTGAGCCGGTAAAGAAGATAAAGTACTCTGTTGGAATACCCAACAATTCTTTCAGCCCTTCAGTTGCTTTCTGAAAATAAGATTCAAATGTTTTGCTACGATGAGAAATAGAAGTAATTCCCTCCTTGAAGGCATGGCGTGCGTGATCTGGAACGGTATAGAAAAGTTGTGATGGCCCGGGAGTGAGATTGATATTCATGATCACCTGATTGAGACTGCAAGTTAAAATCAATCACACTGACAATCATCATTTATCTTCTTAATTCGACTTAAAATTTGAACACAACTAACTTCACTATCGGTTGGGAGGCAGAAATGCTATTGAAGAAAATAGAATTGATGAGTTTATTGAGAAACGAAGAACATTTTTGTAGTTTTGAATCATAATTCCCACTTGGATTTGGGACACGTTTGCTGAACCTAACAATTATACAATACCGGGTAAAGCTGTCGGACAAAATCAGGCCTCATCCGTGTAAAACGGACCTCGCCCAAAAAGCAGGTTAACAGTGGAAGATCGCGACCAGATAGCAGCCCAAAACTTGTCATTTATGGGGTTCAGAAACCACCACCAAATCCAGTGGGTTTTATTTTTTTAACTTAGTACAAGACTCTGAATTTGATCGTATTCTCGATCGCTCGCATCTCTTTAATCATTTCTTTGTTGTATTCTTTATTGATGTCGGTGATTACGTATCCGATTTGCTCGTTCGTTTTTAAATATTGCCCCACAATGTTGACTCCATTGTCGGCAAGGATATGGTTGATTTTAGCCAGAATACCTGGTACGTTGTTATGGATATGAATCAAGCGATGCGCATTCTCTAAAATGGGTAATGTAAGGTTGGGGAAGTTTACACTGTTGCTGGTGCTTCCCGTGTTGATGTAGTCCATCATTTTTCCAGGAACAAAGTTACCAATGTTCTCCTGCGCTTCAGAAGTACTTCCGCCAATATGTGGGGTAAGGATAGTATTTGGAAGCCCTCTCAATTCAGATATAAACTCTTCATCGTTGCTAATGGGTTCATAGGGGAAAACATCCACTGAACAGCCGGCAACAGTACCATTTAAGATGCTTTCCCTTAGCGCTTTCACATCCACCACATGGCCACGGCTGAGATTCAGAAAAATCACGCCCTTCTTCATCACTTTGAATTCAGCGGCTCCAATTAAATTAGCATTCGATTCTTTTCCGTCTACGTGAAGCGTAATGACATCAGCCAACGCCAAAAGATCCTTCAGCGACTTACACTTGGTTGCATTTCCTAATGCTAATTTCTCTTCTTTGTCATAATAGTAAATCTTCATTCCCAGATTTTCAGCTATTACAGACAGCTGCGCACCAATGTTTCCATAACCAATAATGCCCAGTTTTTTTCCACGAATTTCAAAACTACCCTTGGCCGATTTATCCCACTTTCCCTCGTGCATTTTTGTGGATTTGTCAATGATGCCACGCATCAATAAAATCATTTCGGCAATAGCTAGTTCTACCACTGATCGGGTATTACTAAATGGCGCGTTGAACACAGCCACTCCTTTTTTAGTAGCCGCTTTCAAATCTATTTGATTGGTGCCAATGCAGAATGCACCAATGACCATTAGCCGGTTTGCGTTTTCTAAGACTTTAGCTGTAACCTGGGTTTTTGATCGAATGCCCAACACGGAAACGTTTTTTATTTTCTCGCATAGCTCGTCTTCATCCAACCCGGCTGGGTAGGTCTCGACATTAAATCCCTCCGCTTTCATCAGCTCAAGTGCGACAGGATGAACGTTTTCCAGCAGGAGTACGTTGATGCGATTTTTTGGGTAGGAGATGGTTGTATTCAATTTATTCAAATATAAAAATTCGTCCAGACTAGGGGTAACGTGGTCGGCCTTGCTGAGAACGCTTTCCCGCTCAATGTTTTCGGTAAAGGCAAAGAACTTATTTGCCAGGCCGGCATGTTTAATCTCATAATCGGTATAGCCATCGCCAATTACATATACATCTCCATTTAAGTTGAGTCTTTTAAGTTGTTCAACTTTTCCATTATTGGCCGATAACGGATTATTGAGATCAAATCCAATTACTTTTTCTAACTCATCAAATATAAATTCGTTAGCTAAAATATTTTCTGACTTAATCCCAAATTCCGTGACAACGGGTTCGATGAACTCGCGGAAACCATTGGAAATGATGTAAATATTTTCAGCGTAAGTAGTAAAAAATTCTTTGTTGCGTTTGAAGGATTCGGAAACAACTAGCTTCAGTTGTTTGATCAATGGCGCGAGATGCCTTTTTTCAGGCTGCAAAATATCAAGCCGTTTTTCAATAGACTCACGCAAGGAAATTTTCCCCTCCATTCCCAAGTTGGTGATTTCAAAAATCTGCCTCTTTATGTCCTCACTATTGGGGTGCTCTTTTACGATGATCTCTGCTAACACGTCAAATGCTTCCACTTTTGTGAAGGTGCTGTCAAAATCAATTATGAAGTACTTATTGATAGTCATCTGTAAATGTCTAAATGTAAAACGAAACAACGGTAGGTAAAAAACCTTTATAAAAGCTTATTGATGGTAAGTGGTTTGCACCGTTGTAGCCGTACATGGTAAAAAAACAAGTGCGCAATTTAGTGAGATTCGATGATCGGACGGCAACATTGATCAATTTCACGGTATTTTAAATTTCTGTAAATTTGCCCCTACCCAGAAAACAAAGAGGTTAAGAAAGATGAATCTATTGGAGTTTGAAAAACCTATCGCTGAATTGGAAAGTAAATTGGCAGACATGAAGCAACTCTCAGACGATAGCGATGAAAACGTTACCAAAGCCATACAAGCGTTAGACAATAAGATAACTGAATTGAAGAAGGAAACCTTTGAAAACCTAACAGGTTGGCAGCGAGTTCAGCTATCCCGCCATCCTGATCGCCCTTATACTCAAGACTATATCTACGAGATCACCACGGATTTCATTGAGCTCCATGGTGATCGAAATGTTGGTGATGATAAGGCAATGATTGGAGGCCTGGGGACAATCGAAGGTCAGACCTTTATGATCATTGGCCAGCAGAAAGGTAGGAACACGAAACAACGCCAGATGCGTAACTTTGGCATGGCTAACCCAGAAGGCTACCGTAAGGCACTTCGCCTGATGAAAATGGCGGAAAAGTTCAATAAGCCAATTGTCACTTTTATTGATACACCTGGGGCGTTTCCAGGTTTAGAAGCCGAGGAGCGGGGACAAGGCGAAGCAATTGCGCGCAACCTCAAAGAGATGTTCATGTTAAAGGTTCCAGTGATTTGCATCATTATCGGTGAGGGGGCCTCCGGAGGCGCGTTGGGCATAGCCATTGGAGATCGTGTCCTTATGTTAGAGAACACCTGGTATTCAGTGATCTCGCCAGAATCTTGTTCGTCTATTTTGTGGCGTAGCTGGGATTATAAAGAGCAAGCTGCTGAAGTGCTCAAACTAACAGCCAAGGACATGTTACAAAATAAATTGATAGATGGTATAGTGAAGGAGCCTTTGGGGGGAGCACATACCGATGTCAAGGCGATGGCAACTGAGATAAAGAGAATCATTATAGAAAACTACAAAGAGTTATCGAAGCTTTCCGCCCAAGAACGAGTTAATCAGCGTATCGATAAATTTTGCGCGATGGGCGTAGTAAAAGAGTAGTATCTTTTTATTTTTTGCTGTTCAGTATAAGGAAGAGTTTTCTCAAATCACTTTCCTTATTTAAATTGATCTTCTCTTTTTTGATTAATGACTCCAATTCAATTGATGAGTCATATTTTTGAATGGCATCTAGTGAGGCTTTCTTTTTAATTTGATTTAGTTTGTTATTGATCGAATAGAAGTATTCTGACTTTTTAATGATTTTAGTGTCCTTGCTACCCACATTTAAAGCCGGGCTGAAATTTGGACGAAGGATTTCAAGATAGACTTTCTTTAAAAGTTGGACGTCTCCTTCCTGAAGGACCTCAAAGAAACCGTCAATGGGCGTTACACTTGCAATGTATTCACGGGCATTGTTCATTATTCTTGTTTGTTTTGTCAACGAGTCGATCCAAACAATATTTTTGACCTTTTCTCCAGCAAGTACCTTTACGCCACCTTTTAATCGGAATTCGAATTCGTTGTTTTGAATATCGTATCTTGTTAGGTAGTCATTAATCAACCTCTCATTGTCAAAAAGAAGAAGTGATGATTGACTCCAGTGTGCGTCTAGGTACACGTCTCCAATTGTTTGACTTTTTTCGTTCGAGGATATCGGAAAAAAAATATCACCAGGGGTAACTCGATAGGATCCTAGTTGATTTAGTAGGTTCGCAGACCGAACATTGTTATTAATGGTAGGAGTTTGAGCAGATACTTGTTTTTCTATAAAAACTAGCATAGCAATGATCATCAACACTTTCATAAAATTACTTTTCTCAAATTTAGCATGAATTCCGAAAATAAATAACACACAAAAAGTGTTGGGATATTGATTTGACTTTGGTTTTACATCAAAAAGCACGAACTTCGATTTTAGCATGAGCCAATGAAATTACATACAATAGATACTGGCTTTTTTAAGTTAGACGGTGGCGCCATGTTCGGTGTTGTGCCTAAGTCAATCTGGAATAGATTGAATCCCTCCGACAGCAACAATATGTGCAATTGGGCGATGCGTTGTTTGCTTATTGAAGATGGCAATCAATTGATTTTGATTGACAACGGACTGGGTAACAAACAAGACGAAAAATTTTTCAGCTATTATTTTTTGAATGGAGAAGATAGTTTGAGCAACTCATTGCGCAAAAATGGATTTAGCGAGAACGATGTGACAGATATGTTTTTGACTCACTTGCATTTTGATCATTGTGGGGGTGGTATCAGCAGAGTGGGGGAAAAGCTCGAACTTACATTTCCCAACGCCCGCTATTGGAGTAACGAAGATCATTGGTTATGGGCTACCCAACCCAATGCACGTGAAAAAGCGAGTTTTTTGAGGGAAAATATTCTTCCCATGCAGGAAAGTGGGCAACTGAAATTTGTTGGTGAAAAAGATTTATCTCCCTTTCCACAGATGGATATCTTCTTTGCCTCTGGACATACAGATCGGATGATGATTCCCAAGATAAAATACAAAGACAAGACCATTTGCTTTATGGCTGATTTGCTCCCTTCATCGCATCATGTGCCTTTGCCTTATGTGATGGGATATGATACAAGGCCACTTTTGACGATGCAAGAAAAGGAGGCCTTTTTGATGGAGGCAGCATCCAATAACTATATTTTATTTTTGGAGCACGACCCCGTCCATGAATGCTGCACCGTAAAACAAACGGAACGCGGTGTTCGATTAGATCAGACATTTGCACTAAAAGAAATCTTATGACGCTTGGAGTCGTTCTGTCTGGCGGAGGCGCACGTGGAGTAGCACACCTGGGAATTCTAAAAGCCTTGGATGAAATGGGTGTTCACTTCTCTATGGTTTCAGGAACCAGTGCAGGTTCTATTGTCGGTGCAATGTATGCATATGGCTACAAGCCTGACGAGATTTTTTCAATTATTCGAACGTTGAGTATTTTTAAATCGGTGCGACCAGCATGGACGTGGGCAGGCTTGCTTCGCATGGATGGTCTACGTGATCTGCTGCTTAAACATTTACCAGAAAATGATTTTGCGAGCCTAAAACTGCCATTGACGGTAGCCGCCACCGAAATTCGAAAAGGGCGAATTGAGTATTTTGACAAAGGAGAATTGGTGCCCGCTATTCTGAGTTCATGCAGTATCCCTGCCGTGTTCAATCCCATGAGCTTCAATGGCGGGTTGTATGTAGATGGAGGATTATTTGATAACCTACCCGTGCGCCCAATCAGAGACAAATGCGATAAAATTGTCGGGCTTCATTGTAATCATATCAGTCAGGATTTTGACCCAAACAGCCTTCGAACGGTTATTGAGCGGAGCCTTTTGATGGCCATCAACGCAAATACACTGATCAGCAAAGGACTATGTGATGTGTTTATTGAACCTCCACATCTGTCCAGATTTGGTAGTTTTGATATAGCGAAGGCACAAGAAATTTTCGACATTAGCTATCAGTTCACGAAAGCAAATTTCCTGCCGCACCATTTTGGTGTGGGAATGATTGATATCGAAAAGCCGGCCAGTTAAAATAGTATACGAACGAAAAAATGGCAAAGACAGAAATTTTTAGGGAGCAAATTCTTGAGGGGATACCTGATGTATTACCCTCGCCAAGTGAGTTCGACAATGGGGTGAGTCATGCGCCAAGGCGAAAAAACATTCTTACACAAGAAGAAAAACGTCTGGCGATTAGCAACGCTCTTCGCTATTTTCATCCTCGTCATCATGAAGTGTTGGCACCCGAGTTTTATGATGAACTACAGAAATTTGGGCGGATCTATATGTATCGGTTGCGCCCGAAGTATGAAATGAGGGCGAGGGGTATTGAAGACTATCCTTACCAATGTATGCAAGGCGGTGCAATCCAGTTAATGATTCAAAACAATTTAGATCCTCGTGTTGCACAGCATCCTCACGAGTTGATTACCTATGGGGGCAATGGAGCAGTTTTTCAAAACTGGGCGCAGTACTTACTTACGATGAAGTATCTGGCCACGATGAATGAGGATCAAACGTTGCACATTTATTCGGGGCATCCGATGGGTTTGTTTCCTTCTTCGAAAGAAGCTCCGCGAGTAGTTGTTACCAATGGGATGATGATTCCAAATTATTCGAAGCCGGACGATTGGGAAAGGTTCAATGCATTGGGAGTAACCCAGTACGGTCAGATGACGGCAGGCAGCTATATGTACATTGGGCCTCAGGGGATTGTGCATGGCACAAACATTACCATTTTGAACGCGGGTCGGAGGATTTCAAAAAAAGGTGAAGGGCTTGCCGGCAAACTTTTTTTAACCTCAGGCCTAGGCGGGATGAGTGGCGCCCAACCCAAAGCGGGGAACATTGCCGGTTGCATCACGGTAGTAGCCGAAATAAACGAAGCTGCCACGCAAAAAAGACTTCAGCAAGGGTGGGTAGATGAAGTGGTTAGCGATCTCAACACTTTGTGTCAGCGGATTCGCGCAGCAAAATCAAAAAAGGAAATTGTTTCGATTGCATTTCAGGGCAACATTGTTGACGTGTGGCAAAAGCTTGCAGCAGAAGAAATATTTGTCGACCTCGGCTCTGACCAGACATCTTTGCACAATCCTTGGGCTGGTGGATACTATCCCGCAGGAGTGAGTTTTGAAGATTCTAATCGGTTGATGGTTGAGAACCCCGAGCTGTTTAAAGTTAAAGTTCAAGACTCACTTCGAAAGCAAGCACAAGCAATTAACACCCACGCATCTCGCGGTACTTATTTTTTCGATTACGGAAATGCATTTCTTTTGGAAGCATCCAGAGCGGGAGCAGATGTAATGGCAAGCAATGGGGTTGACTTTAAGTACCCGTCATATGTACAGGATATTATGGGCCCCATGTGTTTTGATTATGGCTTCGGGCCGTTTCGCTGGGTTTGTGCTTCAGGTAAGCAAGAAGATTTAGATTATACTGATGCACTAGCCGCAGAAATACTTTCTCAAATTGTTGTTTCAGCTCCCGATGAGATTCAATCACAACTAAAAGATAACATTGATTGGATACGTGCTGCGAAAGCGAACAACCTGGTGGTTGGTTCAAAAGCGAGAATACTGTATGCCGATGCCGAGGGGCGAATAAAAATTGCGGCTGCCTTTAATGAAGCCGTTGCGCAAGGCAAAATTGGCCCTGTTATTTTGGGGCGCGATCATCACGATGTGTCCGGTACAGATAGTCCCTATCGTGAGACGTCCAATATTTACGATGGCTCTCGTTTCACGGCAGATATGGCTATTCACAATGTGATAGGTGATTCGTTCCGAGGGGCTACTTGGGTTTCCATACACAATGGTGGTGGCGTTGGGTGGGGAGAGGTGATCAACGGAGGGTTTGGAATGTTGTTGGATGGTTCTTCAGAGGCAGATCGAAAATTGAAAAGCATGTTGCATTTTGACGTGAACAATGGAATTGCGCGAAGAGCTTGGGCGCGAAATACCGGGGCATTAACAAGTATCGCACGTGCACAGCAGCAAAATCCAAGTTTGCAAGTGACTTCTACCTATTTGACTGACGAAGCTGTTTTGAATAAATTGTTTTGATATGCGTTGGTTGCTGGTGCTGGTTTTTAAATGGATGGGTTGGAAAACTCAAGGAGATGTTCCTCAAAACATCAACAAATATATTGTTGCCGTAGCGCCACATACCAGCAATTGGGATTTTGTGATCGGTATCTTAGCGCGAAGTGTTCTAAATATTCAAACCGCAAAATTTATCGGAAAAGATTCATTGTTCAGGCCACCATTTGGATGGTTTTTCAGGGCAGTAGGAGGTTATCCGGTTGACCGGTCTGGCCATAAAGATATGACGGATCAAATCGCTCATATTTTCGACCAACACGAAAAATTTATTTTGGGTTTGGCCCCCGAAGGCACACGTAAAAAAGTAGACAAGCTAAGGACTGGTTTCTACTACATCGCAAAGAAAGCCAATGTGCCAATAGTGCCGGTTGGCTTCGATTTTGCCACAAAAACCGTGGTTGTAGCGAAGCCTTTTTATCCAACCGATGATTTTGATTCTGACATGAAAACTCTGTTTAACTTTTATTCTGGTATTACTGGAAAAAATAAGGAGTTGGGCCTATCTGGAGAAACACCTTTGCGGAAAAAGTAAAAAAACTATTGTCATCCGAGTAAATTATAAATTGAACGGGGGAAAGCGCGGAGGGGGTGGCTTTGAGAGTCCAAAAAAAACCTCTTGAATGAGTCAGAATACCAATGTTTTTCAAAAAATTATTGTTAGTCGGATGACAGTAGTAAAAAACAAAAAAAGTTCTTGTGGTTGCCTTTTTTTGGATTAGTTTTGATGAACCTAAACATAAATTAAATTTAAATTAAACTAGTATGAAAAAAGTTGTTTTTGTTTTACTCTTTTTGTTTGCAGTAGTTAGTCAGTCATTCTCTCAGGCATCAATTGCCCTTGGGGTTAAAGGGGGCTTAAATTTTGCAAATGTTGACGCAAGCAGTCCAAGCACTGCTTATAACAGCAAAACCGGATATCACGCAGGCGCGTATCTCTCGATTAAGTTGGCCAAAATTGGAATCCAGCCTGAAATCATTTTTTCCAGACAGGGCTCGTCTATTAAGCCCTTAAATGGAACTAGCCTTGATACTCGTTTTGACTATGTAAATATTCCAGTAATATTGAAATTGTATTTGGTTGGCGGACTCAATCTTCAAGCTGGTCCCCAGTTTGGGTTTTTGGCGAGCGCAAGTCAAGATGCCGTTGCTGGTGGTTCAGTGGATATTAAAAACACGTTAAAAAGTTCTGACATCACTGCTGCACTAGGTCTAGGCTGGGATCTTCCCTTTGGATTAAATATTGATGCCCGTTATAATTTGGGGCTTACAAAAATTAATGATGTTGCAGGATCTGCTGATGCAAAAAACCAGGTAATTCAAGTTTCAGTTGGCTTCAATTTGTTGAAGTTTGGTAATTAGTAGTTTCCTGAAGAATTTTTTAAGAGCCAGTCTTGAATCAAGATTGGCTTTTTATTTTTGCACCATGTTGATTTCGAGTTACCAACTGGCAATAGACTACCTTTATCAAAACCTACCGATGTTTCAACGTATAGGTGCTGTTGCGTACAAAGCCGACCTATTCAACACGATAAAATTGTGTAATGCCCTAGGCAATCCTCAAAACAAATTCAAAAGTATACACATAGCAGGAACCAACGGAAAGGGAAGCAGTTCGCACATGCTGGCGGCTATTTTGCAAACGGCAGGTTACAAAACCGGGTTGTACACTTCACCTCACCTTAAAGAATTTACCGAACGAATAAGAATCAATGGTATAGAAATTGACCAAGCTTCTGTCGTTGATTTTGTCTTGCGCATTAAGCCAACAATAGAAGAGATCAAGCCTTCGTTTTTTGAGATCACCGTGGCGATGGCTTTTGAATACTTTGCTCAACAGCAAGTTGATGTAGCGGTGATTGAAGTAGGGCTTGGGGGGAGGCTGGATTCGACCAATGTAATTATTCCCATGGTTTCGTTGATTACCAATATCAGTTGGGATCACCAGGATTTGCTGGGTGACACATTGCCAAAAATTGCTTTTGAAAAGGCAGGAATCATAAAACAAAGTGTTCCTGCAATCATAAGCGAAAGAAACGCTTTGGTGGACAATGTGTTCAGCGAAAAATCTCTTATAACTAATAGTTCAATACAATTTGCGACTGATGATTGGGAAGTAAGCCAATTAACAGATAGCTATAGCGTATTCCATAAGGGCAAAACAGAAGAATATGTGTTGGATTTGAAAGGTGCCTATCAGCGAAATAATTTGGCCGGAGTATTGGCAACAGTTGAGGTGTTGCAGAGTAAGGGGTTTCATATTGAAGCCAGTCATGTGCGTCAAGCGCTGAAAAATGTTACCAACCTGACAGGATTGAAGGGAAGATGGCAGTTATTGGGAGCCAAGCCTACCATCATTTGCGATACCGGACATAATGAAGGAGGAGTGAAGGAGGTTGTAGCCCAACTCGGCAAACAAGATTTTCATAAACTTTTTATAGTCTGGGGAAGCGTCAAAGACAAAGACATCACTACTATTCTGTCATTGTTGCCTAAAGAAGCTTATTATTTTTTTTGTGAAGCCAAGATTCCGAGAGCCATGAATGCGGGCGAATTGTTCCGACAGGCCGCTACGCATCAATTGAAGGGCGAGGTTGTACCTGATGTAAATGGAGCGATCCGTCAGGCGAAAAGAATGAGCGGTGAAAACGATCTTATTTTTATTGGAGGCAGCACCTTTGTGGTTGCCGAAATTGACGGGTTATGAAGAGCAAGTTGAAGCGATTTGAGATTATTGCCGGGCGGCAAAATGTAATTGAGCCGGGCAAAGAGCTGTTTAATACTATCAAGGGAAAATGGAGTGACGTTTTTTTTAAAAATCAACACCCCATTACTATTGAACTGGCTTGTGGCAGAGGTGAGTATTCCGTCAATCTTGCCCGGCAATTTCAGGACCGGAACTACATTGGCGTTGATAAGAAAGGAGATCGTCTTTGGAAAGGTAGTACGTGGGCAGTAGAAGATAACTTACAGAATGTTGCTTTCTTGCGAACAGGTATTTTATTCATTGAAAGTTTCTTTGAAGTGGGTGAGGTGAGCGAGGTATGGCTCACTTTTCCTGATCCACTCCCTCGAAAAAGGGATGCGAAAAGGAGATTGTCGAGCACGCGATATTTAGATATGTATAAAAAAATACTAGCACCAGATGGCTACTTCCGGTTTAAAACAGATAACACCGATCTATTCAACTTTACTTTAGAAGAATTGGGCTATCGCAATGATCTAGTGGATTTTGAATATACACATGATCTTTATCAGTCCGCGCTTCGACCGGAGTGCTTTGATATCAAGACCAAGTACGAACAGATGTTCTCCGCCCAAGGTGAAGTAATCAAGTATTTGCGTTTTCGCTTTGCTCACTAAAAAAAGAGGAAACATTGAGTTAACATTTTGGTAATTTGGTATTTTAACAACAGCGATATCGAAGTTGTAATTTTGTGTACCAAACCTACCGATGGGAAAAAGAAAGCGAGATGTTGAACTAGTGATTATATCGGATGTTCATCTAGGTACTTACGGGTGCCACTCAGAAGAGCTGCTTCGTTACTTAAAGTCCATCAAGCCCAAGCGCATTATCCTTAACGGAGATATTATCGATATGTGGCAGTTTAGCAAACGCTACTGGCCCAAATCGCACATGCAGGTGGTGAAGCACATTACCAGTCTGATCGCTAAAGGAACCAAGATTACCTATCTGACGGGCAACCACGATGAAATGCTTCGAAAGTTCGCTGGATTCAGATTGGGCTCTTTTCAAATTGGCAATAAAAAAGTCCTCTCGTTGAATGGCCAATCGGCATGGGTTTTTCATGGCGATGTATTTGACGTGACGATGAAATACTCGAAGTGGCTAGCCAAATTAGGCGCGATTGGTTATGATACGTTGATACTCATCAATTCGTTTGTAAATTTTGTGTTAAAAGCATTTGGTCGCGGAAAGATATCACTTTCAAAACGCGTTAAAGACAGTGTGAAGCAAGCGGTCAAATTTATTAATGACTTTGAACAAACGGCTGCTGATATTGCGATCTCCAATGGCTATCAATTTGTCATCTGCGGCCATATTCACCAGCCAGAAATGAGAAAGATTACCACAGAAAAAGGAGAGGTGATGTATTTGAATTCGGGCGATTGGGTCGAAAACCTGACTTCGCTTGAGTACAATCAGGGCGCGTGGAAGATCTATCGCTATAGTGAAGACTTGCATGCTCAAAAAATAAAGCTTTCTAAACACGCCCGCAATACGCTAGATAATGACGAGATTTTTAAAGACCTTGTCAACGAATTTCTTTCTACGAAAAAATGAAAATTCTTTATGCTATTCAAGGCACCGGCAATGGTCATTTAAGCCGAGCGGTCGATATTATTCCCGAGCTTAGAAAACATGGTGAACTCGACTTATTTGTAAGTGGAGCCCAAGCGGAGATCGTGTTGCCCTATCCGGTGAAGTACAAATCAAAAGGACTCAGCTTTTACTTTGGCAAAAGTGGCGGAATCAATTTTCTAAAGACGTTTCAAAAGAACAGCTCAAAAGATGTCATTAAAGAAATCAAGAGCTTTCCAGTTGAAAACTACGACCTGGTAGTGAATGATTTTGAGCCCATTTCTGCCTGGGCCTGCAAGAAAAAGGAAGTGAGGTGCGTGTCGTTGAGTCATCAAGCTGCGTTGCTATCGAAAAAATCACCACGGCCAAAAATCGTTGACCCTTTCGGGGAATGGATGATTCGAAACTATGCACCCGTTAAAAAATACGTTGGTTTTCATTTCGAGGAGTACGATAAAAACATTTTTACACCTGTTATCCGAAGAGCTATCCGGGAGGCTCGCACCAAAGATCTAGGTCATTACACGGTATACCTACCGGCCTATGATGATAAGAAGTTGGTTCAGCGCTTGCTCAAGATTTCCAAGGTAAAATGGCATATTTTCTCCAAGCATACTAAGAGTGCCTATCATGTGGGGCGCATCTCGGTGTATCCTATTAGTGGCGTTGATTTTGTGGAGAGCGTGGTCTCGAGTTCGGGTGTGGTTTGTGGGGCTGGCTTCGAAACACCCGCAGAAGTATTGCATTTGCGTAAAAAATTGTTGGTTGTGCCGATGAAAACGCAATACGAACAGCATTGCAATGCAGCCGCCTTGAAAAAATTGGGCGTGCCAGTGTTGAAAAAAGTTAAAAAGAAAACCATCAAGCGTGTTGAGCAATGGATTGATGAGAACAGCCTACTGGATATTTCCTTTCCTGATATTGCTGGCGTAGCAGTGGAAAAATTGATTGAAAAGTATGGCTCAACGTCATAGCAGTAATTTGATAACGCTGCAATAAAACTTCAATCATATTTGAAGGGTATCTTTTCCACGAAATGGGAAGAGCCTATCGAATTTTGGTGGTGGACGATGATCTGGATATTCTAGAGTTGTTGCGTTACAATCTATCGCGAGAAGGATTTAAAATCAAAGTGGTTGAGAACAGCCATGAGGCCGTTGACGCGGCTGTTAGTTTTCGTCCTGATTTAATCATCCTCAACATTATGATGCCCGCTCCTTCGGGAATAGAGATTTGCAAGCAATTGCGAAGTCTTCCAAAATTTAAAGATACCTATATCTTCTTTCTTACTGCGCGCTCAGAGCATTACTATCATGATGCGGCTCTTGATACAGGCGGAGACGATTTTATTGAAAAGATTGTTGGCTTGAGAGCGCTTACAAAAAAAGTGTCCACAGTATTGAACGATCAATTCGTGATTCGGAAGAGCGTTCCTTCCGTGATTGTTGGTAATCTAGTCATTCATCGAAGAGCCGCGTTGGCTTATCTCAAAGGAATTCCAATCAGATTCTCCAAACATGAATTTGAGTTGCTTTTCTTCTTTGCTCAAAACCCGAGAAAAATAATCAGTTTACAAAATTTGGTTAACAGCATCTGGGGTTCCGAGGTTTATTCAGCTGCGAACTCCGTTGAGGCTTACATTAACAGCATCGCGCAAAAGCTGGGAGGAAAATGGCTGACTAGCCTGGGTAACGGAAGATATAAGTTTAGCCCTCGCTAGCCTCTAGTTCTTCGAGGATTGTTGATAGATGATCATAGTTTTTTAACCCAGGGGTAGTTTCGCTTTCGCCCGTCAATAAAATGCCAGCAATCGGCAAGTTGAGTATCTCAGTGAGTTGGTTGGAATTTTTCTTGTCGACTGACGCAATTATTTTGTACTTCAGCGCGCTTAGTTTGTCGATTTCTTTTTTGGAGACGACATCAGTGATCACAAACTGAATCCGTTCGAAGTACTTGGTGAGCTGGTCGAGGCTTAACAGATCATCTGCATTGAGTCTTACCATGAATGGCAAGGGACTTTTATTTGCCGTTGCTGAGAGCTGGTTGGAATTCACTAAAATAAAATCAGCCTCATACGCGTTTAGATCAGGGTGCTCCGCTGATTCACTTATGTCTACCACCATTTCTGGCCCTTGTACCCATCCTTTGATGGCCACAAACAGAGTTGGATCGACCTGGGCGGCAGGGCAGGCCAAAAATTGAACACCCATGCCTGAACAGTACCGTGCTTCACTTAGATTACAGATGTTTTCAACCAGTACGTTCGTTTTGAGAGTCATGCCCAAATATCAAAAAGAAAAAATAACTTTGAGCTTAAACTGCGTAAAAATTGTGCGACCTAAGTTTGCAGATATCGTTCGGTACGGGATTGTGATGGCGTTTCTAGGTCTTTTAGGAATCAGCTGTGATTCAGAAAGAGTGGAGAAAAATGTCAATTATTTTCCTCTTCGAGTGGGTCAAACCTGGCTCTATGATATCGAGGAGACGAGTATCACTCGGGCAGCTTGCACAGACAATGGCACGACAACGCTTAACTATCAGTTATTGGTGGAGGTGGTGGATTCAATTCCTGCTGATCAAGGGTTCACTTATCGATTCAAACGTTCTAAGAGGACAAATGCTGCTGATCCATGGCTTGATTTCGAAACCTGGACAGCCCAGCGGATTGGCAATAGAATAGTGGTCAGCGAAGGCAATATTTCTTACGTCAAGTTACTCGCACCCATAACAAATGACTTGGTTTGGAACGGTAATCTGTACAACAATCGCCAAGAGTTAAATGGAAAGAACGAGGACGATTATAAGAGCACACTTGTCAATAAGCCCTACGTGGTTGAATCGTCCGGTTTGAGTTTTGGTCATTCAGTTTCAGTGGTCCAAAATGATGAACAAAGTAATATTATCTATCGGGATTCAAGATTGGAAGTGTATGCAGATCAGGTGGGTTTGGTTTACAAAGAGAGTTACCTCCTAAACTACTTTGCCAATTCTCAGTTGCCATGCTTTGCACAAAAGCGAACCCAACAAGGTGTTATTTATAAGCAGAGTTTAAGGGAATTTAGTAAATGAGTCGCGGTGAGATGAGAAAACTCCTGACATGGGTTTTGATTTGTGGGTCTTTGCCGGTTGTTTCTCAATCCAACCGCTATTTTGTTTTTTTTAAAGACAAGAACAATTCTGTTTTTTCGGTAACTGATCCAGTCAAGTTCTTAACCCAAAAAAGTATCGATCGGAGAACAAAGGGCGGTATCGCAATTGGGCCTGATGACTTGCCTGTTAATGCCAGCTACGTCAGTCAGATTAAGATGTTAGGCGCGAAGACATATTTCACTTCCAAATGGTGGAATGGTGTATTGATACAGGCAGATCAATCGATTATTCCAACGATTAACGCGCTTCCGTTTGTTTCAAAAACAGAATTTGTTGCGCCCGGGACACTTCTGCAAGGTGGACGAATGGCAACACATAACAAATCAAATCAGCCTGACGCGGTTGCCCAACAAAGCGACTTCCAGCTTCAACAACTAGCCATGGATAAAATGCAGGAGGAGGGATATAGAGGAGAAGGGGTCACCATCGCACAATTTGATAGTGGCTGGCAGGGAGTAAACTTGACAGCACCTTTTCAACCGCTGTTTTTGGAAGGTAGAATAAAAGGCGTTTTTAATTTCGTTAGGAATACCAGCAATGTCTATTCTGACGATGATCACGGAACAAGTGTATTGTCGGTAATGGCTGCTTATGTCCCTGGAACTTTTGTGGGTGGAACTTACAAAGCCAACTACTACCTTTTTGAAACAGAAGATGATGCCACGGAGTACAGGATTGAAGAATACAACTGGGCGTTCGCTGCCGAAAAAGCAGATAGTTTGGGCGTAGATGTGATCAACTCTTCGCTTGGCTATAGCACATTCGATGACCCTTCTATGAACTACACTATTTTTGATTTGACGGGCAACAGAGCTGTTGTCAGCATCACGGCCCGCAAAGCAGTTGAAAAGGGCATAGTCGTGATTTGTAGTGCAGGCAATGAAGGGAATAATAATTTTTGGAAATTTGTGACTACCCCTGCCGATGCAGAAGGTGTGTTGGCTGTCGGCTCTATTACATCGCTCGGTGGCAAAAGCTCTTTTAGCTCGATCGGACCAACGGCCGATCAGCGGCTAAAACCTGATGTAGTTGCATTAGGTTCCGGCACTGCGGTGATTGCCGCCAATGGTTCTTTGAGCTCTGCCAGTGGAACTTCTTTGGCGAGCCCGCTGGTTGCCTCTTTGGCGGCAGGGTTGATCCAGGCGTTCCCCAACAAGTCGGCCAGTGAAATCACGCAAGCTATCATCCAATCAGGGAGCCTCTTCTCCACTCCCAATAATTCATTAGGTCATGGTATTCCCAACTTTGAGATCGCGAAAAGCTATTTGAAGTATGGCGTTTTGGAAGAAGATATTTCTGTGTTTCCTAACCCCGTCTCAAGATCGCTAAATATTCTGTTGAAGGCGCCTTCCAACGGATTGATTACCGTTTCAGTTTACAATTTGTTGGGTCAGCAGATTTTTCAGCAGTCGACAGCGGTCGGCTGGGAAACGAATCCAATACAATACGACCTATCACTTCTGGCCAATGGAATTTATTTATTGGAGGTGAAAAGCGACAAGGCAACGCTGGTTAGAAAGATTGCAAAAACAGATTGACAAGTAAACTGTTGTTATCTCACGCTTCGCTCCACCTCGCGAAGATTTTCCAGCTTCTTATTGCGCAAAAATCCATTGATATCTTCAAAGTGTTCTTTGATTCTCTTATTCCCAAACTCAAAAACTTTAGTCGCCAATCCGTCCAGGAAATCGCGATCGTGGGACACTAAAATCAGGGTGCCATCAAATGCTTTCAGCGCATCCTTTAAGATCTCTTTTGTCTTTATATCTAGGTGGTTAGTAGGCTCATCGAGAATCAACAGATTCACAGGTTGCAGAAGTAACTTGATCATTGCCAGTCGTGTCTTTTCTCCCCCCGAAAGCATCTTCACCTTTTTATCGATGGCTTCGCCACTGAACATAAACGCGCCCAAAATATTTTTTATTTGAGTACGGACATCTCCAAACGCGATTTGATCGATGGTTTGGAAGACGGTCAAATCTTCATCGAGCAATGAAGCTTGGTTTTGCGCAAAGTACCCGATCATACTATTATGGCCCAATTGAAGTTTCCCGTCATACTCGATTTCGCCCATAATGGCTTTAACGAGCGTAGATTTCCCCTCGCCATTTTTGCCGACCAATGCCACCCGCTCACCACGAGCAATCGTAATAGACGCATCTTTGAAAACGACATGGTCTCCATATTTTTTCGTAACACCTTCCATGATCACCGGATAATTTCCGGAGCGTGGGGCAGGAGGGAACTTTAGGTTCAAGGCTGATGAATCCACTTCATCGACTTCGATGATTTCGATTTTCTCCAACATCTTGACGCGAGACTGGACCTGCAACGTTTTAGAATAGGTGCCTTTAAACCGATCGATGAATTGTTGGATATCAGCAATTTGTTTTGCCTGATCGTCAAATTGCTTTTGCTGTTGCTCGCGCCTCTCTTTGCGCAGTTGCAGGTAATGGGTATAGTTGGTTTTGTAGTCGTAAATACGCCCCATCGTCACCTCAATCGTGCGATTTGTAAGGTTATCAACGAACATTTTATCGTGACTAATTACGATTACAGCTTTTGCACTTGTTTTTAGAAACTCCTCCAGCCACTGTACTGATTCAATGTCCAAATGGTTGGTCGGCTCATCAAGCAAAATCAAATCGGGTTTTTGCAAAAGGATTTTTGCTAACTCGATTCGCATACGCCAGCCACCGCTAAACTCGGTGGTAGGCCTGTTAAAATCTGTACGCAAGAAGCCAAGACCCATCAACGTCTTTTCTACTTCAGCATCGAAATTGATCTCTTCAATGGAATAGTATTTTTCACTTAGCTCAGATACTTGTTCAATGATTTTTGAATACTCATCGGATTCGTAATCTGTGCGCGTTTCCAGTTGACTATTCAAATAATCCATCTGCTTTTTCATGGCGAGGATTTTACCAAACGCCTTTGATGCTTCTTCAAAAACGGTGGCATCGTCTTCCGTAAGCAGATGTTGGGGGAGATAGGCAATAATCGCCTCTTTGGGAGCTGTTACTTTGCCTCGAGTGGCTTTACTCACGCCCGCAATAATCTTTAAAAGAGTAGATTTTCCAGCTCCATTCTTGCCCATGAGGGCAATACGGTCATTCTCATTGATGTTGAAGGTGATATCACTAAAAAGCGCAGAACCGTTAAATTCAACGGTCAGGTTGTCGACAGAGATCATGTATTAGAAAAATAAGCCTGCCAGCCGGTAGGCAGGGCGGCAAAGATATTATTATTTCCCCATCGAATTGGCTAGTTTAAGTTCGAAAATTGTGCATTCAACTTGAAATCAGTTTTTTGGTTATCGAAACGGCTTACTTGTAAAATTTCTGACAAAGTCAACCGTGGAAAACCACGTAAAAAATACGTGGTTTTCCACGTTGCGGTCGATCTGATTGCTAAGTATATTTGGCCATATGAAATTTTGGAGCCTCAAAATTTATCAGATTTTTTATTGTTTGGTTGGTTAAAGGGATTGTCTCAAGAATTAGGATTGTTGGTCGGAGACCAACAATAACAATCGGGTTGTGTCACCTGTAAAATTTTCCACGTTGCAACCGACCAACGGGCTCAGTATATTTGGGAAACTGTTTTAGGTCTCAAAATAGACCACTTTTTTATTGGCAAATTTAATGACCGAGACTGTTTCGGGATTTAACATTATTGGTTGAAGACCAACAATAACAAGGGTTTCCAAAACTTTCTGAGAAACCAACCACTCAAACACTATATCGAAAATAAATAGTAAAACGAAATAGAGTGTTTGTATTTCTGTGAGCGTCATCCTATCTTTAGATTGACAATTAATTCTTTACTTTTTAATTCTTTACTTTTTAATTCTTTACTTTTTAATTCTTTACTTTTTAATTCTTTACTTTT
>JAJTGQ010000157.1 GCA_021299455.1 Flammeovirgaceae bacterium | reverse complement strand
TTGTCAACAAGATGGCCTTGGCTTTGTTGGACAAAGAGAAATCCACCAAAATGTCCAAACGATCAAAACGGTTGACCGCTGCATTGGATGATGATTACAGAAGTTTGGTGCTAAAATGTTAAAAGCGATTTCCCTGGGTAGTTGTATGAAAATTCCAAAAATTAAACAGCGGGACATTACCGACTGCGGTGCAGCATGCCTGGCTTCCATCGCTGCACACTATGAATTGCAGCTACCCGTAGCACGCATTCGTCAGTTGGCATCGACCGATAAAAAGGGAACGAATGTACTCGGTATGATTGAGGCTGCCGAGAAGCTTGGGTTTCAAGCCAAGGGAGTGAAAGGGCCTTTTGAAAGTCTGTTTAAAATACCAAAGCCTGCCATTGCGCACGTCATCATCAAAGAAGTGCTGCTCCATTACGTTGTTATCTACGATGCCACGCCAAAGTATATTGAAGTAATGGATCCGGGCGATGGTCAGGTACACAGGCACACGCATGAAGAATTTAGAAAGATTTGGACGGGTGTTTTGATTCTTTTATTGCCGGGCGAAACTTTTCAAAAAGGTGATAAGAAAGAGGCGATGACCTCGCGTTTTTGGAGATTGGTACATCCTCACAGAAGTGTTATGATTCAGGCACTATTTGGTGCGTTGGTCTATACCATCCTCGGTCTTTCCACTTCTATTTATGTGCAGAAGATTGTAGACTATGTGTTGGTAGATGGCAATAGAAATTTGTTGAATCTGATGAGCATTGCGATGGTGGCCTTGCTGCTCTTGTCCATTTTTATTGGCTACACCAAAAGTCTATTTACGGTGCAAACCGGGCAAATGATCGATTCACGATTAATACTCGGCTACTACAAACACTTGCTCAAACTTCCACAGCAATTTTTTGATACAATGCGCGTGGGTGAAATCCTTTCGCGCATCAACGATGCGGTGAAGATCAGGGCGTTCATCAACGATGTGTCTATAAACCTGGCCGTTAACTTTTTCATGATCGTGTTCTCGTTCGCGCTCATGTTCACCTACTATTGGAAATTGGCCGTTGTTATTTTATTGGTGATCCCGTTCTATTCCATCATTTACTACATCACTAATCGGTTGAACAAAAAGGCAGAGCGTAAATTGATGGAGAACGCTGCCGAACTGGAGTCGCAACTAGTGGAATCGCTCAATTCCGTAAGCACAATCAAGAGCTTCGGGTTGGAGCAACATGCCAATATAAAAACGGAAGATAAATTCTATAATCTGTTGCAGACGGTTTATAAGTCCGGATTAAATAATTTGTTTTCCAATTTTTCTACTGAGTTTATCTCGAGGCTATTCACTATCATTTTACTTTGGGTGGGTGCAGGTTTTGTGTTAGATAGTCAGATTACACCCGGTGAGTTGTTATCGTTCTATGCATTGATTGGTTATTTCACTGGCCCGGTCAGTAGCTTAATTGGTATGAACAAAACTATTCAAAATGCAATGATTGCGGCAGATCGGTTGTTTGAGATTATGGATTTGGAACGAGAAAGCGATGAAAACAAAGTGACACTAACTCGTGAAATGGTTGGAGATATTGAATTTAAAAATGTAGCATTTCGCTATGGTTCACGGGTCACCGTGTTCCAAGATTTCAATCTTATCGTGCCAAAAGGGAAAGTAACTGCCTTGGTGGGCGAAAGCGGTTCTGGAAAATCTACGTTGATCAATATTTTGCAAAATCTGTATCCTATTTTGTCCGGCAGTATCCGCCTTGGCGAATATGATTTGAAATATATAGAGAATAATTCGCTGCGGCACTTAGTTGGCGTTGTTCCTCAAAAGGTAGATTTATTTGCTGGGAATGTAGTCGATAACATCGCGGTTGGTGATTATCAACCTGATATGAAAAAGATCATTTCCATTTGTACTTCTTTGGGTATTATGGAGTTTATTGAAAAACTACCTGCGGGGTTCAACACCTATTTGGGCGAGAACGGAGCTACTTTGTCGGGAGGCCAAAAGCAACGCATTGCTATCGCACGCGCGCTTTACCGCGACCCAGAAGTATTGATCTTAGATGAGGCTACTTCGGCTTTGGACTCTGCCTCTGAGCAATATGTTCATCGCATGGTGGAGTGGATGCGAGAAAATGAAAAGACAGTTATTCTAATTGCCCACCGCCTCAGCTCGGTTTTACGAGCTGATAAAATTGTGGTGCTTTCTCAAGGCGCAGTGGTAGAAGAAGGACACCATGAGCAATTGATCAGTAATCGAAAGCAATATTTTGAGTTGTGGAAGCAGCAGTTTCCGATGATGGAAGAGACGATTTAACTCGTCTTGAACTGTAACAGCGTTTGCTGCCTGCGAAAAATCCAGGGAGGCGTAGGTTCGGTTTCTTTCCAAAGCCCTTTTCGTTTTTCTTTTGATTTCTCCTTGATCGTTTCAAATGCTTCAATCGGATTCCTTTCAGATGTCCAAGCCAAGCCTTCTTCCAGTAATTTTTCACGAGGGTCTTCTCCATCAATCAAGATAATCCCCAAACGGTTTCCCAGGCGATCCTTTCCCTGTATTTGTACTTCAACGTTTTTGTCAAGAATCAATTTTTCAAGAAGCCGCTTCGCTTTGTCGCCATATTCTTGTTCTAGTTCTGGGGAATCAATTCCAAAGAGAAAAATTTTGTAGGTCTCATTTTCACCTGTAAATACTTCTAGTGTATTTCCATCGATCACTGTGATCACTTTTCCGGAGATCACGTCCGTTGCCAACAAACACGCTGGCAGCAGCAAAACTAAAATCCCAATCAACACGCTTTTCATACTCATTTTGATTTGTTGTTTATGCAGTAAAGTTCGTTGCCGTAACCTGCAATTCATCGGCCAAAACTACCCTTTACTGACGGATGTAAGATAGAAGATTGAATTTGGTGCTGGTGTTTAGTTTTGAGCCTTA
>JAJTGQ010000016.1 GCA_021299455.1 Flammeovirgaceae bacterium | reverse complement strand
TAGGCTTGTTTGACAATCGGATTAGTAGATTGATCTTTTTCGCGACCTTCTACGGACTTGGATAAATCATCGATCGCAGTTTTGTAGTCTTTTTGTTCAAAGCGCGCCAGCCCGAGAAGGGCGAAGTCCTCCACATTCGCAGCACCTGCGGCTGCGACAATGGTAAGATCTGCAACTACCTTGTTCCAATCTTTTAATTGAAAGTTCACAGCCGCTCTGTTTTTAAGAGCTTGGGGATAGTTTGCTTTGATTTGAAGGGATTTGTCAAAATCCGCTAGCGACTCGTTGACTAAATTCAAATTTAGTTTGGCTTTGCCACGGTTGTTGAACACGATCTCATCGGAGGCTCCAAAGGAAATGGCTTTGTCGTAGGCATCTATCGCACCTCTATAGTTTTTCTCTTTGAAGCGCCCATTGCCAACTTGGAAATAAACGTCCTTGTTCTTACTTCCAGCGATCGATGCCTTTTCAAGATTGAGCAACCCTTCTATGTTTTTTTGTTGCTGCATGTAGGCAAGTCCCAAAAATTCAAGCGTTGCTACATCGGGTGCTCCCTTTTGTGCTACTTTTTCTAAATCAGTTATCGAACTTGTAAAGTCTTGCGTCTGGAAATTTGCCTTCCCTCTTTTCTCATAAAGACCTGCTTCTTTTTCGCCACTGACTTCAGCTGCTGTTAGCGCGTCAATAGCAGGCTTCCACTCTTTAGCATCGTATTGCAGGTAACCTAGATAAAGATTTACTTTTCCATCTTTCAATCCAGATTTTACGGCACTTTCCAGTGACGTCTTTGCACCAGCCTTGTCGTTGAGAATATATTTTGAAATGCCCAGCATTTTCTGAAGTTCAGCGGATGCATCTCCGCTACTCTTTGCTTTTTCAAGATCCTCTACCGCTCCCTGATAATTTGCCAGATTGAATCTAACAGTTCCACGATTTAACAAAGCCTTTGTGTAATCAGCTTTAAGTGAGATCGCTTTGTCGAAATCAGGCAGCGAGCCCTTCACATCACCGAGGTTAAACTTCGCTTTTCCACGGTTGTTAAAAACGACTGCATCGGCAACGGGGAATGTTGCAGCCTTGTCGTAAAACTTAATAGCGTTTGCGAAATCATTCTTTAAGAATTTGGCATCAGCAACGTTTTTAAATGCATCAAAATCGATGGCACCTAATGCGATGGCTTTTTCTAAATCGACTATGGCATTGTCAACAGCCTTCAAGTTGAATTCTGAATTGCCTTTGTAGAGATAGGCTTCTTTGGTAGCCACACCCAAACCAATTGCACGACTTAAGGATTCAATAGCACCTTTGTCATCTTTTGTGAAGTATTGTGCCGTGCCCAGCTGTTCGAATACTTCTTTGTCACTTACACCCAGTGAAACGGCCGCAGCAAGCGCATTGGCGCTTCCTTGATAGTCTTTCAGTTTTCCTAAACTAATGCCTAACTCGCGAAACACCTCTTTGTCCTTGACTCCCTTTGATACCACTTTGTTGAGAGCTTCAGCACACCCTTTGAAGTCGCCAAGGTTGAATTTGGCGGTTCCAATTTGCTGAAAGATACTTTCATCGCTACGGCCCGCAGCAATGATTCTCTCAAAATCAGATATGGCTCCTTTCCAGTCCTTTAGTTCGAATCTTGTATGGGCTCGGTTTTCCAATGCTTTGTCATAGTCTGGTTTTAACTTCAGCGCCTCATCAAAATCGCTTAGCGCACCCGTGAAATCCTTTAATGTGACTTTTGCTTTTCCTCTATTGTTAAAAAGCACATAGTCTTTTTTGCCGGTAGCAAATGCTTTGTCATAGTTGGTAATCGCTTCTTTATAGTTTTCAACGCGAAACTTGGCGTTGCCAAGGTTGGCAAACGTCTCAAACTGGTTAACGCCTAGTTGAATGGCTTTTTCTAAATCTGAAATGCACCCTTGGAAATCTTCCAGTTTGTATCTCGTATTTCCGCGAAACTGAAAAACTTCTCCGGTGTTGACCCGCAGTTTTACGGCTTCGTCAAAATCTGCCTTCGCGGTTTCGAATTCACCCAATTGGAAGTGTGCAATTCCCCGTTTAGCAAACACTTCTTTATTGCTAAAACCGGTTGTAATTAACTGTGAAAATTGAACGGAAGCCTCCTGATAATTCCCTTTTTTTAAATTCTCCAGGGCGGTTTTGTAAAACACCTGCTGTAAAGAATCTTGGTTCTGTGCGATTGATAAAAAGGGCAATAGCGATAAGAAAACGAAGAGGAAACGCATAGCTATGAATTGAGTCTGTAAAAGTAGAAAAATCGTAAGCCGTAATTGACATAAATGAGCCACAACCTTACGTGGGCTGGTTTTAATCTACTTCTGACCTTCTGGCAAAACAATCACCTAGTTTGTAGCGACTGTATACAAATAGTAAAGGGCAAAACTTATAGCTGCCGCTATGAGCAGGTATCCAAAAACACGGCCGCGGTTGTAGTATCCTTTTACATTCATTTTAAGAAGTTCGAGAAAATACTGTCGGGGAATAACAGAGATATTAAGTAAACGAGTAGGCAAGCGCTAAGCAAGTATCCAAGAACACGTGCCCTCTGGTAGTAGAATTTAACCGGTAGCATTCTCATAATTACCTGATTTTAAACTTGATACTAGCAATGTACAAATTAATACTTAAAATCTTCAAAAATACCGATAATCTAACAGTAAAAGCGTCCAGCAGCTTCTGTATTCGCGCAGTAGCTTTCTTGTAACACCCAGGCTGGGCGTTAAACTTGAGCTGGGCTTGACAGTAATGTGGGTTTGGGAAGCCTAATTGGTAACGGCTAATTCTTTTGGGAGCGCAATTTCTGGTATTGCCTGTCCCTTGTGAAACTTTTTGTGCTGATAATCACCACCCCGTTTTTACCTTTTTCGCCATAGGGTTCTATCGCCTCCTTATCCTTAAGGACTTCAATTGATTCGATATCCTCAGGTTTCACCTTATCTAAATCAATGCCAGGCATCTCTACATTATCCAAAATAAACAAAGGACTCGTTTTGGCTAACGCAATTGCGGGTGGATTAATGGTCATTGCCTTGTTTGCTTTTGTTGTTGCTATGACTACACCACCAGCGCCCTTTTTGCCATAAAGGCGTTCACCATCCACTTCGTTTAATATTTCTAGTTTTTCGAGATCATTGGCATCTAACTTAACCAGCGCTAAACTATCGACAAGTTCCATTCCGTTAAGAATATAGAGTTGATTTGGCTTAACAAGTTTCCATTCTTTTTTAGTGTCTGTAGGCTGGATGATCCTGACGCTTTGTGCAAACGAGTGGGCGAAGGCAAGTATAGAGCAAATGATCAGGCAAAAGATTTTTTTCACGGCAGTGTCAATTTTATAAATAAAGATACTGATTTTTTTATCATTGATAGTTGTCTACTATGTGTTGGCTAATGACTTTGTAGAGCTCAGCTACTGATTCATGTTCTTTTAAAAACGCTAGATGTTTATCCAGAATCTCCAAATCACCTCTACTGGCGGGGCCCGTTTGGGCATTATTGGGTCCAATGGCCAGACTCTTTTGAATCGTCTCAGTGACAAGTGGTTTTAGCCACTCAAAATCCAAACTGTTTTGTTGAAGGATACTCTTCGAAATGGCCAGCATATGGTTTGTAAAATTCGAGGCGAATACGGCTGCCACGTGCAGCGCCATCCGATCGCCAGATCCGATTTTCATTACCTGATTGCTAATGGCTTTCGCCATCAATTGCAAGAGCTCATCCGTCTCTTGATTTTGGCTTTCAATGAAAATCGGGATGTTTTTAAAATCGACCTTCTTTTGCTTGCTAAATGATTGAAGTGGATAGAATACTCCCAGGTTCGCAGTAGCAGAAAATTCCAGTTCGCTTAATGGCTGACTACCCGAGGTATGCACTAAAATGGCCTCTTCTGGTAAAATGATTTCCTGGGCAATGCTTCTTATGGCATCATCACTAACAGCAATAATAAAAACAGAAGAATTGCTGGTTGAAAAATCGAGCGAGGCTTTTACTTCAGCTTGATATAAGCGAGAAGTCAACTGTTCAGCATGTCGAGGATTACGACTATAAACCTCTTTTACTACAAATCCAACATTGTCTAGAGCGGGAGCCAAATGCCAGGCCAAATTTCCCGAGCCAATAAAGGAAACGCATACTTCTCTTCTCATTCAATAAAACTAATTAAATATGATGAAAATCAGCATCGAGCATAAAATTCGCCTTTATCTTTCGGCCTTAAATTATAGAAAAATGAGTCAGTTTGTTTCAGCGGCAGAAGCCGTAAAATTAGTTCGATCTGGTGACAGAGTATTTGTTCATGGCAGTGCTGCTACGCCAACCTTATTGTTAGATGCGCTGGCAAAGCGATCACCTGAGTTGAGGGAGGTCGAGTTGGTTGCTATTAGCATGTTAGGGGATCAAGAAATTGCCAAGCCAATGTATCGCGATAGCTTTTATTTTAATTCACTTTTTGTTTCTGCCACAATTCGCGAAGCTGTAAGTGATGGACGGGGTGATTATATTCCCATATTCCTAAGTGAGATTTCCAGACTATTTGAAAAAAAGCTACTGCCGCTCGATGTGGCATTGATCCACGTTTCGCCACCCGATAAACATGGCTTTTGTTCGATGGGCGTTTCTGTTGATGTCGTTAAGTCTGCGGCCAAATATGCCAAAAAGCTGATTGCTCAGGTTAACCCCAACATGCCGCGCACACACGGTGATGGCTTTATTCATGTGAGCCGATTTGACGCGATGGTCGAGTGCAATGATGCCCTTCCTGAAGTTTCATACTCCAGTCAACTAACAGAAGAAGATCTGACGATTGGAAGGAACATTGCATCATTGGTGGAAGATCGCTCTACACTTCAATTAGGGATTGGATCCATTCCGGACGCAGCCCTGAAAGCCATGGGGCATTGCAAGGATCTTGGCATTCACACGGAAATGTTTTCAGATGGCGTAATGGATCTGATCAAACAAGGGGTGGTTACAAATGCGTACAAAAAGAAACATCCGGGCAAAGTGGTTTCTGGTTTTACTATTGGTTCAAAAGAATTGTATAACTTTTTGGACGATAATCCACAGTTTGCCTTTTTGGAAGCGAGCTATGTAAATGATACACGAGTCATTCGTGCAAACCCTAAAGTGGTTGCCATTAACAGCGCCATTGAAGTAGACATTACAGGCCAGGTATGTGCAGATTCTATTGGCACGTATCAATATTCTGGCGTTGGTGGACAAATGGATTTTATTCGAGGTGCTGCTTTATCCGATGGAGGAAAACCGATTATTGCGCTGGTTTCTGCTACAAAGAAGGGCGTTTCGAAAATTGTGCCCGAGATAAAATCAGGAGCGGGTGTTGTCACGACCAGGGCTCATATGCATTACTTGGTTACCGAATTTGGGACAGCTTACTTGTATGGAAAAAATTTGCGTCAGCGAGCGTATGAGATTTTAAAGGTTTCTCATCCCGATCATAGAGAAAGTTTAGAAAAAATAATCATCAAACGATTTGGTACCAGGATGCATCCGGTACACTAATGGTCACCTAGCATGTGAATGATTCGGATTTCTACCGGTTAGCTATTCACTGTCGTTCGGCAGATTTCAGTTAATTTATTCACAACAAAATCAATCTCTTCAGGGGTATTGTATTTGCTAAACGAGAAGCGAATGGCTCCCCGTTTTGATTCTGGGTATAAAGCGCCCAAGACATGCGAACCTGTAGAAGCACCACTAGAACAGGCACTACCACCGGATGCGGAAATCCCTTGCATGTCTAAATTGAAAAGCAACATTTCATTTTCTTCTGATTCGGGCAAGCACACATTAAGAACAGTATACAGACTTCTCTCTAAGTTTGCAGAATCACCATGAAAGTCAATACCCGGAATGGAGGCTCTCAATTTTTCAATCATGTACGATTTTAGTTTCTTGATTTGACTTTCGTGCTCTTCCATTTCGCGGTAGCAGATTTCAAGAGCTTTCGCTAAACCAATAATGCCATAAACATTCTCTGTGCCACCGCGCATGTTTCGTTCTTGCGCACCACCGTGAATGAGTTGATGGATTTTTTTGTCTTTGTTGATGTACATGAAGCCCACTCCCTTTGGCCCATGAAACTTATGTGCGGCTGCCGTTAAGCCGTGTACTTTCAATTTCTTCATGTCGTGGCGATAATGCCCCATCGTCTGTACGGTATCTGATTGAAAGTAGGCGTTGTATCTGCTACAGAGTTCTCCCACTTTTTCTAAGTCAAGGATATTGCCAATTTCATTGTTGGCATGCATGAGAGAAACAATTGCTTTGGGGTGTGCCTTCAATAATTCTTCCAGATGAACATAGTCGACATGGCCTTTTTCGTCAAGCTTTACATAATGCAATTTTATTTTACCTTCCTTTTCTAAGGTTTCCAGTGTGTGAGTTACGGCATGATGTTCAATCGGAGTAGAAATAGCATGTTCAAGCTGGTACGTATCGATGCTACATCGAATGAGTGTATTGTCTGCCTCGGTACCTCCCGAGGTAAAAATGATTTCACCGGGCGTACAGTTAAGTAATTCAGCTACCTTTTTTCGGGCTGATTCAATAGCGGCACGCACCTTGCGCCCGTGCGCATGGGTAGAAGAAGGATTGCCAAAATCTTCCAACATAAAAGGTTTCATAGCCTCGAATACCTCGGGATCTAGGGGAGTGGTGGCTGCGTTATCTAGATAGACTCTCATGGTAGAACTCAAATTATTTCTTGAATATCTTTAATAATTCGTTTCGCCAACTCATCGGCCTTTTTTTCATTCTGCGACTCGGCATAAATGCGAATAATTGGCTCTGTATTTGATTTGCGCAAATGCACCCACTCTTTCTCCTTTTCAAAGTCAATTTTCACACCATCTGCCGTATTGATTTTTTCTTGCGCATACTTAATTTTTATCTTTTCCAACACCTCATCCACATTTATCTGCGGAGTCAGTGCAATTTTATTTTTGGAAATGAAATAATTAGGATACGTTTTGCGCAACTCGGAAGCAGTCAATTTGGATTTGGCCAAATGAGTTAGAAATAGTGCGATACCCATTAACGCATCGCGGCCATAGTGCAATTCCGGAAAGATGACGCCACCGTTTCCTTCACCACCAATTACAGCCTTGGTTTTCTTCATGGCTGTCACCACATTTACTTCGCCTACAGAAGCTGCCGTATATTTTCCTTTTGCTTTTTCTGTCACGTCACGCAAGGCGCGAGTGGAAGAAAGATTAGAAACCGTGTTGCCCGCCTTCGATGAATCTTTGGCGGACAAGCCTTTTCGTTTGCTCAATACGTAATCGGCCACCGCTACTAAAGTATACTCTTCGCCAAATGGCTTTCCATCTTCTTGAATCAATGCCAAGCGATCCACGTCTGGATCTACGACAATACCCAAATCATATTTTCCTTCTTTTACTACTTTGCAAATGGCTTTGATGTTCTCGGGCAGCGGCTCTGGATTATGGGGAAACTTTCCGGTGGGGTCGCAATAGAGTTTTGTAATCTTCTTTACACCCAGGGCTTTCAAAAGTTGGGGAACTGAGATGCCGCCTGTCGAGTTGACCGCGTCCACCACAATATTGAATTTTGAATTCTTAATTGCCTTGACATCCACCAATTTGTTTTTCAAAATCAGTTCAATGTGTTTTTTGATATACTTATTCTTCTTGTCATAGCTACCGAGTTTTTCTACTGGGGCAAAGTCGAAACTCTCGTCAGCAGCGATTTTTAAAATGGTTGCGCCATCTTCCGCAGAAATGAATTCCCCTTTTTCATTCAGAAGTTTCAATGCATTCCATTGAATAGGATTGTGGCTGGCAGTTAGAATAATACCTCCACCGGCTTTTTCTAAGGGCACGGCTATTTCAACTGTCGGAGTGGTGGATAGTCCCAGATCGATCACATCCAAACCCAGACCTTGCAACGTTGCGCAGACCAAGTTGCTTACCATTTCACCTGAAATGCGGGCATCGCGCCCAATAACAATTCTTTCCTGCCCGTCCGGCAGGCGGGTGCCTTGCCGGGATTTTACCCAAGTGCCGAAGGCTGCTGCAAATTTTACAGTATCAACAGGAGTAAGGGCATCGCCCGGTTTGCCACCAATGGTGCCACGGATGCCGGAAATAGATTTAATAAGGGTCACGAAATTGAGTTAAAGTGCGACCGCGAAGTTAAGGTTCTTTTGATGTCTATAAAAGGATCAGTTTGGCGGGCTTAACCACTAAATACTAGCCTTTCTTGATTTCAGGAAATGATTCAGCTTTCTCAGGATCGCCACAGGCTTCGCCTGCACCTACTACTTTACCGCAATAACCGCAGGTAATTCCTTCTTTGGCGAGGAAAGGGCTTTGTGTGGCACAAGTGCCTCTGAACTCACCATCCTTAATAAATAGCAAACGCACCGACATCAGTAAAAAGAATACTGCAAAGACACCAAGGGAAAGAAGAAAAACTGTCATATCGATAGTTGTTTACGATAATTGAATGTCGAATTTTACAGCGCACAAAGGTAACCAAAGATTGGTTGAATTAGTTTACGCTGGATTGGGATTTAGCAGAACTTTGTAAATGGCACCAAGCTCGGCCAGGGATACCTGCCTGCGCTGCCGCTTCGGAAGGCAGGGTAGTGGAAAGCTCCGCTTTGCGAGAGCCCTCGTTTAATCGGGGCCCGCTCGGCCGCCAAAAAATAAATTGAAAACCCATTAGTTTGAAATGAAGAAACCCTACTCTGCCCCCGACTTGCAACGCGAGGAAAAACTGAAAGCGTTCGACCGATTACTTACCGTGATGAATGAATTACGTGAGAACTGCCCCTGGGATAAAAAACAAACGCTGGAGAGCTTGCGTCACTTGACGGTGGAGGAAACCTACGAACTTTCGGATGCAATATTGGAGGGCGACCTGAACGAAGTAAAAAAGGAACTAGGCGATGTGATGTTGCACCTGGCATTTTATGCGCGCATAGCTTCAGAACTCAAAGCATTTGACATGACCGATGTGCTGAATGGCATTTGCGATAAATTAATTGAGCGGCATCCGCACGTGTATGGAGATGTAGTGGCCGATGATGAAAAAGCTGTGAAGGAAAACTGGGAAAAGATCAAATTAAGAACAGGAAATAAATCGGTGCTGGAAGGTGTGCCTAAATCGTTGCCCGCGATGTTCAAAGCGATTCGCATTCAAGATAAGGCCCGCGGGGTAGGGTTTGATTGGGAGCGCAAAGAGCAAGTATGGGAAAAGGTAGAGGAAGAAATGAATGAGTTTAAAAATGAGTTTGATGGAAAGCCTGTTGAGTCGATCGATAAGGAAAAGGTGATGGCTGAGTTTGGCGACTTACTTTTTTCATTGGTCAATTATGCGAGGTTTGTAAACATCGATCCGGAAGAAGCGTTGGAGCGTACCAATAAAAAATTCATCAAGCGATTTCAGTATCTGGAAACAGAGTCTGCGAAGGACGGCAAAAAGATGGGGGAGATGACTCTCGCAGAGATGGATGCGTATTGGAATCGGGCAAAAGGGGCTTAAAATTACTGCTATAGCAGTAATTTTAAATGATCTATTTTCTATAGCTATTTCTGTAACTATTTATAAATATTTTTACTGCTATAGCAGTAATTATTTACTATTTATAGATAATTATTCAATTTTATGGATATTTTTACTGATATAACAGTAAAATATGTTAAATCAACCTGAGCTTGGTAACTATATTCGTACCCACCGAAAGATGAGTGGACTGACACAAGTTCAACTGGCACAGATGGTAGGGGTGGGAAAGTCGGTGATATATGACTTAGAAAAAGGAAAAGAAACGGTTCGGTTATCTACCCTTGTTAAAATATTATCAGGGTTGAACATCAAAGTAAAATTGCAAAGCCCGCTCGACCAATCATTATGAGAAAGGCAGCCGTATTTTTTGATAGTACATTGGCAGGTTATCTGACGGAAACAGATCGGAAGGAATATCGATTTGAATATCTGGAAGATTATCAAGGTGGTGCTATATCGCTGACGATGCCAGTGAGTAAAATGAAATTTGAATTCGAAAGCTTTCCCGCATTTTTTGATGGGCTTTTACCAGAAGGGCAACAGTTAGAAGGCTTACTTCGCCAAAAAAAAATTGATCGAACAGACAACTTCAGTCAATTGATGGCAGTAGGTGAAGATTTAGTTGGAGCGGTGAGTGTCAAACCAATAATCGAATGAATCGCTGCCCGATTACCTATGAACTATGTGGCGAGCAGAAGTATTCAGCCCAAGGACTTAAGTTATTGTCTCCAAAGTTGAAAGACTTACTTGATTTCCCTTATAACAAAGGTGATCAATTAAAAGAGGCGATGGCAAGAGCTACTAAAATGTCAATACAGGGTGTTCAGCCCAAGTTGAGTGCTCGACTAAATGTATCTGCTGGGATTTTTGAAATAGCCGATCAAGGAGGTACTTTTATTATTAAGCCTCAAAATGATTTGTATGAAGAGTTGCCGGAGAATGAAGACCTTACAATGCGGCTTGCAGCATTGGCGGGGATTGAAATTCCGCTTCATGGGATGATCTATTCAAAAGATGGCTCGCGTTCTTATTTCATCAAACGATTTGACCGATTGCCAAAAAAGAAAAGGGTAGCGGTTGAGGATTTTGCCCAACTTACTGGACAGACAAGAGAAACAAAATATAGTTCATCCATGGAAAAAGTGGCTGGCGTACTAGATCAGTTCTGTACCTTTCCACTGATAGAAAAACAAAAGCTGTTTAGGCTTACGATCTTCAACTTTCTCTGCGGGAATGAAGATATGCATTTGAAGAATTTTTCGTTGATCAGGCGAAATGGAAAAGTTGAAATATCTCCCTCGTATGACCTATTGAACACAACTATTGCGATGCCCAATCCACAAGAAGAGTTTGCCCTTACCTTGGCAGGTAGGAAAAGCAAAATCACAAAGGAAAATCTAATCGACTATTTTGGGAGTGAAAGACTTGGGCTGACGCCAATCATTATCGAAAAAACACTTCAGGAAATAGAGAATCAAAAATTGAAATGGTACAAACAGATACAGATTAGTTTCCTTTCAGAAGAAATGAAAAAAAAGTATGTTGAGTTAATGAGCCTTAGATGGGCAAGGATTTTCACAACAATCAAAAAGTAATACCAATGGGCAGAATCCTCGCCATCGACTATGGAATGAAACGCACGGGCTTAGCCGTGACCGATCCGCTGCGCATTATTGCTACCGCATTAGACACAGTTGGCACTCATGAGTTGATCGACTATTTAAAGAAGTATTTTTTAAAAGAAACCGTTGACGAAGTAGTAATAGGTATGCCCAAACGACTGAATAACGAGGATTCTGAGACGGCACCTCTTGTCCGAAAGTTCGTAGAGGTTTTCAAAACTACTTTTCCAGACAAGCCCATTGCATTGGCCGATGAACGGTTCACCAGTAGTCAAGCGCAACGAACGATGATTGACGGAGGAATGAAAAAGAAGGATCGGCAAGTAAAAGGCAACGTTGATAAGATCAGTGCTACACTTATTTTGCAGAACTATCTTCAATCAAAAGGATATTGAGAGTTGCGATAAATACTTGTCAATCCCTACCTTTACATTTTATTTTCATGATATGGTTTACCCGATTGTAATGTATGGCGACCCTGTTTTGCGCAAGAAAGCAAAGGACATCGTGAAGGGCGAAATGGATGTGAAGGCGTTTGCGGAAGATATGTTTGAAACGATGGCCGCTGCTCATGGAATTGGACTGGCCGCTCCACAAATCGGCAAGAGCATTCGCTTTTTTGTGGTGGATGGCACTGTGTTGGAAGAAAAGCCAGAACTGAAGGATTTTAGAAAGATATTTATCAACCCAATTATCTTAGAAGAAACTGGCGAAGAATGGGATTTCGAGGAAGGTTGTCTGAGTATCCCAAATATACGCGAGGACATATGGCGTCAGGAAAGGATTCGGATTCGGTACTTTGACGAAAACTGGATTCAGCACGAAGAAGAATTTGACGATATGAAGGCGCGTATCATCCAGCATGAGTACGACCATATAGAAGGTAAATTGTTCATCGACTATCTCACCCCCCTTAAAAGGAAAACGTTGAAGGGAAAATTGGCAGATATCAGCAAGGGAGATGTCGACACCGAATATCGGATACTCGCACCATTGAGGAGATGATTCAAAATTTATGGTTCAAAATGACAGCACTAATTTGGAATTTTGAACGTTGAATTTTATGAATGTAAAATCCCGCCTACCCGAAGTAGGCACTTCTATTTTTAGTGTGATGTCTAAGATGGCATTGGAACATAAGGCCATTAATTTATCTCAGGGATTTCCTGATTTTCCTGTTTCGGAAAAACTGATAGAACTAATTCACCAAAACATGAAAGACGGGCACAACCAGTACGCGCCCATGCCAGGCGTGCCGTCTTTACGAAAAGTAATTGCAGAAGTTATCACGGCTACTTACCAGCGACCTACAGACTTTGAAACAGAAGTAACGGTAACGGCAGGTGGTACAGAAGCTATCTTTTCTACCATAGCCGCGTTGATCGGATCGGGAGATGAAGTGATATTGTTTGATCCTGCGTATGATTGTTATGATCCTGCTATCCGACTAAACGGTGGAATCCCCATTCACATTAATTTGAAGCAACCGCATTTTGCTATCGATTGGCAAGAGGTGCAAGACAAGATTACACCGGACACAAAAATGATCATGGTGAACACGCCACATAATCCGAGTGGTGCAGTGTTGAATGAACACGACATGCTAGCCTTGCAAGAAATTGCACTTAAACACGATCTGATCGTATTGAGTGATGAAGTGTATGAGCGCATTATTTTTGATGACACCTCACACCAAAGCGTTTTGAAGTACCCTGATCTTGCAAAACGATCTATTGCTGTGTTTTCCTTTGGAAAGACTTTTCATGCTACAGGCTGGAAAGTTGGATATACCGTTGCCTCAGAGGAACTGAATCGAGAAATCAGAAAGACACATCAGTTCATTACATTTAGCGTGAACACACCTATTCAGTTCGCGTTGGCTGAATATCTAAAAGAATCGAAGAACTATATGTATCTCGGGAAATTCTATCAGCAAAAACGTGATTTCTTTTTGAATCAGATAAAAGGCTCTTCCCTAAAACCTCTTCCCTGTTTTGGGAGCTATTTTCAATTGCTGTCATACGAAGGGGTATCTACCAAAAGTGAAATGGAAATGGCGGCCTGGATGACTAAGGAGAAAAAATTGACCCCTATCCCGGTTTCTGCTTTTTACAAGGACGGCTCAGATCAAAAACTACTTCGATTTTGTTTTGCGAAAAGTGACACGACACTGGAAAGTGCAGGAAAGATTCTGCGAATGATTTAACCAAATCTACTGTTGAACGAAATCTGCTGGTCGTTTGTGCTTCCATCGCTTGTGTGACCACAACCAATATTCTGGCTGGTTGATAATATCATTCTCTAACAGACTGTTCATTCTTTTGGTGATCTCCCCGTAGTTTGTTTTTGCCGGTTCCTCTATCGCTTCTACAAACTCTGTTGTGTAATGCCCACGGCTCAGTTTGTTGATTCGCGAGTAGATGACTGGAAAATTGTATTCCTTGGCGTACTTCTCCACACCAAAAAGCATAGCGGTATCTTGATTTAGAAAAGAATGCCTGTAACTGTTCTTTGCAGAGCCAGGTGATTGGTCGAAGCCAAAAATGATCGCGCGAAGTGGTGCATTCTCTCGCTTAAATTCTTCGTCCACTTTCTTGGTAGAAATCATTTCCAAACCATATTTACTTCTTGATTCACGCATTTTTTTATCAAAGAATAAACTGGTAAGCGGCTTATAAATAGCAACTGCTTTGTGTTTAAGAGGGCCATCAATGGCCATGGCAAAGAGTTCCCAATTGTTATAATGACCACCAGCCATGATAACATTCTTGCCTTGATCATAAAAGCGATCAATAAATTCAGGATTGATTACTTTCATTCGCTCATTCACTTCCTCCTGCGAAATAGTAAACACCTTTAGGCTTTCTACCACCAAATCGCAAAAATGCCGATAAAAATCACTTACAATTTGCAAATGTTCATTCGTGGTTTTCTCTGGAAAGGAATTAGCCACATTTTGAAGTACGACTTTTTTGCGATAACCGATCATTTTAAATAAAACAACATAAAGGCCATCCGATAGCACGTAGAGTAGACGAAACGGCAAATGCGAAACAGGGATGATCACCCCATAGTAGAAGAATGCAGTAAGAAATCTCATAGACTAGGTTCGCTGCAAGTTGGTAATTATTTTCTGATTTGAGCTTTTTGCTGTGAATTTCCGTGGTATGTTCTGTCGAGATTTGCTAGCATTGTATTTTATTTTGTTTCAAGTTATGAGTACAGAAATAATTCTTCGCTACGTTCGTTTCATAAGCATATTCGCCATTGTCGGGTCTTTGATTTCTGAGCACCTGTTGCTTAAGAAGGAACTTACGCGGCAAGAGCTAGATCGCCTCTCACGTATCGATGCAGTGTATGGTATTGCTGCCGTTGTTCTAGTGGTAGCCGGCCTCACATTATGGTTAGGAAGCATTGGTAAACCGGCCGTTTACTATACGAAGAATTGGATTTTTCTCACCAAGATTGGTTTGTTTTCTTTGATTGGGATATTGTCTATTTATCCAACCGTGTTCTTTGTTAAGAGTCGAAAAGGTAACCCTGAAGAAGAAATACAAATCCAATCAGCTATTTTTTGGATGCTGCGACTAGAGTTGCTTTTGCCATTTATTATCCCACTACTGGCAGGGTTGATGGCCAGAGGAGTAGGCTTTTTCGGATAAAGGCCAGATTGCCCAAATAAAAAAACCCAGAGAAATTAATCTCTAGGTTTTTTTGGCAGAGGAAGAGGGATTCGAACCCCCGGACCCCGTGAAGGGTCTCCGGTTTTCAAGACCGGTGCAATAAACCGCTCTACCATTCCTCTGTTTTACTCTCTGTAGCCTTGGCGAAAGAAAGTTTTTAGCGATTTAGGATTGCAAAAGTAACCGTTATTTTGTTTTTGGCAAATGCCTTGCTTCACTCTTCACTAAAATCAATAAAAGTCTTTTTGATCTCCTTGTTGTCAAACTTGGGCTGAGCGGTCTGTTCTGCGCTCAACTCCAAAAACTCCAACTTTTGGTTATTAATGATGGGTAGTAATTTGTCTCGGTCAACATAAAAAGTCTTCTCTCTTCGTGCTGACTTCAGGGCATATTTTCGGGCAAAATTGTCGCCTTCCAATTGAAGTTGGTTGCGGATTTCAACGTTGATTTTTAGTTTATCTAAAATCTCGTTTTTTGATTTTCCAATTACCTCGGTTGCTTCTAATGTTCCCAGCGTTAACACTGTCGTTCCCCCAATGGCCGAAACTGCCCTATAGCTGTTTGGATCATTGGAAAGTATAACAGGTGATAAGCCAGTAGTGGCGCCAAGGGAAGCGTTTAAAATCGCCCGATGCTTTTTTCCTTTTTTAGCTTGCTTAAGGGTTTTGCTAAGTTTTTCATGATTTTCATCCAAACGGTCAATAAGAGCTTTGGCGCTCACGAGTGAGTTCTTGTATTTCTGAAACAACGACTTGTCTTTTTCTTCCAGGTTCTCGGTATCAACGACTTTGATTTTTGCATGGCGTTCAACCCGATTGCCGGATTTATCCAAAACAAAAAAAGTTAGGCGGAATGTTTTTGTTTTTTCTACCTCTTCCACAAACCCGTAGCCGGGCAGCCAGGTAAATTCCCCTTGAGCATTTGTACTTTTTTGTAAGGCCTTTTGAGTAATCATATTATCCGAAGCAACAAAGCCAAAGTCTGTTAAATTTTCGTCTCCGTTCGGGTCTGATGCATAGATCTTGATGTTCAAGCGTTCATCTTCTTTTATCGTAAACACTGAATCTCCTGGGAGTAAAAGCAAATCGGGAGGTAGGTCTAATTGCGTTTGAGCTATTCGAATGCGCGCCTTTGTCTCTAGTTTATCGGGCTGATCTTGTGCGACAAACTCGACCACCAATGGATTGTTTTTGAGAACGTTGAATTGATTGCGCGAAGGATTCCAAGTAATAAGACCTTGAGACGAAAAATGCATGCCTTCGGGCATTTGCGAAACAATGGGTTTATAACTTATTGGATCTCCATCGAGGTCAGTTACATAGTCATCTGAAATCTGGTATTGATTCTGAGTAGATTGCTTGACATAAAATGTAGGCAGATCATCGACTATGGGTGGACGGTTTTGGTGAAGCACAAGGAATGAAATTGACTTCCGGATGCGATGCCCACTCTTCCATTCCGCTTGAAACAGGAGAGAAATCTCTTTTTGTTTTTCCAGTCGATCTACGAGATCGAAAGAGGGTGTCCACGAAAAATGCCCCAATGTGTCAAATGTAACCCGATAGCCATTTACTCCTTCCAGCGTGTATTTCGGTTTTTCTGCTTCCGTCACATCCAGGTTAAAAGAAAACGTCCGACCCTCCCTCAGTTCCGTCCAATTCTCAGCGGAAGGAAAAATGAAACTTTGACTGTTCAGAAAGCCCGGTAGTAACAAAAGAAAAACAAAACACCTGTACATTCAACGTAGTAATTTAATGCTTGCAAATTTAGCTCAAGGATATCTCTTTTGGATAGGAAATATCTATTCCATCTCTTTTTTTTCCTCCAAAAACGTAGCTTACTTTGAGGGAATGCCCAAAAGAAAGCTACCTGAAAAAACCAAAACCAAGGATAAGAATAACTTCTTTGAGGATGTCTATGAGGTAGTGCGTCTAGTGCCGAAAGGTCGTGTAACAAGCTATGGTGCCATCGCAAATTACCTGGGAACCAAGATGAGTGCGCGAATGGTTGGTTGGGCCATGAACGCTTGTCACGGACTAGGCATTGCCGCGCACCGGGTGGTAAATGCAAAAGGGCTGCTCACAGGCCGTCATCATTTTGTGCCGCCCAGTTCCATGCAAAAGAGTTTAGAAAAAGAAGGTATCAAAGTAAAAGATCATCAGGTTCAGGATTTTGACAAAAAATTTTGGGATCCACGGAAGGAGCTGCTTTAAATCTTGGATCAAAGCTTTAGGCCATAAGCGCGCGGCCTGAAGCATGTGGCCTGCGGCCGAATTAAGTAACGTTGAGTAACATATTTTTTTCTATTTTTCACAATGACAATTGACCTGCGAAGTGACACGGTAACAAAGCCAACACCGGCCATGAAAGAGGCTATGTTTTTAGCCCCGGTAGGCGATGATGTATTTGGAGAAGATCCAACGGTGAATAAATTGGAAGAAAAATGTGCAGTCCTGTTGGGGATGGATGCAGCTGTGTATTGCCCTAGCGGCACCATGACCAATCAAATTGGAATTAACGTGTTGACACATCCGTACGATGAAGTGATTTGCTACAAAGGCGCACACATTTATAAGTACGAAGGAGGTGGGTTGATGGGCAATAGCCATGTTAGTGTGAAGCTATTGGCTGGCGACCGCGGAAGAATTTCGGTCAATGAAATTGCGGCCAATATCAACAATGATGATCAACATTATCCACGCACAGCTGTCGTGGCTTTGGAAAATACGATAGTTCGTGAGGCGGGAAGTTTTTATTCATTGAAAGATGTTGAGAAAATCAGTGTGTTTGCCCGCTCTAAAAATTTGCACATGCATTTGGATGGCGCCAGGTTATTCAATGCATTAGTAGCCACAGGAGAAAATGCAGGCGACTATGGTAAATACTTCGACACGATTTCGATCTGCCTCTCCAAAGGATTAGGTGCGCCCGTGGGTTCAGTATTGGTTTGCAAAAAGGAATTTGCAAAAAAGGCACGGAGGATGCGGAAAGTATTTGGTGGAGCCTGGCGACAAGCAGGGTTCCTCGCTGCTGGCGGAATTTATGCACTCGATCATCACGTTGACAGGTTAAAGGAGGATCATACACGCGCAAAAGTGGTTGGCGAATGTCTGCAACAACTTTCGTTTGTTAAGTCGGTGATGCCAGTAGATACCAATATTGTGATTTTCGAACTGGTGTCCACTGTAAGTCCTGCGTTGTTTCTTGAGAAAATTGGAGAGCACCAAATAAAGGCACTGGCATTTAGTGCCAATGAAATAAGAATGGTCACCCATTTGGATTTTGATGATGCTATGCTGCAAAAGACAATCAATACGTTAAATCAACTTCGCTTCTCATGATGGATGAGTTAGGAAAATCAATGCCGGTATCGGAAGGCATGATTGATGCGGAGCAAAAGGGCTTTGCGATCAATGTGTTGTTTCTTTTTTTTTCATTTAATAAATGCTGAACGCTTACCCGCCACTAGCTGAACGCATGCGACCTTCTAAGTTGGAAGACTTGGTAGGGCAAAGCCATTTGGTGGGAATCAACGGAATCATAAGAAAGTCGATCGAAACAGGCAACGTACCCTCAATGATTTTGTGGGGACCGCCTGGTGTGGGCAAAACAACGATCGCAAATATTATCGCCAATGAGGTTAAGCGACCGTTTCATATTTTGAGTGCCGTCAGCGCGGGTGTGAAAGATGTGCGCGAAGTTATTGAAAAAGCTAAGTACAGCAATCGTGCAATTTTGTTTATCGATGAAATTCACCGGTTCAACAAATCACAGCAAGATGCGCTTCTCGGAGCCGTGGAGAAAGGTACCATTACACTGATCGGAGCCACTACAGAAAATCCTTCTTTTGAAGTAAACTCAGCATTGCTTTCACGATGCCAGGTATATGTACTAAAGCCGTTGACTGATGATGAATTGATTCAATTGGCCGAACATGCACTTAGTCACGATGAAAGTTTAAAGAAGCGTACAATTAAAATCAAGGAAAGACAGGCGCTCATAGCTATTTCTGGAGGAGATGCACGAAAACTGCTCAATTTGGTTGATTTGATTGCGGAAGCCATTGCAGGTGATGTAGTTGTTACCGATGAACTGGTGATGAACCTGGCTCAAAAGCATATTGCCATCTATGACAAAAGCGGTGAGCAACATTATGATATTATTTCCGCTTTTATCAAGTCAATTCGTGGCAGCGATCCAAACGCAGCCGTTTACTACTTAGCACGGATGATTGAAGGGGGCGAAGACGTGAAATTTATTGCGCGGAGAATGGTAATTCTAGCTTCTGAAGATATTGGCAATGCCAATCCAACGGCTTTGGTAATGGCAACCACTACTTTTCAAGCTGTAAATTTGATCGGCTACCCAGAAGCACGAATAATCCTTGCGCAATGCGCTACCTACTTAGCCAGCTCTGCAAAGAGTAACGCAAGTTATATGGCAATTGAATTGGCATTAAAATCTGTGCATGAAACAGGCGATCTATCAGTACCTTTGGCAATTCGAAATGCGCCCACGAAGTTGATGAAGGATTTGGATTACGGTAAGAACTACCAATATGCCCATGGATTTGAGGGGAATTTTGCTAATATGGAATTTTTGCCAGAACAAATTAAAGGGACTAAATTCTACGACCCGGGAAATAATACGCGCGAGCTGGAAATGAGAAGTCACCTCAGGAAACTTTGGAAGGAAAAATATGGATACTAGAAGGGATGATCATGAAAGCCCTTACAAAATATGAATAAGTGAAAAGCCTTCAGTTTGAGTCATCACCATTTTATATTCTTCTTTGCCTGGCGGTAGGACTAGGATATGCTTTTTTATTGTACAAGGCGAAAGCACCTTGGACAGAAAGAGTAAATCAATTTCTATTTGTCCTGCGGGCAATACTGGTTGCGCTTCTTGCCGTTTTGCTGTTGGGGCCAATTCTAAAGATTACTAATCAAATGGTTGAAAAGCCCACCGTAGCTTTTCTTATCGATAATTCAAATTCTGTTCAGGAATCTACTGACTCTTTAACTCGAAGACGCCTCCTGAAAGAAATTGAGGAGACAAAGAACAAGTTTAAGGCGCAAGGCTATGAAATCACCACAACAAATTTAGACAATAGCCCGACTGATAAGGTTCATTTTACGAGTCCAATATCCGATTTGACCTCCGCTATACGAGGTGTCACTGCCCGGTATGAGGGAAAGAATTTGGCAGGCATTGTATTGATTTCAGATGGTATATATAATACCGGAACGTCACCTCTTTATTCTCCCGGTCGCGTGCCTATATCTACAATCGGTGTGGGGGACACAACGAATCGCGTTGATCTGGTGCTAAAAAATGTTGCCTACAACAAGATTACTTATCAAGGAAACAAATTTCCCGTTCGTGCTGAAGTGATAGTTCAGGAATTGCCAAACCAGAAGGTAACGATCTCGGTTTTAAAGAATGGCAAAGTACTTTCCACCCAACAAAAGGATTCAGGCACAAATTCATTCCTTGGCTTTGACTTTTCAATTGAAGCGTTAGAAAAAGGTATTCAACGGTTAGATGTTGTGGTAGAACCTGTTCGGGGAGAAGCATCACTAAAAAATAACAGATCTAGTTTTTTTGTGGAGGTAGTCGAGGGACGAAAGAAGATTTTGTTGATTGCTCCAGCTCCTCACCCGGATATAAAAGCCATCAAAGCCGTAGTAGACAATAACTTCAATTATGAGTTAGTCGTACACATTCCGGGAGTGACGGAACTGAACCCTTCCATGCTTAAACCGAATGCTGCTGAATTGGTCATTTTTCACCAGGTGGCAGATCGCAACAACAGAACCGCAAGTTTGTACCAACAATTTAAAAATTCATCAGCATCGTTACTGTTGATTATTGGAATGCAATCCAATTTACGTCAACTAGGGGCTAATCAGATTCCGTTGAATTTTGAAGGCAATGGGCAGTGGGACGAGGTGACACCAGTAATAAATACAACCTTTCGCGACTTTAACTTTTTGGAGAATAGCAACGGGGTATTTTCAAAGTATCCCCCATTGAATGTACCCTTCGGGAAATTTTCGTTTCCCACGAATGCGTCTATTTTGTTGTATCAACGAATAGGAAGTGTGGCAACCGACCGCCCCTTGTTACTCACTTGGGTAGAAGACAAACATAAGGTGGCTGCAATCGTAGGAGAAGGATTTTGGAAATGGAGACTGAGTGAGTATAGCAACACAGAAAAAACAGTTGTATTTGATGATGTGTTCTCTAAGCTGATACAATACCTAAGCACATTGGAAGACAAACGAAAATTCAGAAGCTTTGCGATTCAGACCGAATTCAGTGAAGCTACACCAGTGGTTATCGAAAGTCAAGTATACAATGATTTATTCGAACCGATTTATGGCAACACTATCGCAATTGAATTAAAAAACGAGAAGGGGGAAATTACTTCTTATCAGTACACCACAAGCCCTGGCGGCAGTCGTTATCAAATAGGTGGCTTGGTTGAAGGTGTATATCAATTCAAATCTTCTACTGACATTCAGGGAAAGCGTGAACAGGTTGGTGGGCAGTTTTTAGTAACCGCACAAAATATTGAATCTCAAAATCTCACCGCAGATTTTGGATTGCTAAGGAAGTTGTCACTAGCGACAGGTGGTAAATTTTATCTGGCTAACGAAATTACCCAGCTAAAAACCGATGTTGAAAACGAGAAGCCCCAAGCCATTATTCGATCTAACGAGTCATTCAATTCACTGATTAACTTGAAATGGTTTTGCTTTCTGTTGCTTGCTCTAATTGCTACCGAATGGTTTTTTAGAAAGTATCACGGAGGCTACTGATTTCCTTTATTGCATAAAGTTCAATTGCAGAAGGGCGCGAGAATAACTTCTTTTTTGTTGCCGATTAACAGGTTTCTCCCATTAGATTTATTACAAATAATAGAATTTTATATTGAAATTTGTAATATTATGGCCTATTTTTGCAAAAATGAAGACCTAAAATGCGTATAGTGACTTATAAAAGGATAACGGCATTTTCAGAATTACATCCCGATTCCGAAATCTCTTTAAACTTTTGGTACCATACCGTGACGAAAAAAAATTGGGAGAATCTGAACGATCTTAGGCTAGATTTTAATAAAGTTGACTACGTGGGGAATCATCGTTTCGTTTTCAATATCAAGGGAAATGATTACCGATTGGTAGCTATTATTTCATTTAATGCGAAAAAAGTTTACATCAGGTTTATCGGTACACACGCAGACTATGATAAGATTAAGGAAATTGAAAATATTTGACTTATGATAAAGACAGAAAAGGACTACAACGCTATTGTTGAGCGCGTGGAAGAACTTCTACAAAACCCAGATAATATTGAAAACAAAGATGCGAAAGGGTATGTAGAACTAAATGTATTGTCTGATCTCGTAGCAGAATATGAGGAGCGAAACTATCCGGTGAAAAAAACTTCGCTTGTTGAAGTCCTTAAATTGCGCATGGCCGAAATGGGATTGAATCAAAAACGGCTATCCGAGCTTTTGGGGGTGAGTACATCCAGAGTAAGTGAATACCTTAATGGCAAGAGCGAACCCACTTTAAAAGTAGCTAGGGAAATAAGCCTGAAGCTGGGAATAGATGCTTCCATTGTTCTTGGAATTTAGTTCACACGTATTAGTGATTTTTCTGCTACTTGCTCTCACCGAATGGTTCTTTAGAAAGTATCATGGAGGCTACTGATCATATAAAAAAAGTCAGGTATTGCGCCTGACTTTTTTTAAGCATTTCCGAGGCTGGTTTATTTTAGCTTCTGCGCGTCCTTGTGCATTTTGATTTGTTGATCTAGTTGTTTCTTATCACCCACTAGTACGAGCGTCATGTCCTCATATTTAAAATGATCTTTTGTTATTTGCGACACCTTCTCGGGTGTCACCGCATAGATGTTCTTTACTCTATCGGTCAGATAGCTCTCGTCCAATTCGTGTAGATCAATAAAGTTAAGTTGACTGATAATTCCGCCCGGGTTTGAATTTTGCAAAACGAACGTTCCGGCCATATAGCGCTGAATCCCTTCTAATTCTTCTTTGGAAGGATTCTCTGTTTGTAACTTTTTTATCTCTTTTGAAATTTCGCGCAATGACTCTCCCGTATGTTCACTAGTTACATCTGCTTCCTCGTACCAAAGGGAAACTCCTTTTCGGTTTTGTATTGTACTATAGGGTGAATAGGTATATCCTTTGTCTTCTCGAATGTTACTCGTAATTCGAGAACCGAAAGAACCACCCAGTAGTGAGTTGGTAACTTGAAGAGCCATGTAGTCCTTGTCCTTTGGTGTTAGTGTTGGCAATCCGAGAATAACCGTTGTTTGAGGTGCGTCCTTACGATCGATCATCGCAATCTCGTTTGTGCGTGTGGGAGTAGCAGCCGGGAAATCAATTTCGGCACCTGCTTTCCAGGAGGTAAATGAATCATTAATTGCCTTGTTTACTTCGACTTCATCAAATTTTCCAACCACATAAATGACTGAACGCTTCGCGCCAAAATTTTTCTCAAAAAAGTTTTTTGCTTTTTCAGCCGTGTAGCTATCGATCATTTCTGCTGTTGGGTAGTACCTGCCATACGGGTGATCTTTGTAGACGATCTGGAAAAATCTTTCAGTGGCTTGAGATTGGGGACCAGACTTCTCAACCGTCAGTTGCCTTTTTAAATCCGCTTTTAATCGATCTACTTCCTTTGCAGGAAGAGCCGGATTCATCACTAAGTCAGCAATAACTCGCACAAGTTCTGGAACAAACTCCGACAACACAGAGCCGCTAATCGTAACATTATCCATTCCTGTGCTTACATTGATGTTTCCGCCCATACCCGCCACCTTTTTAGAAATTTCTTTAAAGGTTTTGGTGGTGGTTCCTTCCTTCATCAACAAACCTGTCAGGTCAGCCAACCAAACTTCGTTTGCAGATTCATGAATATTTCCAGTTTTGATAATTAATTGTACCTCTGCTTTTGGTACAGCGCCATATTGAACCAATGTAGAGCGAAGGCCATTGGGAAGTTGGCTCACTTTCTTCTCTGGAAGTTTAAAATCTTTTGGCGTACCACCTGCAGGAGGTGTTTGTTTTTGCGCCTCGCTTTGATAAACGAAAGTGAGACAAAGCAAAAAGCCGATTGTGATCTTCAATGCATTTTTCATTTTACTTCAGCTTTAGGGTCAATAATTAAGATAGTACGATTTGTAGCCCGCAAATATTCAGTGGCTGTCTTTTTAATTAATTCAGGAGTCACTTTTTTAAACTCGTCTTCCAACGTATTTAATCTGGAAGGATCGTCATCAAAGAGCGCAAAACTCGCCAGCATATCTGCACGTCCGATGCCGAAGAATCCGCCAAGGTCATCATAAAGTTTAGACCTCATTTTTACGACTGCCAGGTCAATGTCTTCTTGCGTCACATTTTTCTGAATGTCGCCAACGGCCTTGTTAACCTCGAATAGGATTGAATCTGGCGATACATTCGCATCATAAATCAAATCAGCCATCCATATCATGGGGCCACTATAGTTAAACATATTCCCTAAGTAATTAATCCCGCCACTTATTCCGCCTGTATATCCTTTGCCTTGAACAAGAGCGAGGTATAGCTTGCTATCTTCGCCCTGTACTAACATTTGATCAATTAAGCCCATAGCAAAATATTCTGGGCTGTTTCGTTCAGGCATTTTATAGGCAAAAGCTATAGCCGGTTTATTCGCGAGTTTATCTTCTTTAGTGAAACGTTTTTCTTTTTCTTGTCTGGGTTCAGAAATATCTGGTTTAGGTGGGAGTTGGGAAGCTGGTATTTCTCCAAAATATTTTTCAACCCACTGTTTAGCTTCTGCAATTTCAAAGTCGCCAACGATAGCAAGCGAGGCATTGTTGGGTGCATAGAACGTGTTGAAAAAATTATCTACGTCTTCCAATTTTGCAGAGTCAAGGTCTTTTAAATCCCCGTAGAAGTTGTGGGCGTTGTGCCAATTCTCATTCGCGTATTGCGGCATATCCAACCACGGGAATCCGCCATATGGCTGATTCAAAACATTAACCTTTACTTCATTTTTTACCACACCTTGCTGGTTGGTCAGATTCTCTTGTGTAATAGCAAGACCTTTCATTCGATCGGCTTCTGCCCAAATCGCTGTCTCGAGTTTATGGGCTGGCATTACCTCAAAATAATTAGTAAAATCAAACCGAGTGGATCCGTTCAGGATACCCCCATTTTGTTGTACCAATTTGATGAACTCCATTTTTCCAAGATTTTGAGAGCCTTGAAACATCATGTGTTCAAACAAGTGAGCAAATCCTGTTCGGTTTTTTGGCTCGATTCGAAAACCGATGTTGTAATAGACAGCAACGGCTACCGTGGGCGCAGTTTTGTCTTGCGACAAGGCCACTTTTAGTCCGTTCTTTAATTTGTAGTATTCTACAGGGACTTTAAATGTGTTAGAGGCTTCCTCTTTTTTCTGATCGCAGCTTCCTAGAAAAATCAGGAGTGCCATTGCGATCATGGTGATAGGTTTGTTTTTGATCGATTTGTTCATATGGTTTGGATAATTTTTGTTTAGATGTATAAAAAAGAGATAAAGTTTGCCCAACGCTTTTGGTAGAGCTGGAATAATTGGATTTTTTTGATCGATTCTATTTCAGATTTTTCGCCACCTCGTCCCAGTTAATGGTATTCCACCAATGGGCTACATATTCGTTGCGTTTGTTTTGGTACTTCAAATAGTAAGCGTGCTCCCACACATCCAAAGCCAATACGGGTGTACCTTTCAATTCACTTATATCCATCAATGGATTGTCTTGATTGGGCGTAGAACCAATTTTTAATTTTCCTCCATCGTTTATCAACCATGCCCATCCCGAACCAAATCGCTTCATAGCGGCATCATTAAATTGTTCTTTGAATTTGTCGAAAGAGCCAAACGCACCGTTGAGGGCATCACTCACTTTGCCAGCGGGAACTCCGCCTCCATTTGGTTTCATCGCTTGCCAAAAAAAGTTATGGTTGTATACACCGCCACCGTTGTTACGTGCTTTTGCGGATAGCTTGGAGGCGTTCGCAAAAAAGTCTTTTTCGTTTTCGTAGACAATCTTGTCTGCAGCTATCGCTTCGTTCACATTCTTCACATAGGTAGCGTGATGCTTTCCATAGTGGATTTCCATCGTTAGGGCATCGATATTTGGCTCCAATGCGTTGAAGGCGTATGGTAGGGGAATCTGTGCGAACTGTAGGGTAGTGGTGGCAGGTGCTTGCGCGGTTGACTCAGTAAAAATAAATGAAGTCCCTACCGCTACCGCAGCAGAGGCCCTTACTGAATCTTTAATAAATTTCCTTCTCGTGGTGCTCATTTTTTCAATTGGTTTAGTTGAAAGCAGAAAAATAACCTAGGTTGGACAATAGCTAACCTTACAATTTTTGATATCCTAAATTTACTTAAAAAATAGATAGCTTGCATTATACAACTCAAACAGCTATGACTGATATATTATACGATCAAGTACCCTCTTTGGATTTGGCCGATTTTACAGGCGGTGACCCTATTAAAAGAGAGAAATTTGTTGCGGATCTAGGTACTGCCTACAAAGACATTGGCTTTGTGGCGATCCGAAATCACTACCTCACGGATGATTTATCGGCTAGATTGTATGATGTGATCAAGAGGTTTTTTGCGTTGCCCGATTCGGCTAAACAACGATATGAAATAGAAGGGTTGGCCGGTCAGCGGGGCTACATTGGTAAGGGGAAAGAACATGCGAAAGGGCGCAACACCGGTGATTTGAAGGAGTTTTATCATGTAGGGCAGGAAGTGTTAGATGGAGATCCAATTAAGAAGGAGTATCCTGACAATATCTGGCCTACCGAATTACCAGAGTTTGAGTCGATCGCTCTCGATGTTTATCAACGACTTGAACAAACAGGGGTGCAGATGTTGAGAGCAATTGCTCTCTATCTCCAGCTGCCGGAAAACTACTTTGATCAAAGGGTGAAGCATGGGAATAGTATTCTACGACCAATCCATTATTTTCCTATTGAAAATCCAGATGCTGTTCCAGCGGATGCTGTACGTGCAGCGGAGCATGGCGATATCAACTTGATCACTCTTTTGATGGGCGCCAGCGCAGATGGACTGCAAGTATTGAGACGTGACGGAAAGTGGATACCCATTACGGCATTGCCAGAACAATTGGTTGTAAATGTGGGAGATATGCTTGAGCGATTGACCAATAAAAAATTGAAATCAACGATTCACCGTGTAGTCAACCCACCGCGCAGTCAAATGAACAAGCCAAGGTATTCTATTCCTTTTTTTATGCATCCCCGCTCAGAGATGAGCTTGGCAGCATTACCGGGTTGTGTGGATGAGGCAAATCCTAAGATGTGGGATGATATCACCGCTGGCGATTTTCTGAATCAACGGTTGCGCGAAATTGGATTGAAGAAGTAACTCAACTTGGTCAAGCATATTTCTTATCGAGGTTTTTTAAAAGACGTTTTACTGCTGTCTGTTTCTAGCTTTGGAGGGCCTCAGGCTCACCTTGCCCATTTTCAGAATGTCTTGGCCACGAAGAAGAACTATGTTACTGAGAGCGACCTGCTGGAGTTAAATGCACTTTGTCAAGTCTTGCCGGGTCCCACATCCACACAGACTATTTCTGCAGTTGGCTACAAATTGGGCGGACCTGGCTTGGCCTATCTTACATTGTTGATTTGGATGTTGCCATCAGTGACCATCATGACCGTTGCCGGTCTGTTGATTGGGAGTTTCGAATCGAAAAATATCTCCTTGGCCTTTACCCGATTTATACAGCCAATGGCAGTTGGGCTGGTTGCTTATGCGGCCTATTCAATTGGTTTAAAATCCGTAACAAGATTTAGAGCTGTGTTAATCATGGTCGGGGCTGGCGTTGCCGCCTATTTTATTAAGACGCCCTTTGTTTTTCCAGTCACATTATTGATTGCAGGCGCATTGACCGCCTTTAATTATAAGGCACATCCAAGAGAAGCAAAAAAGAAATTTGAAGTCCGATGGGCCAATTTTTTACTTTGGCTCGGAGTACTCGTGCTGGCGGCTGTATTGGGAAGCGTTACCAAATCAAATCCTTCTTTTTTGCCCATTCGCTTATTTGAAAACTTTTATCGCAACGGAAGCTTGATTTTTGGAGGAGGGCAGGTTTTGACACCCTTGCTTTATACGGAGTTTGTTCAATACGCACCTAAGCAATACCTCACGCACGAGGAGTTTCTTTCCGGCTATGCGCTTGCTCAATCATTGCCAGGGCCGGTGTTTTCGTTTGCTGCCTACATTGGAAGTTTAGCGATGCGGGAAGGAGGAACTGGCGGAGCGATTTTCGGTGCTTTAATGTCAGCAGCGGGCATATTTTTGCCGGGTACTTTTCTTATCTTTTTTATGACACGCATATGGGACAGCCTCAAAAAGTACAGGCCGATAAGAGCTTCTCTGGAGGGCATTCATGCTGCAAGCGCAGGACTGGTGGCCGCGGCTGCTATTTTATTGTTTCAACCACTCCAACCCAATCTGCTAAATGTAACGTTTACAATCGCCTCTTTCTGTTTGGTGGCCTTCACTAAAATACCTTCCTGGGCAGTGATACTGGTGGGGCTAGTTTTAGGTTTCGTACTAAAATAAAAAGCCCCATCAATGGGGCTTTTTTAAACTTTCAAAAAAACTGAGGATTAACCCAGTTTGAAAATAATAGGGAGAGTATAGCGTTGCTTTACCGCTTTACCACGTTGCTTTCCTGGATTCCAAGGTGGTGCAGATTGCATCACACGAGCTGCTTCTTCATCACAACCTGCTCCAATACCTTTAATGATCTTTACGTCATTAATGGATCCATCTTTTCCAATTACAAACTGTACGAAAACCTTTCCCTCTACGCCCATTCTACGAGCTTGAGCAGGGTATTTCATTTTGTCACCTACATATTTATAAAATGCTGGGAGACCACCTTTTGGAGTTGCAGTTTCTTCAACCACTGAAAAAATCTCGTCAACCTCTTCCTTTACCTCCTCAACTACAGTCACAGCCTCTACTTTTGTATCTTCAGTAACTTCCACATCAAACTTGATGTTTAGGTCTTCTTTAATCTCTTCTTCATCCGGAACCTCTACAATTTGAGGCTGCTGAATAACGGGTGCTGGTGGAGGTGGTTGCTCGGTTGGCGGCACTTCAAGCATTTCCTCAAATGTATTCGTGCTTTTGTTTGTGAGCAAGTCCAACTTCTCATCGTAGCTCTTCCATTCGAAGGCCATGACGGTGAGGGACATTGTTAACAAGAGACCTATGCTGAAGTACAGCCCAGTCTTCTTCGTCAAATCTGCTTTTTCTGACTTTTTCGCTTCCATTTTTATCAGTTTAGGATTTCAAATATAGGAATAGAATCCATTTGTGCATACCAAGTAACAAAAAGGGAGAAAATTTTTTCCCTTTTTTATGACTTTGGCATTTCCTAACTGGACAAGGAACGAAAATCGGGGCTACTCAACTTTTACATTTTGAAGCTAATTGGCATTATGCAGCGCTGTTTTACTGCTTTTCCTCTTTGTTTGCCGGGTTTCCATGAAGGAGCATTTTGCATGACCCGCACCGCTTCTTCATCGCAGCCTGAGCCAATACCTCTCAAAACGTTCACTTCACTTATTTTTCCGTTTTTGTCAACCACAAAAGAAAGCGTCACTTTGCCCTCCACGCCCAGTCTCCTTGCCTGTGCCGGATACCTCATATTATCCACCAAATACTTGTAAAAGGCGGGCATTCCCCCATTGGGCATGGCAGATTCCTCTACAATTGTAAAAATTTCATCTACTTCTTCTTCTGCCTCCGCAACCGCCACTGAAGCAACTTCTATTCTTGGAGACTCATTATCTAAGTCAATGTTCAGATTTTCTTGAATCTCTTCTTCATCCGGTACTTCTACAATTTTGGGCTGTTGTATGACTGGTGCAAGCGGTGGTAGTTGTTGGGTGGTAGGCACCTCAATCATTTCTTCGAACGTGTTGGTGCTTTTTGCAGACAGCAAGTCCACTTTTTCATCGGTCTGTTTCCATTCAAATGCCATGAGAGCTACCGAAAGGGCTGAAAAAAGACCAATACTGAAGAAAAGACCGCGTTTGTTTGACAAATCTGCCTTCTGTGTTTTTTTTGATTCCATACTAATCCATATTATTTTGGTATGGAGTGGTTACGGCATCTAGTCGGTAAGGTTTTAGAATGAAGTGCTTATTTTGTTGCGTAAAAACCAAAAATTATTTTCTACTCCCGTAGAAAAGCGTAAAATAGAAGGTTGGAAAAACGGCTCGGTTTTCAGCTTTAGGCATTAAGACAACCTCGCTAAAATAGGCGTCTACTAAAACGCCCACCTCAAATCCCGTTACTTGACTCTTAACCACTCCTAGTTCAAAATTGATTCCGGCTTTAATATTTCCGCCAAATTGAATTTTTGAATCTCCTAGCCCTTGAAAAAGGTAGCCTGTGCCCAGTATTCTACTATTCTGGTGATTTGGATTATTTGGATCATACTGCTCGCTTTTAGTATTGTTAAACGTTTGTCCGTCTACCAATCGTTCGATATAGTAGGGAGCCACAATTCCGATACTTGGTCCCACTGCCAATACCGCTTTGATTTCCACACCTTGTTGAGGAGCTTTTGTGAAAAGGATAACGTCCCGACCGTATTGAAAGCGAAGCGCATAGAGGTAATTCCTTTTTCCGGCAATAAACGAGTTGCCAGTGATGCCCGACTGAACCCTTACCTCTTGTGGGTTCTTCACGTTCATGATCTCTAATCCATAAGTTTTGAAGATGCGCTCGTTGATTCGCTTCGCTTTCTTAAAAACAAAGCCACCTATTAATCCTCCGGAAGAATTTTTGTTGATACCCCACGTAAATTCAGAGTTGTATTCGTAGCTGTCTTGGGTTTGTCCCATCGCTGAAAAAGCGAAGGCCAAGAGAAAGACACCAATTATCTGTAACTTTTTTGCCATTGCTGAAGCTATGATGCCGAAATTTAAGGTAAATAGCCAACGAAAAAAAACACGGTAAAGTTTAACACTATGGAAACAATGATGGCCTCGGTAGAATATGTAGGCGGTTTGCGTACAAAGGCTACCCACCTAAGATCTGGAAATGCGATCACTACCGATGCGCCAGTTGATAACAATGGCAAGGGAGAGGCATTTAGTCCTACTGATCTGGTTAGCGCTGCGCTCAGTAGTTGTATGATGACAATCATGGGAATTATGGCTGAGCGTGAAGGAGTAGATCTGACTGGCCTAAAATCTGAGATTATAAAAGTGATGACCAGTTCACCCCGGAAAATTGCTGAAATAAAAATTCATTTTACCCATTCAGGGCTAGTGGCAACGGACGAACAAAAGCAAAAGCTAAAAAATGCTGCCCGCACCTGCCCGGTGGCATTGAGCCTGTCAGCAGAGTTGAAACAAACTATTTCTTTTGAATTTTAACTAGCCTTTCAGCAATTTTTCAATTTCTGCTTTGATGGTCGGGTAGTTGATATCAAAATGAGAGGTATCGTATACTGATTTTTCATTTTGTATAATCAGCACTTGAGGCGATTGGTGTTCTACCTGAAATTTTTCAGCAATTTGTCTTGATAGCTGACGATAAGAGAGTAGGTCGAGGTAGTAGACTTGTGTATCAGCAATATCTTCACTGTTCCAGTTTCGCTCCAGCCGGTTGAGTGCTGTGTTACTAATAGAGCAGGTTGTGCTGTGCTTAAATAGCACAACGGGCTTTGTTCGCGAAGCGGTTGTTGCTTCCGTTAATTTCTCTTCAGAATCTAAATGAATCCAATTCATACTTTTTAATCGTAAAGGTCTTTCCACAATTCGCGCTCATTTTTGTCGTAGCGCGGCCGTCTTACTTTTTCTTTTACAGCATTTGGCTGGGTATCACTCTTCTTGAATAACCGAGACCACCACAACTTCGCGTTTGTCAAAATAGTTCGCTCTTGCTTCACATTGTTGGTGCGTCCATGGGCGAACTTCGTGTCAGGATGCAAGTTGCGTCCATGAGGCTTGCTCATTTTTAGATTTCCTTGGTAGTTGGAAATCTTTGCGTAGGCTTTCCCAGGCGCAATCACTTTCAGCGC
>JAJTGQ010000015.1 GCA_021299455.1 Flammeovirgaceae bacterium | reverse complement strand
CCAAATAATACCTGCAACGATTGATCCATGTTGCCGATGGTGGCTGAAATACCCCATACTTTGAGTGAAGGGCAAATTCCTTTCAATCGAGAGAGTGCCAACTCCATCAATACGCCACGCTTAGAGCCAATGAGTTCGTGCCATTCATCAACCACAATGGCGCGTAAGTTTTCGAAATAAGCAGTGCCTCCTTTTTGCGATAGGAGCTGGTGTAAACTCTCAGGCGTTGTGATGAGAAACTCTGGAGGGTTTTCCTTCTGCTTGGCTCTTTCCTTTGTAGATGTATCGCCTGAGCGAACGCCCACTCGCCATTTGGTGCCCAGCCCCTTAGTCGCCTTGTTAGCTGAGAGTTCAATTTCTTTCGCCAGTGCACGAATGGGCGTTATCCAAATTGCACGAGGGCCTTTTGACTTGCTGTTTGCGCTAGGCTCCAATAAAATAGGAATAAGAAGCGAGTATGTTTTCCCGCTGCCGGTTGGGGCGTTCACTAGCCCGCTATAACCGTCCGAGTAGGCTTTCCATGCCTCTCGTTGAAATTCGAATGAACTCCATCCCTGAATCTTAAACCAACTCTCCCCTTTTTCCCAAGTAGTAGAATCCATTCAATTATTAATCACTTCAAAGTAACAATTTATATTTTTGGGTGTTTCTGTTTAAAGTTTGGCAGGAAAATATGGGCAAATATTCAATAAAAGAGTTAGAACAGCTTTCTGGGATTAAAGCTCACACCATTCGTATCTGGGAAAAACGGCATCGACTTATCGAACCCAAGCGGTCCACCACCAACATCCGCTCCTACTCAGATGATGACCTTAAGAAAATTATCAACGTAGCTGTACTTAATAATAACGGAGTAAAAATTTCTAAAATAGTGCAGTTGAGCCTTGCCGAAATAAATCAGCAAGTGGTAGATCTGAGCGAGTCAAAAAATGACATCGATATCTATATAGAGCAGCTCATTGTGGCCATGATTGACATGGAAGAAGAGGTGTTTGAGAAGCTACTCGGATCACTTACTCTTAAGTTCGGTTTTGAAAAAACCATGCTGGAGATTGTCTATCCCTTTATGGAAAAAATTGGAGTACTTTGGTTGACGGACAATATCACCCCGGCCCAGGAGCATTTTATCTCGCACCTGATCCGCCAAAAAATAATCGTAGCCATTGATGCCTTGCCACTAGCGCCAAAAACAGAGAGGAAAGCCGTACTGTTTTTACGCGAAACAGAACTCCATGAATTAGGTCTACTCTTTTATCATTATATGATTAAGAAGATGGGAATACGTACCTACTATTTAGGACAAACCGTACCGCATAAGTCGTTGATATCGGCTTGTGAAGAGCATCAACCCGACTTGATTATAACAGCCCTAACAGCAGGACCCAAACCATCTGAAATGCAAAAGTATTTGGATCAACTTTCAGCTGATTTCCCTAATTCCCGACTATTAATTACGGGTTATGCCTTGAAAAAAACGGATGTAAACCCACCAAAGAACATATCCATTTTTCCGAATGTATTGATTCTCAAGGAGATACTTTCAAAAAAGTAATTGTTCAATATTTTTTAAATTATATTAAACAAAATATTGATTAAGTCAATATAATAGGTATTTTTGTTCATCATTTCACCTAAATGAATAAACAAAATGACCGCACTTGACTTCGATCAGCAGCTTGCCAGCATGAGGCCGACACTCAGGAGTTTTACCCATCGCTTCACTCGCGATAGGGAAGAGTCGTTGGATTTAGTACAGGATACGATCCTTAAAGCATTAACCTACCGAAACAAGTTTCGAGAAGACACTAACCTAAAAGGTTGGCTCTTCACGATCATGCGAAACACATACATCAATAATTATCGCAAGTCAAAGAGAGAAAAAACATCTACGGATAGTACTAAAGAATTCTACCACCTCAATGTGGAGGACATGCATACATTCAATCGGCCAGAGGGCAGTATAGAGTTCAAAGAAGTATGGAGAAATGTCAATTCAGTGAAGGATGAGTTGTTGATTCCTTTTAAAATGCACACGACAGGCTATAAGTACCATGAAATTGCAGAGCATTTGAAACTTCCGATTGGAACTGTAAAAAACAGAATTTTTCATGCCCGCAAAGAGATTCAAAAAAAATTAACGGGCTACGAATAGGATAAAATCTGTTCTCATTTTTAAAATCCTTTCAACACTGAAAGGATTTTTGTGTTTTAAGGGGTATTATTGACGATGAAAAAAGTAGCAGTCATTGGTTCAGGATTCGCAGGTTTGGCAGTTGCATCGTGCCTTGCCAAAAATAAATTTGATGTAACCGTCTTTGAAAAAAATGCATCGGCTGGTGGCCGAGCACGTAAGTTTGAAACCGATGGCTTTGTTTTTGACATGGGACCTAGTTGGTACTGGATGCCGGATGTATTTGAAAAGTACTTCGCCTTGTTCGGGAAAACGCCTGCTGATTACTATGAGCTGAAACGGCTTGATCCCTCCTACCGCGTATTTTTTTCCGAGACCGATCACAAAGACATTCCTGCTGGAGAAAAAGCATTATTAGATTTTTTTGAAAGTATTGAGAAAGGAAGCAGCGTTCACCTAACTCAATTTTTGAAGGAAGGAAAATACAAATATGAAATTGGAGTCAATAAGCTGGTTTACAAACCTGGATTGTCCATTTTGGAACTTGCTGATCTTGAATTACTAAAGGGTGCATTTAAGCTACATGTTTTTGAATCTGTTACAGCCTACGTAAAAAAGTACTTCAAAGATCCTCGGCTTATTCAATTATTGGAATTTCCGGTTTTGTTTTTGGGCGCACCTGCGGATAAAACTCCGGCACTCTACACCTTAATGAACTATGCAGACATGGCATTAGGCACCTGGTACCCGATGGATGGTATGCATAAAATTGTCGAAGGAATGGTAAAGGTAGCAGAGGATTTGGGGGTGAAATTTGCGTTCAACAGCGAAGTAGAAAAGATTAATGTAAGTGGAACCAAGGCCCAAAGCATTGTTGTGAATGGCATTCAACACGAGTTTGATTATGTGGTGGCCGGTGGAGACTACCACCATATTGAACAGAATTTGTTGCCAGCAACACATCGCAGGTACACTGAAAGCTATTGGCAAAATCGAGTGATGGCGCCTTCCAGCTTGATTTACTATTTGGGCGTTTCCAAAAAAGTCAAAAATCTGCTACACCATAATTTATTTTTTGACCGTGACTTTGGAAAGCACGCTCAGGAGATATACACCAGTCCACAGTGGCCAACTGATCCATTATTCTACGTTTCGGTACCGTCCAAAACCGACCCATCTGTTGCCCCGGAAGGGCATGAAAACATTTTCTTGTTGATGCCCGTGGCGCCCGGCCTCCAAGATGACGAAACGACCCGAGAAAAATACTTCAACCTCATGATGGATCGAATAGAAAAGCTAACAGGCGACAGCTGGCGAGAGCACATTGTCTTTAAAAGAAGCTATGCGCACTCTGATTTTGTGTCTGATTACCACGCATTTAAAGGAAACGCCTACGGTTTGGCGAACACTATTTTGCAAACGGCCAACCTCAAGCCCTCCATGATAAACAAAAAGGTCAAAAACCTGTTTTATACGGGACAATTGACCGTGCCAGGACCAGGTGTACCGCCCTCGTTGATTTCGGGACAGGTTGTGGCTAGTGAATTGATGAAAGCGGTCGATCAACTAGCAAAACAAAATAGTTAGATTTGCTGGTATCGTCTCCGCAAAACCGAAGACCATGAGTAAGGAATTATTTGACAATGTCTCCATTCGCTGCAGCCGCCTCACTACACGGGCCTACAGCACTTCATTTTCATTGGGGATTAGTTGCTTGCAAAAAGAAATGCGCGACCCCGTCTATTCCATTTATGGGTTTGTTCGCTTTGCCGATGAAATTGTAGACACCTTTCATGACTTTGATAAAAAGACATTACTTGAACGGTTCAAAACAGAAACCTTTCTTGCTATCAAAGAAAAAATCAGCCTCAATCCAATTTTGAATAGTTTTCAAAAAACGGTGAATCAATTTGGTATTGAAGAATCGTTGTACGTCCAGTTTCTGAAAAGTATGGAAATGGACTTAGATAAAACAACGTACGATCAAACCGGGATTAATGAATATATCCTTGGCTCGGCCGAGGTGGTTGGCCTGATGACTTTGCGTATTTTCTGTAATAACGATGAGGCGATGTACCAACGACTAAAGCCATCGGCTATGAAGTTGGGTTCTGCCTTTCAAAAAATAAACTTTCTAAGAGACCTTAATGCTGATTTTACCCAAATGGGTCGGAATTATTTTCCTGGCGTAAATCTATCAGACTTCAATGACGCTACTAAAAGTCACATTGAGGAAGATATAGCAGCCGATTTCAAAGCCGGCTATGAGGGAATAAAGCAACTACCCAGATCGGCCCGGTTTGGCGTTTACGTAGCCTACTTATACTACCTTGCACTCTTTGAAAAAATAAAAAATACAACGAGTAGTACGGTGTTGACTAAAAGAATCAGGGTTAGAAATAGAAGGAAGTTATCTATCCTGGCGTATTCCTACGTCAGACATCAGTTAAATCTCATTTGATGGACTCGGTGATACTTGTGGATGAAGAAGACAACGCCATCGGTATCATGGAAAAAATGGAGGCACACCAAAAAGGACAATTACATAGAGCCTTTTCGGTAGTCGTTTTTAATTCGCAAGGGCAAATGCTCATCCAGAAAAGAGCAGCGAAAAAATATCATAGCGGAGGTCTCTGGACAAATGCGTGCTGCAGCCATCCCACACCAAAAGAAGAAATTGAGCTGACAGTCAAAAAGCGACTTCGTTATGAAATGGGCATCGAACTTTCTCCTCAATTCATTTACAAATTCGTATACCAAACAAATCTCGATCAAAACCTGATTGAGCACGAAGTCGACTATGTCTTTATGGGTATTTATGATGGAGAGCCCAATGTTAACACTGAGGAAGTGGAAGATTGGAAGTTTATTTCAATAGCCGATCTGGTAAGCGAAATGGCAGCGAATCCTGATCAATACACGTATTGGTTCAAGTTGATTGTTAACTATCCCGAGTTTCAGTGTTTGGCATCCTATGCGAGTAAATAGCAGGCGTTTGCCGTTAAAATAAAACTGATTCGCTCTCTAAAAATGTCCAGATAAAAGTCGAATCTCTTTTCTATCTTTTGCTCAAACAACCGATAAAATACATGAGATACTTACTAGTCGTACTGTGTTGGTTTACAACCACAACACTATTCTGCCAGTCCTTCGACCCTAAAACATTTTCTAATCTCAAATTCCGTTTCATTGGGCCTGACGGCAATCGCATGATTTCGGTCGTAGGTGAACCGGGAAACCCGATGGTATCGTATGCAGGTGCCGCTAGTGGTGGCGTTTGGAAAACTGAAGATATGGGTACTACCTGGAAGTCGATTTTTGATGACACTGAGGATTCGTCCATCGGGGCGTTGGCTATCGCGCCCTCCAACCATAAACAAATTTGGGCGGGCACAGGTGAAACTTTTTTGATCCGCCCCGCCCATGCCGTTGGTAATGGAGTTTATAAATCTTCTGACGCGGGGAAGACGTGGAAGAATCTTGGCCTAGAAAAAACATTTCGCATCAGCCGTGTCATTGTTCATCCGACCGATACGAACACCGTTTATGTCGCATCACTGGGTCACACACATGGCCCGCAACAAGAACGAGGAGTTTATAAGACAGTAGACGGAGGAAAAAATTGGGAGCGTGTTTTCTTCGTGAATGAAAATACGGGCTGCGCAGATTTGGCTATCGATCCCCAAAATCCAGATGTGTTGTATGCAGCGATGTGGGAAGTGGAAATAAAAACGTGGAAGTTAAATAGTGGTGGCGCAGGTAGCGGCATCTATCGCACGAAAGATGGTGGTAAGACCTGGCAGCCACTGCGCAATGGATTAGAAAGTGGGCCTACCCACCCTGTTGGAAAAACATCCGTGGACATAGCCTACTCCAATCCAAAAGTGGTGTATGCCTTGGTCGAAGACAAAGAACCACGGCTTTATCGTTCAGAAGATGGTGGTGATAGCTGGAAGTTAATGCACCAACACCATGGCATGGGTCAGCGCGCTGGCTATTATACGCGATTGCGCGTTTCGACCTCTGATGAAAACACCGTCTACACCATCTCAGTAGGCATAATGAAAAGTACGGATGGTGGCAAAACGTTCGACAAGAAATTCAATCAATGGGCGCCTGGTGGTGATAACCACGACATGTGGTTTGATCCCAAGAATGGCAAACGTATTTTATGTGCGCATGATGGTTGTCTCAACATGACCTTCAATGAGGGTAAAACCTGGAGCAATATTAACCTGCCTGTAGCTCAGATGTATCACGTGGCCGTTGACAATCAGATTCCCTATAATGTGTATTCCAATCGACAAGATGGATGGAGCTATCGAGGGCCTAGTAGATACTTGGGCGGCAACAACATTCCATTGGGAGCATGGCATGGAGTAGGCGGTTGTGAAAGTGGATTTGCGCAACCCGACCCGTTTGACAATTCGATAGTATGGAGTGGCTGCTACGATGGAGGGCTGGATGTGTTTGATTTGAAAACCATGCTCCCACGCGATGTGCGTGTGTGGCCACAAACGCAAATTGGTTCTAAGCCGGCAGATGCTAAGTATCGTTGGCATTGGAATTTTCCAATGGTGTTAAGCAAACACGTGAAAGGTCGTGTGTGGGTAGGGAGTCAGTTTGTCCATGAGACAAATAGCATTGGCCAAAATTGGCAAGTGATCAGTCCTGATTTGACGACCAATGATAAAACGCATCAGCAAAACTCGGGCGGAATTGCCAATGATAATTTAATGACATGGGATGGATGCACGCTGTATTCGATGTCGGAATCTCCTATGAAGGAAGGAGTGTTTTGGACGGGCAGCAATGATGGTCAAGTGAACGTGACACAAGACGGTGGTAAAACGTGGACAAATGTTTCCGCCAATATTTCAGGTTTGCCCAGATGGGGCACTATTCGAAATATCGATGCGTCTAATTTTGATGCGGGCACTTGCTACCTTTCGGTAGACGCGCACCACGTCAATGATTTTGGCTCGTATGTTTTTAAAACCACCGATTTTGGAAAGTCATGGACGCGCTTGAAAATTGAATTATCTGCATCCAACTCAAACTTTGTCAATCAGATAAAAGAAGATCCAGCGCAGGCAGGCCTGTTGTGGTTAGGAACTGACAAGTCACTGTATTTTTCACCCGATGATGGAAAAAACTGGATTCATCTGAAAAACAATTTACCGCCTGTTCCGATTTACGGAATTGAAATCCAAAAGAATTTCAGAGACCTGGTGATCGGTACTTATGGAAGAGGAATTTACATTTTGGATGACATTACACCTATTCGCGAGTTTAGTGAGCAAGTAAAAAATGGAGAGGCTCATTTATTTTCACTCAGGCCCACTTACCGCTTTCAAGATGTAAACGGCATCAAAACAGATCGCAGTTTTGTGAATGGACAAAACCCACCCGATGGTGCAGCTATTTCTTATTACCTGAAAGAAAAGTCGAAAGACAGTGTAGAACTTTTGGTGTACCACTCGAGCGGTGAACTTGTTCAGAAGTTGAAGGCTAAGAATCAACCCGGCATCCAACGGGTATGGTGGAACCTGAGACTGCAAGATCACACTATGCCCAAGTTGCGCACAAAACCACGGGGTAAAGACTGGGTAGCATTAGATGAGAAAGGAGAACGCAATTTGTTTATACCTGATTTAGATATTGGCCCTGGATTAACACCTCCTATGGCTCCGGTGGGTAACTACACCATTGTATTTAAAGCAAATGGAAAAGAGTATAAACAAGTGCTGCCTCTTCTTAAAGATCCCAACACGCCATCTACTGACGAGCATATGGCGAAGCAGTATGCACTTGGAGTAAAACTCTATACCGCCACCAAGACAGCTCTACAGCTGATTGACGAAATGGAAAAAATGCGAAGTGTTTTGCTGGCAAAAAAGGGCGACCGCAAAGCAGCAGCGTTGGAAGAAAAAATCTATCAGCTCGAAGCTGTGTTGTTTGACATTAATCAAACCGGTGCCCGATGGGATATTTTTAGAAGTGGTGCACAGGTATTGGAACGATTGCTCGCGTTAGGCAAAGAAAGCCAGGTGTTTAGTGCCGATGCCCCACCCACCGACCAGCAGGGAGAGGTTTACGAACTCACGGTAAAAAGACTAGAAGAATTGCAAAGTCAATTTGAATTAATCCGAAAAAACCCTGAAATCAAGCGAATTGAGCAGAAAAAGTAATCCAATGTTATGTTTTTTTAACTTTTTGGTAATATATGGGTAACATTCTACTTTCGTGTTCACACAATCCAAAAACGTTATGGAAAAACTCATCTTAAAAGGAAAAAAAGAAGTAAAAAATTTATTGGTTGACTCTTTACACCAAACGATTCAAGCATTGGGAGTTTCGAAAGCCAATAAGAAGACTGACAAACTGGTGGAGCGCAGTGCGAAGAAAATCGCGGCTGTTGTGGGAAAGCAAATGAAAAAAGACTCCAGGAAGATCAACAAAATGAAAAAGAAAGTTGAGTCGAAGAAATTAACCAAAGAAGCAGTAGCTGCGTAATTAGTCTAGCGTCTAAATAATAAAAGAGCGTCAGGAATTAGTCTTGATGCTTTTTTTTTGAAAGACCTCGAAAAGTGAAATATTCAACAAGATTAGCAGCATACCATAAAAAGTATCCTCTACAGGTATAGTACCCAAGCGAATGTCCAAGTTCTCCAAATTATTGTACCAAATGATGGGTTCTTCAATTCCTGTCCCTGTCAAAACACCGTTCACAATAAAAAAAGGAATTAAAATAAAAGAGAACGCTAAGTAGAACCGTCCTAAGAAAATTGGTTTCCAAATCCATTGGACAAAAAAGAGAAAAATCGAAAGCGCAAAGAAAGTAACAGACGTATATAGTCTACCATAATTCAACGAGCCAACGACTGCCAGGAAGAAAATAATCAGAACTGAAAAAAAAACTGACTTCTTGTTCAGTATATCCTCTCTGAAATAATAGTTAACAGCCTCGTAGGAAAAAATACAAGCATACGGAATACATATAAACCAAAGCACCTCTTCTAAAGGTAGATGAAAGAAATATATGCCAATGATATATTTTTGATTGAATCCCCAAACACCCCACGAGGCAAACAAATTATCCCAAAACAAAAAAAGGATACCTGGAATTAGAATGGCGGGTACTATCGCTCTCCATTTTTTGTAGACTGGATTGATCGGTAAAAAACTTAGAACAAATGGAAAAATGATCGTTAGAAAATCAACGATGGCGTAGAGGTAATTGTCTGGGATCATTTCTTTTAGTGGTTATGCGCTCTAGGCCTCAGGTCACAAGCTTACAGCCTGTAGCTTGCAGCTTAAACCTTTTGATTTACTGCGTTTCAGTGCGCTCCTTTTTTAAAACAAATTTCTTGGGCTCAAATTTTTTGGGCGCATACAAAAAACCAAAGGCCTCGCAGTCTTCTTTGGTGTGCTTGCTGTGGTGGATGTAATGGGCATGAATCATCCGCTGCAGGTAACTTCCTCTCTTTTTGGGGAGCCACCGGATACGTTGGTGAACAATTACATCGTGGAAAACAAAATAAAAGATGCCATAGCAAATAATGCCTATACCAATGGAGAAAACATACACACTGTGGAACAACGTGGTAGACATAATCATCAATGTCATGGCAGGAATACTGAATACGACTGCAAACAAATCATTCCGTTCGAACGCATGTGTATGAACGCGATGGTGTGAACGATGCCATGTCCATAAGAACCCGTGCATCACATACTTATGGGTTAGCCATGCCACTCCTTCCATTGCCAGAAATGTGCCGATGATGATGAGTACGCAAAGAAATATTGAGAAACCGTCCATTACCGCTTAAAGTAGCGCTCCAACACTTGGTAGCGATGGTCAAAAATACGATTTACCTCTTTGCCAACAAAAAGCCAGTGTGCCAGCCTACCGATCAACCCATACCCAATAGCATAGTTCACTTCGTCAGTCATTTCTACCCCTCCTTCAACTTCTTTGAAATGGTGCTGATGGTGCCAAAGTGTATAGGGTCCAAAGCGCTGCTCGTCAATAAAATGAAGGGGCTCTTTTACTTGGGTAATTTCAGTAACCCAATGTAGTTTAACACCCGGCAATACACTTACATTGTATCTAATTATTTGGCCGGCATATGCTTTTTCACCTCCGGAAATGTACAATATTTCGAAACCCATATGTTCGGGTGTAATTTTCGAAAGATTTTTAGGAGTGGAAAAAAAATCCCAAGCTTCTGTCAATGAAATGGGCAAAAGCTGCGTGCGTTTGAGGTTGTAAATCTTCATCTTTTGTAAAACAAGACAAATAGGAAAGAGTTATGAAAAGATGCGGCTTGGCCAAGCGAAACAAATGGACACTGGCAACCGCAGCAGGTTCACAACAATCCGCGGGCGGCCGTTGCGGTGGTGATTACCTTTTTGAAAGCATAACCAAACAAAACAGCCAGCAATTTTCACTATTTTGCTAACAATCGTTGCTTAAACCCAACCCTGAAAATCCTGAGATATGCCAATTTATATGGATCTCCATATTGTTCCTGGAATAACAGCAAAAGGTGCTGCCGAAGCGCATCTTCAGGACCTGCTTGTGCAAGCCCAGTATAACTGCACCTGCATGACCTATTGGGTTGACGAATCTAAAAATAGTGCCTTTTGTTTAATTGATGCACCAAACCCAGAAGCTGTTAAGGAACTTCATAACAAAGCGCACGGCCTGATGACGCATCAAATCATTGAAGTGAACAGCACCGTTGTTGAATCGTTTCTAGGACGGATTTATGACCCTGAATCAATTGAACTGGAGGGGAAACTAAAGATATTTAATGACCCTGCATTTCGCATTCTTGTTTTGACAAAGACGATTGACCCTATTCTTTTTACCAACAAAGTAGGAAAGGCCAAATGCGAGGAGCTTTTTACTCGTTACCAACAGATGCTTGACATTGCAGCAAAAGAGTTTGAAGGAAAAATTGCAGAACAATATGAAAACATCTCCATCATAAGTTTTGTGTCTACCTTTAAAGCGCTGGGGTATGCCATGGCCTTGCAGAGTCTATTTTCAAAAAAGGAACTTGAACTTCTGGAAGCAAAAATCAGCATCAATGCTGGTGTGCCTGTTACGCAAAGTCCCCGATTATTTGGCGATACTATTCAAGGCGGTGAACGCCTTCTACTAGCGTGTAAAAAAAACCAAGTCATCACAGCTCCTATCATTAAAGAGATCTCTCACAAGAACTATTTTGAAGAACGACATAACGTTATTTCTGCCCTATCGAATATGGATGAAAAGAAATTGAATCAGTTATTTGATACGTTGGAAGAAAATAGCGGAAATGAATCTTTTACTATTGACACTTTCTGCAAGAGCATGTGCCTGAGTAAATCTGGGCTAAACAGATTGACACAATCCTTGCTTGACAAAACACCTAATTCATTGATTACCGAATATCGGCTGGACAAGGCCTTACAACTACTAAGAAAAAGTGGGGATACCATTTCTCAAATATCTTTTGCCACAGGTTTTTCTAGTCCTTCCTATTTTTCAAAGAGTTTTCAAAAACACTTTGAAATGACACCCACGCGCTATCTGGAATTTTCAAAAACGAACAATAAATAATCCAGGCCGCAATTTCTACCTGAATCAAAATTACCAGATTCTGAATCAAATTTTATATTTGAGGTAGGTGTATGTACCTAAGTTTGTGTCATCATTTTCACAAACTAAAATACTTTACTATGCCAAGATTTATTATTGAAAGGGAAGTTCCAGGTGCTTATCAATTGACAGCTGAACAATTAAAAGCATTGGCTCAAAAATCAAGAGATGTCATTTGTAAGATTGGCACTGACATACAATGGGTTCAAAGCTATGTTGCTGGCGACAAATTGTATTGCGTTTACATGGCGCCCAATGAGGACTTAATAAGAATACATGCAGAGATGGGCGGTTTCCCTGCCAATTTGATCTGCAAGATTTCATCAGTTATCGATCCAATGACAGCTGATAACTAAGTCAATCTAAATACTGCCGATAATTTTACAGCCCAATGAAATTACAAGCCAGGCTTGCTAAGCGAAATTACGATCTACAAATTGTGCTACTCATTGGCTTATTATTGGCAATTACATTGATGGTGTTTAGTAAAGATCTTGGAAATATTCTGCTCACGGAGATAATTAGCGTAAGCGTAACCGTTTTCATCATTGATAATATGATTGAACGAAAGGAACGAAGGAAGCGAATATCTATCGATCAACGCATTTTGAGAGAAGTCCAATCCATCGTAGCTTCCTACTTTTCAATATGGAAGCACCTGGCTTGGAAATATCTGCCCAATGAAAAAATTGCACACGAGAATGATTTTCTAAGTAGATATTCTGAAATAATAAAGCGGGCTAAAGTCAATGAGGAATTTGAAGTTGTTTCCCTACAGTTTCCTGAGTCTTGGGATCTTTTGTTTCACAAACGGATAGTTAAAAAATGTTTTGAAAACTATCATGATTCTATTCTAAAGCAAATAAAGACACTGATTACTGAATTTAATGGCTATATCGAACCTGGGCTTTTTAATCTATTGCTTGAAGTAATGGAATGTCAATATTTTCGAAGCATCCACCTTATGGGGCAGGCTGAAACAGAAGCGATATTGATTGAACTGGATCAAGACACAAATCGATTAGATTCATACCTAAATGCAGAGGATAAAAAACACATTTATAAGATAATTGAGTTGATGCAATACAGTCAAAATCTTCGTTCGCTTGTAAGTAAATTTGATGAGGTTAATGTCGATCTATATGAATTGAAAAACCACTTTACAAACCCAATGCACTAGGTTTTCTAAGTCCACAACAACCGCGGAAGTATCTACTCAGTACAATGTAGTGTAACTAAAGAAGGTGGTTAGAGAATATCTGACCTAACAATTAAAAAGACAATGAACTTTTCAAGTATAAAAAAGGGACAAAAGACACGACTTCTAAGGAAGTGAGGAGAAGGGCTCTACTACTGCCAACAATGTATCTGCGTCACGCGGGTTTAGCGCATAGTCCAACGTTTTCGTATCTTTATTCCCTTCAGGGTCGGAGGCTCATTATTTTTGAATTAATTTCAAAGAAAGAGTTGGAGATATTTGCTGAAAGTGAAAAATTCAAAAAGGATATCATTGGATAGATTCTATCAAAACGGCTTGGAAAAAACAATTTGATCAAAACATGAACCCATTTAAAGCTAGGCAGCCCGAAGAACCACAACCCATCGAAGTAAGTGGTCGCCAATTGCGATGTCCCGTATGTAGCAATAGACTTTTCTGGACAAGGCAAGCCCAACTCAACACGGCAGTGGCTACTTTTTTCAATATGGATTGGGCCAACAAAAGTGCGAGTTGCTTTATTTGCTCAGATTGCACGCACATCTCTTGGTTTCTTGGTGGCCAATAGTAGATAGATAGCTACATCATTATCATCGCTAACCGTATGAATATTATCCCCGTACTTGCTTGTAAGGACATGGCGAAATCAATCCGCTTCTATCTGGAGATACTCGACTTTGAGCTAGTGGGCACATGGCCAGAAATGAGTTCGCCAGCTTTTAGCATCCTTCATCGTGGTGGAGCTGAATTACACTTGTCGACTTATCCTGGTGACGGAGTATTGGGCTCAGTCGTTGCAATTGTCGTAAATGACATTGAAAACCTTTTTCGGCTGTATGTGTCCCGTGGTTTGGTGCCCATAAAAAACGATTCTCCGGTTCACCTGGGGCCAACCCAACAAACCTGGGGAACAACAGAGTTTTATGTGGATGACCCCAGTGGCAATACATTGCGGTTTATCCAACGATCTTAAAGATATTTTTTTCCGTATTGTCCGAAAAGGTCAGAGACCCGCGTCATAGAAGAAATAAACCCAATTAAAACCAATTTTTATGGAAAAATTCATGCTTATCTTTCATGGCGGCAGCGATGTGGCGCCAGAAATGAAATCACCAGAAGCGATGCAAAACCACATGCAGAAGTGGTTCGCCTGGATCGAAAAACTACAAAAAGAGGGACGCTATGAAAGTGGCGAAGCCCTGTTACCTCACGGAAAATTTGTGAGCGGTCCAAACAAACTGGTCACAGATGGTCCGTTTGCAGAAAGTAAGGAGTTGGTGGGCGGCTATTTTATTGTATTGGCCAAAGACCTGGACGATGCAGTGAAATTGACGCATGACTATCCTGATTTCATATTCAACGGTAAAGTGCAAGTGCGCCCGGTTCAAAAAATTGATATGTAGACAGTGGCGCAACCGCCAAAAAATGTGGAGCAACTAGTCGGCCATCTTTTTCGCATTGAGGCGGGAAAGATGGCCGCTGTGCTTACCCGACTACTGGGTACTGAACACTTCGACACGGCCGAAGACATCGTGCAAGACACGCTCCTGAAAGCGATGGAGTCGTGGCGAATGCGCGGCATCCCCGACAATCCATCTGCGTGGATGTACAAAGTAGCTCACAATAAAGCGATTGACTGGATTCGTACCGAACAACGAAAAACGAAATCAGTACTGAACGACCAAAGAGATGCGGAGGTAACCTCAGACCCGTTTTCTGGCGCAGAAGCCGTTTTTGCCGAAGAGGAAATTCAAGACAGTGTGCTTAGAATGATGTTTGCTTGCTGTCACCCTTCAATACCTGTAGAATCGCAGGTAGCGCTCACGTTAAAAACACTGGGTGGTTTAAGTGTTGCAGAGATCGGACACGCCTTCCTAACCACCGAGGAAACAATTGCCAAACGTATCTATCGCGCTAAAGAAAAAATCAAAGAGCAAAAAATAAAACTAGATCCTCCTAGCGTCTTTGAGTTACCGCAAAGGCTAAATAGTCTTCTTCGTGTACTCTATCTTTTGTTTAATGAGGGCTACCACTCCAGCAGTGGAGATGTCCTTATTCGCGAAGACCTGTGCGCAGAAGCGATGCGCCTCACCTATTTGTTGGTCAATCATTCAGCCACGAATCTGCCAAAGGTAAATGCATTGATGGCGCTAATGTGTCTGCAATCGTCTCGATTTGAAGCACGAACGAGCGTGTCGGGGGAAATCATCCTACTTGAAAATCAAGATCGAAACAAATGGAATCAGATGTTGATTCAAAAAGGCCTTTGGTTTCTGGAGAAGGCATCAACCAGCCCCACACTAAACGAATACTTGGTTGAAGCATCGATTGCATCTGTTCATGCGCTTGCCAAACGCTTTGAAGACACGTCCTGGGACAAGTTGATTGCACTATATGATGTGCTTCTTGAAATGAAGCCAAGTCCTGTCGTCAGTCTCAATAGAGCCATTGCAATCGGTTATGCTCTTTCACCCGAGCAAGGAATTAAGGAACTTCAAAAAATAGTGAAGCTGGAAGCCAATAGCCACTACTATGTTGCGCTCGGAAATTTTTACTTGAAGTTATACAACTACGATGCTGCGTTAACTAGTTTTCAAAACGCACTCGCAAAGACTTTTCATACCCCAGAACGCGAACTGATTGAACAAAAAATAATTTTGAGCAAACAAAGCGGCTTACCAAATGGAACCGATTTCCCAACCGCGCTGTAGTTTTACAACTCCTACAGTTTGAAGTGTCATTTTTCCAGACTCGAGGAAGAATTGGTCAGTTATTGTATAAGCTCCACCATTGACAAAAATTTCGATCACAGACTGATCTACAAAGAATCTTACTGTAATCTCTGATGGCTTCGAAGCAATCAACACCGACTCAACGGACGAAAAATCTTTTTGAAAGGAATGATTTTTACTTTTGGTCCGATCGAAGGTGAACTGGCCATTGGCATACCAAAGAACAATTTTATCTTCTGCACCTTGCGACAGAATAAGTTGGCTGCTATCCGTCATATGAATTTCCATCTCAAAACTGCCGGAGCCCGGTTGATTTAAAATTTCTATTTCTTTCTGTCTAAGGGAAGTCACCTCTTGGATGGGGTTTGACACCAACTGGATTTTGTCCTCTACCTTTACCAAGCGAAGTTCTCTTGGCAATGACATGGCACCTCGCCACGGATGAGTAGGGACTTGATTAGCATATGTCCAATTGTTTAACCAACCTATCATGATCGTCCGCTGGTCAGGCATATCATTAAAAGTGATTCCCGCATAGAAATCTTTTCCGTAGTCCAAAAATTGATGCTCGCTGTTGGCATCCTTTCGAAAAGTGTTCCCGTCAAATTCACCCACAAAATATTGCATGCCCACAAACTTGCTACCCTGTGGATGTGCACCCGATAAGGACAGAACCCATTTCATCGCATTGGTACCATCCACCTTCACTTGATACAAATCCGGGCATTCCCAAACTCTGGTTGTATCGCCCGCACCTGTAAACTCCCCGGTCAGTTGCCATTTTAGCAAATTCGATGATTCATAAAACTGAACTTTGAAAAGATCGGGCACGACTAATGCCATCACCCATTTTTTTGTAGCCTCGTACCAAAAAACTTTGGGGTCGCGAAAATCTTTTCGCTGAATGTCCAGTATTGGATTATTGGCATATCGTTTCCACGTCCTGCCTTTGTCCGTACTATACGCTAGACTCTGGTGCTGTGCAATCCCCTGACCGTTTTTATGAACGTTGGATGTGTAAATAGCAATCATCGCATCAACTCCAAACCCTGCTGAGTTAGCATGATCTACTACCACCGTTCCGGAAAAAATCATGGTGCTGTCTTGTGTTGCAGGATTTGCGTATTCCTCTAATGCCACGGGCAGATGTGTCCAATGTAGTAGGTCGGTGCTAACAGCGTGGCCCCAACTCATATGTCCCCACGTGGTGCCAAATGGATTGTATTGATAGAACAAATGATACTCGCCTTGTAAATAAACTAACCCATTCGGATCATTGATCCAATTTTTAGCGGGCGAGAAATGATAGCGGGGACGATAGAGTTCGCTATAGGTTTTAGCCTCTTTTTCTTTGGAAGGAATGCAACTTACTGCCAAACAAAAAAGTAAAAAAACCAAAAGGTAGTTACGCATCTTTCAATAATTTTAAGGAAGCTGAGTTAGTACAATACCGCAAGCCGCTCGGCTCGGGTCCATCGGCAAACACATGCCCCAAGTGCGCATCGCACACATTGCAAAGCACCTCTACACGCACCATACCATAGGTTACATCTTTGTGATAAGCAACTACGTTCTCTTCCACTGGTTGGGTGAAACTGGGCCATCCGGTGCCCGACTCAAATTTCAATCGCGAATCGAACAAAGGCGTGCCGCAACAAATACAGGCATAAAGCCCCGGCTCATGAGCTTCGCAGTATTCTCCGGTAAAGGCTCGCTCTGTTCCTTTAAGCCGTGCCACTTGATATTGTTCAGCGGTCAGCTGCTTTCTCCACTCTTGCTCCGACTTCTCTACCCGGCTTGGTGGAACAGGATTGCCCTTAGTTGAAAATCGAATCACGTCACTCCACTTTAGCATATTATCAAATTAAAAATCGAAAATTATCTCACAGTTGCCTTACGTACAATCTTCGAAAACAAAGCTGGGAAAAATCGTTTTGCATAAACAGCAAAAACTTCTTTTGCGCCACCAATGTAAACTTCTTCTTTCCGTTTTTCAATGGCCACCACCATCCGCTTGGCTAATTCTTCCGGTGAAAGCCCGTGGTCGGTAGTTTTATCCATTTGGTTTAATTTACTACCATCGCCCACAACTGCGTTGAGCGTAATGTTGGTGCGTATCCAGCCCGGACAAATCAACGTGACGAAAATATTTTCCCTCCAAACCTCCGCGCGCAACGAATCAAAAAATCCATGCAGCGCATGCTTCGCAGCTGCATAGCCCGAACGATAGGGTGTGCCAATAATTCCCATAACACTGCTCGTCACCACAAAGTGTCCCGATTTTTTTTCTAAGAAATGTGGCAAAAGAAATTTTGTCAATGCGACCGTTCCAAAATAATCAATCTCCATTAATACCCGATCGACTTCAAGGCTGGTTTCTTTCGCCAGACTTCGTTGTGAAATCCCCCCATTGTTAATCAATATGTCCACATGACCAAACATCTGGATAGCCGCCTCAGTACTGAGTTGCAACGTACCAGATTGAGCGAGATCTAACGGCAACACTCGAACATTGGGCTGGACAGATGCGATGCAATTGCCTTTTACTCGCTCCAATTCTTCCTTTCTTCTGGCCGACAGAATAAGCTTTGCTCCTTTTTTTGCAAGTTCGTAAGTAAGTGCTTCACCAATGCCGGACGAAGCTCCAGTGATCCAAATTACTTTGTTTGTAAGTTGAGCCATCCTTAATGTTAGTTTGCGGAGATACTTTTCTTATCTTCTGCGTAAACCCAAATGGAATAAACACCAAGGGCTGTTCCAAAAGGGAAAGAAAATAATTGAAAGCAACCCAGTACCAGCAACAGAGTGAGTGCCCAGCTCTTATTATTGAGCAAAGCGATACCTCCAACAATAGCTGGAATCGCAAATAAAATAATGATGCCGGTAGAAATAATACTAACAAGCGGCATGATTATCTCAAGTATTCGCGGCACATCCGTTTCGGATTGATCAAAGATAAATGGCAATAGCGCAGTTAAAAAGACAGACAAAAACAACATCGCCATAGATAAAAATACACCACTCACAATGTGGAGTATCGCCAAAATTCGTTTATGAGTTTCCATGATTTTAAGGGAGTTAATTTTTCTTTTGATATTGTACAAAATCAAACGCAAAAAGATGCCGGTTATCAGCATCATGATTCACGCGAGATACTTCCCGCCATTGCGATTTATCTACTGCAGGAAAATAAGTATCCCCCTCCAGTGTTGCAGCAATTTCAGTTAAATAAAGTCGGTCGGCCAGCGGCATAGCAAGATGATAAATCTCTGCTCCACCGATGACAAATAATTCCTTCTCTCCGGCTTCATTTGCAATAGTCATCGCTTTCTCCAATGAATCGGTCACAATGCATTGAGGCGCCTGAAAGTTGATGTTTCTGCTAACTACAATATTTTGACGGTTTGGCAACGGTCTGAATTTCTCCGGGATTGACTCGTAGTTTTTGCGCCCCATTACCACATGATGTTTCTTGGTCGTATTCATAAAATACTTCATATCGTCTGGCAAATGCCAGGGCAAGTCGTTATTCTTTCCAATAACGCGATTTTGAGTAAGTGCTGCGATGAGAGAGACGATCATTAGGTCAACGGTCAATGAATAAACGTTACATTTTATTTCCTCTAAAAAAATCTGCTATAGTCATTCTCTTTTTCCCCTCAGGCTGCCATTCCTGCACGGAGATCAGTCCGTCTTTTGTTCTAATACAAAGATATGTTTTGTTATCGGTATCAACTGCACCGATGGGCAATGCACTATTTGTATGGTTCAAGGCTTCCTCCTTCACGCGAAACAACTTATACGTCTTTCCTTGAAAGACTGTCCACGCTCCAGGATAGGGGCTTAATCCACGAACAAAATTACAAATCTCTTTGCTCGGCCTATCCCAGTTCACTTCACAAGTTTCTTTGAAAATTTTAGGCGCATGGTGTATCTCTACCCCTGCTGGTTGTGGCACAGAAGGATATTTCTCTGCTTCAATGGCGCGTACCGTTTTTAACACCAAAGCTGCACCCTTTACCATCAACCTTTGATAAAGTGTTCCCACATCATCATCATCGAGAATGGGTTCTGTCTCTTGAAAAATAATTCGACCGGTGTCAATATCATGCTGCAGAAAAAAAGTGGTCACGCCTGTTTCTTTCTCTCCATTCATAATCGCCCAATTGATAGGCGCAGCTCCACGGTACTGCGGAAGTAATGATCCATGCAAATTGAATGTGCCATAAGCAGGCATTGCCCAAACCAACTCCGGCAGCATCCGAAAGGCCACCACCACTTGAAGATTGGCGTTATAGCTTCTCAACTCTTCGATGAAATCTGGTGATTTTAGATTGGTGGGCTGCAAAACCGGAATGCCGAGTTTCTCTGCACATTGCTTCACAGGTGAGGCTACCAGCTTCTGCCCACGTCCCTGCGGCTTGTCGGGTGCCGTGATCACGGCCACAATATTGAACTTGCTCTCGGCCAATACTTCAAGGCTGGGTACAGCAAACTCAGGCGTACCCATAAAAATGATGCGAAGTGCTTTCAACTCAATCTAATTTTTGACTACGCGAAGGAACAGATACAGGGTAATATTTCAAAGCGAGTAAACCGTTCTTTAGCGAATAAAACACTAGCTGTTTCGCTTCGTTAAGTATTGGAACTAGATGACTAAAAGAATTGCCACGAATACACGAATTGACACAAATAAACGCAATATTTAAAATCTACAAGCTAGTACACAACTCGCTTATATTCCAGTTTACCTCTACCAAAATTTACCAAAAGCCCAAGCGTATTACCAGACACTTTCAAATAATTTATGGTCTGAGCAATATGCTCATCAGTCAAGACCTTGACGCATTTGACTTTTAAAACTATTTTATCCAGAACAACGAAATCCGCAAAGAACTTATGATTCAAAATATAGCCTCTAAAATATACATCATAACCCTTTTCCCTTTCAAATAAAATTCCTTCTTGATCAAATACGAGTTCAAGCGCATCCTTGTAAACAATCTCCAAAAATCCATGGCCAAGAGAATTGTGTACTTCCATACACTTGCCAATGATTTGATAGCACTCTTCTTTGTAAATGATAGAATTCATAGTCAATGAAATGATACACCCAAGATATTTTTCAAAATTGATGCACTCTGCCAATCAATCTCGAAAAGCTTTTTGCAAAGAGTTGAAGTTAAAGCCTTACGCAGATCTCCTTTTTATGCCACGAATTCACGAATTGGCACAAATGGAATAAATCTGTGCAATTCGTGGCTCGCCTCTTAAACCTCGGCTAACGCCAATTTTTAAACCATGGACGCAAACCTTGATGCAATTACAATTCTAGAACATTCGTGGCCTGAAAAAACTTGACGGAGATAATTAACCACGAATACACGAATTGCGATGTCGACAATTCGTGAAAATTCGTGCATTCGTGGCAAAGTTTTTATTTTTCCTTTCCACCCATAAGCACCAGGTCACTCACGTTGATTTCAGTGATGTAGCGCTTTTCGCCTTTATCGGTTTCGTAGTTGCGATGTACCAGCTTGCCTTCCACACATACCTCTGATCCCTTTTTCAAATACTTGCCCGCAACATCTGCCAGTTGCCCCCAGATCACAATGTTGTGCCACTGTGTGTCTTCCACCTTTTCTCCTTTTGCATTCTTGTACGAATCGGTCGTGGCCATTGTGAAGCTGGCCTTCTTTGACTTGTCGAAGTCTTTCACCTCCACATCCCTTCCCAACCGACCGATCAACTGCACGCTGTTTCTTAAGCTTTTCATAACTGTAAAATTTAAATGGTTAAAAATTGTTTTTGTTTTTTGTCCCCGACTGAGTTGTTCAGCGATTGACGATGCAAAGGTGTGGGGAGGCCAAAAAAATAGTCGTTTGTTATCCAATTACTTTCGTTTATATTCGTTTAGAAACGTTTAAAAACGGATACAAAAACAGCCAAAAACCGTTAATTTATGGCAAAAACACAAGAAAAAGCCTGCTTAGAGTGTGGCGAAAAAATAAAGGGTCGCGCAGACAAAAAATTCTGTTCGGACCAGTGCAGGGTAGCTTATAACAATAAATTGAATCGCGATGAATCGAATTATATGACCAATGTGGTCAATTTACTGCGGAAAAATAGGCGGATCCTATTGGAGCTAAACCCTTCAGGAAAAACGCGCGTGAGCCGGGAAACTTTAACCAAAAAAGGGTTTGATTTTAACTATCATACCAGCCAATACAAAACCAAGGAGAACGCAGTTTACTATTATTGTTTTGAACAAGGCTACTTGCCCGTGGAAAACAATTGGTACCTGTTGGTCGTGAAAAAAGAAACCATGTGATTATTTTGTTACGATTTTTAAATGGCGATAGCAACAACGAACAAACAACTACATTTATCCTATGTGGAATCTACAAGGTAAAAAAGCATTAGTGACAGGCGGCACAAAAGGCATAGGCCTGGCCATTGTAAAAGAGTTTTTATCACTGGGTGCCGAAGTACTGGTGGTCGCGCGCGATACAAAGAATATTCAAGGCAAAGTAAAACACTCGGCCAATCTGTTCACGATGGAGGGAGATGTCACTCATCCAGCATTTCGCGTTGCGCTACTAGAAAAGGTAAAAGAGAATTGGGGCAAATTAGATTTACTGATAAATAATGTGGGCACCAACGTGCGCAAAAAATTTGTTGACTACACCGAAGAAGAATATAAGCAGCTCTTCGAGACAAACCTTTTCAGCCTTACTGAAATCACACGCCTGAGCTATCCTTTTCTTAAAGCCGCAGGCAACGCGAGCGTGGTTAATTTAGCTTCAGTCGCAGGTTCTTTTGATGTTCAAACCGGGCCGCCCTATGGTATGACCAAGGCTGCCATCATTCAGTTCTCAAAACATCTGGCTGCTGAATGGGCCAAAGACGGAATTCGGGTAAACACAGTTTCGCCCTGGTATATTCAAACACCCCTCACTGAATCGGTATTATCTCAACCCGATCGGCTTGAGAAAATTCTTGCCCGAACGCCCATGAACCGTGTGGGCCAGCCCGAAGAAGTGGCTAGCTTGGTGGCCTACTTATCAATGGATAATGCCAGTTATATTACCGGACAGAATATTATGGTAGATGGCGGCATGAGTGTAAAAGGATTGTAAAATTTTTTATTGTAGAATAAAATAGCTCGAAAGATGAAAAAACTACTGGTATTCTTGCTCGCAATGGCCGCCATTGGCGCTCACGCTCAGACCATCAAAAATCTTGCACCCGGCAAACCAGAAGAAGTCGGCTTCTCTGCCGATCGTTTGGCTCGAATTGATCAATTGATCAATGATTATACGTCAAAAAAGTGGATCCCTGGCGCGGTGGTGCTCATTGCACGAAATGGCAAGATCGTACACTATAAAGCCTACGGTTATAGCGATTTCGAAAAACAAACACTGTTGAAAAAAGACGACATATTTCGAATGGCATCGCAGACCAAAGCTATTACCAGTCTGGCGGTGATGATGCTTTTCGAGGAGGGAAAATTTTCGTTGGACGATCCTATCTCTCGTTACATTCCCGAGTTTAAAAATCCAAAATTGCTGGGTACGGTAAATTGGACGGATACCACTTACTCCACTAGTCCAGCTAAAAATGAAATTACAATCAGGCATCTTCTCAGCCACACATCCGGTATCGACTATGCCGACATTGGCAGTCAGGAATTCAAAGCCATTTACGCAAAGTCAAAAGTACCCAGCGGCATTGGTACCAACAACATTGTTCTGGCCGACAAAATAAAAATACTGGGAACGCTCCCGCTCAAACATAACCCGGGTGAGCAATTCACCTATGGACTGAATACCGATGTGCTTGGCTATTTGGTAGAAGTGATCTCTGGCCAATCACTCGATCAATTCTTTAGAGCCAGAATATTTCAACCCCTTGGGATGAATGACACCTACTTTTACCTGCCTGAACAAAAATACAATCGATTGGTAGGTCTTCATCAGACAAGTGGCGGTACTCCGAAAAAAATGTTGCCACCGACCGGTAAAGGAATCAACCCTGACTATCCCGCGACCAAGGGAACATACTTCTCAGGTGGTGCAGGATTGAGCGGCCCTATTGAGGACTATGCGAAACTCCTTCAACTGTTTTTAAACAAAGGCGAATACAACGGTGTTCGACTGCTTAGTCGCAAGACCGTAGAACTAATGCTCACCAATCAATGCCAACCACCTATTACCAACCAGTTTGGTTTGGGTTTTGGATTGGAGACGGAAAAAAATGATTATCAATCTGTTTTTAGTATTGGTTCATTTTCATGGGGTGGTGCATTCAATACACAATACTGGGCCGATCCAAAAGAAAAATTGATCGGGCTAATTTACACAAACATGTATGCATCACCGAACTATCAGGTCGGTGATAAATTTAAAGTGCTTACCTACCAGGCGATCGCAGATTGATTATAATGCACTGCACTAACTAAGAACATCTGCTTACTCTTGAACAGAAATCTTTTTGTGATAGCCGTTGGCGAGTTTGTTGAATGGCAGCCTCACACACAGAAACCCTTCTTCTACCGTAGCTGAGATATTGGCAACATCAATAAAATAAGGAATGGCTTTGTGATAGACCACTTTTGGTATTTCAATGTTTGTTCCGTTTGATAAGAATTCCTGCTTATAATAGATGCTCAGGAAATTATTGATCACTTCGACCTGAAGTGCCGACTCTACCACACCAGGCACTTTACACTTTATCTCCCGATGGTCTTCGTGTTGTTCTAAATCAACAATAGGCTGGCTTACTCCACCACCTATCGTATTGGTTATATCAATAGAATGTAATAACTCGGTCGGAATCAGTCTACTCTTTTTCATTTTCACTATTTTGTCTTGCTCTACCAACAATCAACATACCATCGAAAGTTCCAAGACAAAAGGACAGCAACTATGAAAACACTACACTAGACTGAGCCTATTCGTCCTAAATTTATTAAATACAAATACTCTTACATGAAATTTTGACAGCTAGGTTGCAACAAGCGTGTTTTTTAAAGAAGCCAGTTTGCAACAACCCAACTTTTATTAAAAATAAATTTGCCACGAAAAAATATACGCTACATTTGAATGTGAGTGATTTAGAGACAACCGGGTTACAAGAAAAAAGCTATTTTAAAATCGCCTTTGGGCTTGCCGTTTTTACCATTCTTTACAATCTCGCTGAAGGATTGATTTCCACTTGGTTTGGCTATCAAGACGAAACGTTAGCACTTTTTGGTTTTGGGGTCGATAGTTTCATTGAAATGATCTCCGGTCTTGGCATTGCCGTAATGGTCACCAGAATACAAAAAAATGCAGCTAGTCAACGAAGCGAGTTTGAGAAAAAAGCATTGAGAATTACCGGTGCTTCTTTCTACTTATTGGTAGCAGGCCTCATTGTTTCATCGGCTCTGACGCTTTACGTGAAAAAGATACCCATAACCACTTTCTGGGGAGTTGTCATTTCTATTGTTTCAATTTTAGTAATGCTATTCTTACTTCGTAGCAAACTTCGAATCGGCAAGCTTTTACACTCCGATGCAATTCTAGCGGACGCAAGCTGCACCAAGGTTTGTATTTACATGTCTTGTGTTTTACTGATATCAAGTGGGATCTATGAACTGACAGGATTTACCTATGCCGATGCAATAGGTACGCTGGGCCTGGCCTGGTTTTCTTTTCAAGAAGGTAAAGAGTGCTTTGAAAAAGCTTCTTCCGAAAAATATTGTAGCTGCGAACACTAAATGTCCGACTTCTTCAACTTCAAATAACTGAAGTAGTTGAAGAGAAAAGTCCAGCCAAGCGCAATAGCCACGGCTGTAATGCTCACATAATCTTGTATCTCTTGAAATGCATACCGTGCGAAAGGCAGCGGTACCAAATTAGTGATAGACTCCAATGGGAAAAACTGCTTCAACCATCCGATGCTTGGATTCAGGCCTTCTCGGAACAGATTGACTTTGATAATCGCTTCAATCATGTGTGATAGCATCAATAATACAATCGTAAGTCCTGAGCGCTGTACAAAAACACCCAACATTAACGCATAAGATAAAAAAGCAAAAATCTCAATAAAATAGGCAAGCAAGAACTCCGTGCCTACCAGAATATCGGACCAAATCAATTCAGGCGTATAAATCAAGCCGGTAACCATCACGATCAACAACAGCATGCCCACACTCATCACACTTAGCAAAAGGTTGGTCAACACTTTTGATAACACGAACTCAAAACGACTCATGCCGTCAATAATGTTTTGTCGAAGTGTGCGATATTGGTATTCGTTAGTGATAGAAATGACAACCATGATCGACAACACCAATTTGAATAGTCCGCTAAACCAAATCAGGTTTTGCCAGATATCCGGAAAATGATACAATGGTATGCGGTTCACATTCAAAGACGAACCAAAATCCTCGAACTTGCTGGCAATCCATTTCAATATCTCCATCCCGCTGGCAGTTGAAAACCCTAGGGTTATGAAATACAATCCACAAATGATCCAGAACGTGCGGTAGCTGGTCATTTTCTTTAGGTCGATTTTCAGTAAGTGAAGCATGGTAAAATTTTAGATGTACGAATTAAGATTTACGAACTAATGTGCCTCGGCCAGTATTTCTAAAAACTGCTTCTCCAATGTTTTCTTCTTAGTGACCAAGTGAGAAGTAATAATCCCCTTTTCGAATAAAAATTTATTCAAATCCTGGCTATGAAAACCATCTTTCATCATGACTTGAAAAATACCATTCTCTTTTTTTATGGTTGCACTGCCAACGAACTCCTGTAACAATACAGAGAGGTCATCGTGGTAGGCCATTACCTCTACCGTCTCTTCGCCCTTACCCACCTCATCTACAGGTCCGCTATGCATGAGCTTGCCTCTACGCAATACGGCAAAGTGAGTACATACTTTTTGAACTTCATCTAGTAAGTGGCTTGCCAAAATAATGGTTTTGCCATCGGCTGCAATTCTCTTCACGATTTCCCGTATCTCTGCAATCCCCATGGGGTCGAGGCCGTTTGTTGGCTCGTCCAAAATCAAAATAATAGGATCGCTTACCAAGGCAGAAGCAATTGCCAACCGTTGCTTCATCCCCAGTGAATAGGTTTTGTATTTATCATCCTTTCGTGCGCTTAACTCAACAATATCCAACACCTTTGCTATGTTCGCAGGATTAGCACCCTTGATCATCGCATTCAACTCGAGGTTCTTTTGTCCGCTCAGGTAGGGATAAAAAATAGGATGCTCAAGCACGGCTCCAATTTTTTTGCGCGTGAAGTGGGTGGAGGGCTCGCCAAACCAAGAGAAACTGCCTGAAGAGGGATTCGTTACCCCCATCAACATACCAAGTGTGGTTGTTTTGCCACTTCCATTTGGGCCGAGTATGCCAAACACCTGACCTCTTTTCACTTCCAGGTCAAGTTGGTTTACCGCGCAAAGCTTTCCAAAATTCTTGGTCAGCTTATTTATCTGCAATACTGTTTCTGCCATTTAGGTTTTTTGTAAAAGTGAGTTTTACCTTGGTCTATACAAAATAGTGCGTTCGTTAGACAAACAACAGCGGCTAGTCCAACACATGGTCTTTCTTCTTTTTCTTTGCATCTCCACTGGCAAAGTCCTTTATTTTCTTTCCAATATCCGTACTTCCGTCAATTGTATTGAATAAGGCACTCACTTTATTGATCGCCACTTTACCGAGCACATCCAGCACATACAAGCTTGCAGAGTCACTGGCCAGAATGACGGTGCCCTTCACATTGCCATTCACTTCTCTTACGAATACATCAAAATTTCTTCCTTCCATTCTGCCCGACATCACTTCTTCATAGGATTCTCCCCGATAACTCTTTTTCAAGGCCGCATAACCTGCTTCTTGAAATTTCTCTTTGGTCTTATTAATCATCACAAAACGCATCTTTTCAATATCCTTGATTAACTCATCAAAATCTTTGTCATCTTTTTGGTTAAGCATTTTTAACGTGTTCTTATAAAAATACAAGGACATGCCCTCGTATTTTTTGTCGAGCTCAACGGTTGTCTTTGTTTGAGCCAACAGTTGGCCCGAAACAAACAGAAGTAAAAAAAGAGTTTTCATTTTTACAGTTGGATCAATTTTGTAAGGGGATCTAACAAATTAATAGTCAGCTGACAACCATAACGTGCATTCCCAAAAGAAGATGCAATTTGGACAAAAAAAATCACCCCTACTATTTGCCTAACGCAATGGCAGGGGTGATCTTTTGAAAAGGATATTTAGTCCTTCTTTTTGTCTTTCACTTTATCCTTCATTTTGTCCAAATTTTGAAGGCCATCAATGTTCACCGATTTTCCGATTTTGCCCATCTCCTTCAGATCAATTTCTCCAAAAAGAGACATTACCAAAAATTCTTCGTTGCCACCTAAGACCATTACCAATTCACTGATTTTTCCGCCCGATTCTTTGGTAAAGAACTTCATGTCTTTATCCTTATCGCGCACGGTCATCAATTCTTCAAATTGACCTGTCGGCACCATCGACAGCGCTTCTTTGTAAAGTTCACGAGAATTGCGCGCATCATCTTTTTTCAGAATCTTCAATCCTTTGATTTTGCTGATGGCACTTATCATTCCTTTTTCATCTTCGGTGTTCCCGTCAATATTCGCCATCATACTGAACATCTTTCCGCTGATGCTCACTTTGCTAAAGCTCTCGTCTCCATCATACTTATTGAAGAACTTCGCAATTACATCGTTTTGCGCTTGCGCAGCCACCGACAACAACACCATCATCACCACTCCCAACATTACTTTTTTCATAACATTTTATATTTTAGTTTTTACTTTTTAAATGTTCACTTTTTTTTGATCTACCTGCTTGCCTTGTATCTTCTGTTCCGCTTCATTAAACATCTCAATCTTTGCTGCTTCTTTGTGTGCCTTGTTGAAACTATTAGAAATCATCATCAACGCTTTCTTCGTTTCCTCCAACGCCATTCGCGGATCGCTGAAGGTATCCTCGGTTTCAGCCGGATACGCCTTCCGCACTTCCTCCCGGATAAAAAACCCAGCAGCGGCCACTACTGCGATGCCAGCCGCAATGCGAGCGTAGTTGAAGTACATTTTAACCGATCTACCAGCCGGCCGATGTTCCTTGATTTTTTGCTTCACCTCTTCATCAAAACCGCTTGCCTCGATTTTTGTTCTGCGTTGCAGTTCAAAATACCTGAAAAGTTCAGCCGTCTCATTTATTTCTGCTGGCACGCTACCCCGAAAAAAGGAATGCAATTTTTGTTCTTCCTCCAGCGATGTCTCGCAGTTCCAATACTTCTCCAGTAATTCTTTTAGCTCATTAGAGTCCATACGCATTCAATTTTAATAGCCGCTCCCGCACAAAGTTTCTCGCTCTAAACAAATTTACTTTCACCTGGCTCATGTCCAGTTCCAGAATTTCACAAATCTCGTTGTAACTGTACCCTTCTATGTCACGAAGGTGCATTACCTGCCGTTGCTTTTCGGGCAGTGCTTCAATCAGTTCATTTACCCGTTGCATGCTTTCATGTATTTCTGTTTTTTCGTACGGTGTCATACTTTCCTGACGAACTTCAAAGCCTTCTTGCATCGAATCGGTCGTTCTGCGTTCTTTTGAGCGAAGGCGATCCAGCGATAGATTTTTGGTGATGCGCATACACCAAGCCTCCATGTTGTCAATCGCGCCCATCTGTTCGCGTCCGTTCCACACCTTCATCATCACCTCCTGCACCACATCCTTGGCCTCCTCGCTGCTGCCCAAAAGCCTGAACGCAAACCGAAAAAGCTTGTTTTTCGTAGGCAGCACCCGGGTTTCAAAGACTTCGATATTCATCGTTTCAAAAGCTAGACGGCAAGGGTTTACAGATGTTACAAGCTAATTCTATTTATTTTTCTCGACCTTGGAAGCTTAAGCGAAGAAGGTTGGGCGGCCTGGCGGGCTATCCACTTCAAGTCCTCGCTCGTTCCTCGCTGTGGGCTTTCCGTTTCTATCCCTGCCGCGATGCGAAAGTTACCAAGAATCAATGAAGTTGACTTCTCTAGAAGTTAAATACTACCTTTAGACACATCAATCCGCTATGGATCAAGCCGAAAAAATCATCATTTACGCTGCGTTTGACAACGCCATCGAAGCTAACATTGCGAAGACCAAATTAGACGCCTATGGTATCCCCTGCTTTCTGACCGAGGAAAACTTTACCGGACTCTATCCCTTACGCAACGATATCTTTCCCGGAGTACGACTCCATATTTTTGAAAGAGATTTTATTCAGACAAAAGAAGTTCTTGAAGACGTGGAATAGATCGCTCCGCTTTTTCAATACTGTAAATTACACCCTGTGTTTGTTGGATCGCCCTTCGATTATAGAATAATTGCACAAAATAATAAACTGATACTAGTAAGTGATACCTAACAGCCCGCGTTTGCTCTGGAGAATCATCAGCAGAATTACAACTAATGCAATGCCGTTAAAAATGAACATTCTTTTGTGTTTGGAAATAGAATCTGTCATTTTCTTTGACGT
>JAJTGQ010000057.1 GCA_021299455.1 Flammeovirgaceae bacterium | reverse complement strand
CTAGAGTATTTTGAAATTGTGAATAGTAAATTCGGGGTGTAGCGTAGCCCGGTATCGCGCTTGGTTTGGGACCAAGAGGTCGTCAGTTCGAATCTGGCCACCCCGACTTAAAAGCCCCGCAGATTGCGGGGCTTTTTTTTTCTATGCATTTCACTGTTTACATCCTATTCAGCAATTCAATTCAAAAATATTACACCGGGTCGACTCAGGATCTTCAAAACAGATTGCTTGAACACAACAGTGCCGAAACCAAATCCATTCGAAACGGAATTCCTTGGGAAGTAATTTGGCAAACCCAACTGCCTTCGCGGGCGGAGGCCATGCAACTCGAAACAAAAATCAAAAAAAGAGGCGCTAAACGTTTTCTCGAAGATCTATCGCGTGGCGCTTAGGCGCCAAGGTCATCAGTTCCCCCGAAAGCTTTCGGGGTGGCCACCCCGACAAAAAAGCCCCGCAGGTTGCGGGGCTTTTTTATGCTTTTCACTGTCTATATCCTAATCAGCAATTCAATTCAGAAATATTATACCGGGTCAACTCAGTATCTTCAAAACAGATTGCTCGAACACAACAGTGGCGAAACCAAATCCATTCGAAACGGAATTCCTTGGGAAGTGATTTGGCAAACGCAAGTGCCTTCGCAGGCGGAGGCCATGAATCTGGAAACCAAAATAAAAAAAAGAGGAGCAAAACGCTTTCTCGAAGATTTATCGCGTGGCGCTTGGGCGCCAAGGTCGTCAGTTCCTCCCCTGACACGCCCGGGTTGCCATCTGACACTAAAAGCTTTGCAAGTCGCAAGGCTTTTTTATTTTTGTTCTTATTCTCTTTGACGATGGTATGGTTCCGTGAATTTGGGTGGGTGGAGTTGCTGCTGATTGGGCTATTTGTGGTCTTCTATGCTCTCTACCTATTAAAAATCATCAGGATTAGTCGTAGGCTATCAACTCCTTATAAAACAGTTTTCATCAAGCTGTTTTTTAGAACCTGCTTTTTTGCACTCCTCATCATCTCTTTTTTGGGTCCCTCTTTTGGTGGATCTAAAAAGGAGATCAAGTCGGTCGGAAAAGATATCATGATTTGCGTGGACTTGTCTAAGTCGATGGATGCGTTTGACATTCAGCCTACCCGGCTGGAAAAGATCAAATTTGAAATGAAAAAGATCGTGGATGCCTTCAGCTCAGATCGTGTGGGTGTGATTATCTTTTCATCGGAAGCATTTATGCAATGCCCGCTCACGTACGACCAAAATGCCTTGAACCTTTTTATTGAAACCATGAATACGAGTCTGGTGCCAGCCAGCGGCACGGACTTCTCTCCGCCCTTAAAAATGGCACTAAAGAAATTAACCGAACAAGAGGGCACCAGCGCGCAGCAAAAATCAAAAGTGATTATTCTCATCAGTGATGGTGAAGACTTTGGGGAAGAAACGGACGAAATGGCTCGGGAAGTAGAGGATAATCGAATCAAATTGTTTACCCTGGGCGTGGGCACGGAGCGCGGCAGTCAGATTGAATCGGGACGGGGCTACAAAACAGATCAAAGTGGAAATCCTGTTGTATCAAAACTGAATGCGAGCTCGTTAAAAGCATTAGCCAGCAAAACAAACGGCCAGTATTTTGAAATCAATGATTCCAAGAATGACGTGAGTCGCTTGATCAGCACGATCGGAAAAATAGAAGGCGAATTGCGAGATGCCCGAATGATTGATGTATCGGCCAATCGCTATTTTTACTTTCTATTGGCAGCGTTAGTATTGCTTGTTTTAGATCTGCTTATTAGTCTTAGAACAGTTAGTATATGACATTGGCGTCAATTCGACCTATCAGAAGAAAATCGTAACAGATGAAAACCGCCCTTCTCTTTTTGCTCGCATCCCTCCTATTCACCGACCTCGATAAAATCGGTAAGATAAACTCAGCCAAAGCAGAAGCGAAGAAAGCATTTTTGGCTGGCGATTTTACAACAGCGATCAAAAAGTATACGTATTTGATCGATTCACTGGGCGTGAACGAAGATGAAGTCCGCGCAAACCTTGCCAGCGCTTACTTTCAAGCCAATGACACCACAGGAGCACTCAACAACTATCAGCGATTAACGCAAAGCGCAAACAAGAAAATCAGTTCAGTTGCCAATCAGCAACTAGGTGTGATGGCCAATAACCAGGAAAAATTGGAAGAATCGCTTAATTATTTTAAGCAAGCCTTAAAAGCTGCGCCCGAAAACGATGAAGCCAGGTATAATTATGAAATCGTAAAGAAAAAACTCGAAGAGAAAAAGAAACAAGATCAACAGAAGAATAAAGATCAGAAAGATCAGGATAAAAAAGACGATCAAAAGAAGGATCAAAAAGATCAGAATAAAGACGATAAAAAGGATCAAGAGAAAAAGGATCAGGAAAAGAAAGACCAGGAGAAAAAAGACCAGGAAAAGAAAGATCAGGAGAAAAAAGACCAGGACAAGAAGGATCAAAAAGAGAAAGACCCGAAAGATCAAAAGGAGAAGGAGCAAAAAGAGAAAGAACAAAAGGAAAAAGAGGAACAAGAGAAGAACAAAGACAAGAAAGATATCCCTCCCTCTGTATCTGAGAAATTGAAAGAGATGCAGATGAGCGAAGAAAAAGCGAAGATGATTTTAGAGGCAATGAAAAATCAGGAGGTACAGTACTTGCAACAAAACAAACGCAAAGCCACCAAGCCCAAAGACAAAGGCAAACCGGATTGGTAGAAAAAAACTACGAGTTTGGAATTACGATTTACGATTTAGCAGTAAAATAAAGTCGAACTAGAAATGTTATGCAATGAAGGCAGTCGTTTGTAAAGCATTTGGTCTTCCTGAAACATTGGTGATCGAAGAAATCTCCCCTCCTTTTGCAAAGCCAGATGAAGTCGTTATCAACGTTTTTGCTTGTGGCGTCAACTTCCCAGATCTGCTTATCATTCAAAATAAATATCAATTCAAACCGGATCTGCCTTTTTCTCCCGGTGGAGAAGTTTCGGGAGTAATTGAAGCTGTTGGTGAAAAAGTAAAACATTTAAAAACAGGTGATCGAGTGGTCGCGCTTTGTGGCTGGGGCGGTTTTGCAGAGCAAGTGGTCGTTAAGGCAAATCGTGTGTTTCCCATGCCAGCGGGAATGGACTTCATCAATGGAGCATGCACCCTTTACACGTATGGCACTTCTTATCATGCTTTAAAAGATCGTGCACAGCTAAAATCCGGAGAAACTTTATTGGTATTAGGCGCGGCCGGTGGTGTTGGTTTAGCAGCTATTGAATTAGGAAAGGTAATGGGCGCCACCGTGATCGCTGCGGCTTCTTCCAAAGAGAAATTGAATACCTGCAAAGAAAAAGGTGCCGATCACCTCATCAACTATTCGGAAGAGGATCTGCGTAGCCGACTAAAGGAAATCACTCAAGAGAAAGGCGTTGATGTGATCTACGATGCTGTTGGCGGAAAGTTGGCCGAGCAAGCGCTGCGTTCAATTGCCTGGAAAGGGAGGTACCTAGTGGTCGGCTTCACCACCGGAGAGATTCCTCAGTTTCCTGCGAATTTACCTTTGTTAAAAGGATGCTCCATCATGGGCGTTTTCTGGGGAAGTTTTGCAGAGCGTGAACCACAACAAAGTCTGCAGAATTTGGGTGAACTTTTATCCTGGATGAAGTCAGGCAAAATCAAACAACATATTCACAAAGTCTATTCATTGGATGAAGCCCCTCAAGCACTAGCAGACTTAATGAACCGAAAGGTAATTGGGAAAGCAGTAGTGAAAGTAAGAACCTGGACAGAAGATGTCCCCGTTCCAAAAGTGGATTCGGTGAAAGAAAGAAAGGCAAATCAAATTATTGCCAAACCACTAAAGATCAAGTTGGCTGACATCAAAAAATATATTGGCCAATCGCTTGCGGTGACCGAATGGTTTATGATGACCCAGGAGATAATCAACGAGTTTGCTCACGCCACACAAGACAATCAATGGATACATGTGGATGTGGAACGTGCCAAAGCACAAATGCCTGGAGGCAAGACCATTGCTCATGGCTATTTGACTATGTCATTGGCGGCTAAATTCTTTTATGAATTAATTGAAATTGAAGGCGCTACTACTGCTATCAACTATGGGCTCAACAAAGCCCGCTTTCCGGTTGCCGTAAAATCAGGTAGTCGAATCCGCATGACCGGAAAAATTGTGAATGTCGAGGATATGCCCAATAATGGAATCAAGCTTTTCGTGGAATGCACGATACAAATTGAAGGTGAAGAAAAACCAGCCTACGTGGGGGAGTTATTGACAGCGTTGTATTGATTCAAAATTTAACATTCAATATTTAAAATTTCATCGATGAGACTAAAAAATAAAGTTGCATTAATCACCGGTGGCGCGAACGGTATTGGCCTGGCCACTGCACAACGCTTTGCGAGAGAAGGAGCCAAAATTATCCTTTGGGATCTTTCGGAAAAAGGCAAAACGGTTGTAGAGGATCTAAAGAAGCAAGGATACGAAGCAATCTTCTCAAAGATTTCAGTAGCTGATCAAGAACAGGTGCTTCAGGGTGTGAGTGACGCACATAAACAGTTTGGGCGAATTGACATTCTGATCAACAACGCTGGCATCACCAAAGATCGAACATTGCTAAAAATGTCCAAGCAAGAATGGGACGATGTAATCTCTGTGAATCTAACAGGCGTGTTAAATTGTACGCAGGCAGTGGTGCCGATCATGAAAGAACAAAATTACGGGCGTATTGTATCTGCCTCCTCTAATGTAGCTATCCGAGGCAACTATGGTCAAACCAACTACGTGGCAACAAAGTCAGCTATTATCGGTATGACCAAAGTATGGGCATTAGAATTGGGGCGTTTCGGAATTACTGCCAACTGCATTGCCCCTGGTTTTATTCAAACTGCGATGACCGATGCGATGCCGGAAGAAGTCCGTAAACAAAGCCTTGCACATATTCCAGTTGGCAAATGGGGTCTTCCTGAAGATATTGCAAATGGGTATCTTTACCTGGCTTCCGATGAAGCATCTTTTGTCAGCGGCATTTGCCTGACAATAGATGGTGGAGCCGCAAGATAATTCAAGATTCAAAATTCTAAATTCAAGATTCCAAATTTAAAATTCAACATTCAAAAGTATGCGATACACGAGCATAGAACACACCAAATTTCTTCTTCAAGAAGTTCACCATGTTAAAGATGTATTTGCGCTTCCTCACTTTTCTCATTTAAACTGGGAAGAAGCGTGGATGATGATAGAATCCGCAAAGCTCTTGGCAGATCGCGATATGGCTCCCTATTTCAAAGCGATGGATGCAGAGCCCGCTCAATATGATGGTAATGGTGGAGTGAAAACGCATCCACAACTAAAAACGATCATCAAGCAAGCTGCAGAGAATGGCTGGATTGGCGGTGGTTCCAAATTTGAATTTGGTGGCATGCAATTGCCTATGATGATCTTCAATGCAGCTCAGCACATTTTCATGTCGGCAAACAACAGTAGTCAGGGCTATTTTAGTTTATCAGCTGGTGCAGCCGCGCTTATTACCAGCTTCGGAACGAATGAACAAGTGAAGAAGTTTGTTCCAAAAATATTTGCTGGCGATTGGCAGGGCACGATGGCATTGACCGAACCCCAGGCAGGAAGTTCGTTGACTGATATTACAACCAGCGCAAAGCCAATGAATGATGGCTTCTACAAAATTAAAGGACAAAAGATATTTATCTCCGGAGGTCAGCATGAAGCCTGCGATAACTTCGTTCACTTAACTTTGGCACGGATAGAAGGTGCACCTCCAGGCGTAAAAGGCATTTCGCTATTTATTATTCCAAAATATTGGCCGGAGGAAAATGGGTCACCGTCTCCCAATGATGTTTTCTGTGCTGGCGATTTCCAAAAGATGGGGCAGCGAGGTTATTGTACTACTCACTTGGTTTTTGGCGACAAAGATCAATGCCGTGGCTGGTTAGTTGGCGAACCACACAAAGGCTTAGGTTATATGTTTCAAATGATGAATGAAGCACGAATCAGTGTAGGACTAGGTGCTGCCTCAACCGCTATGGCTGCTTACCAGGCTTCTTTGCAATATGCCAATGAAAGGCCTCAAGGAAGATTAGCCAATGAAAAAGATCCGCTGAAACCCCCTACCCTGATCGTTAACCATCCGGATGTACAGCGAATGTTGCTTACCCAAAAAGCGATTATCGAAGGGGCGCTTTCGTTGGTCATGGAATGCAATCGACTTTCTGATATTGCACATGCAGCGGAAGGAGAAGAAAAACAGAATAGCTTTTTGTTATTGGAATTGCTTACTCCTATTGTAAAAACCTATTCGTCAGAACAAGGCAGTAGAGCTGTTGCGTTGGCAATTCAAACATTGGGGGGTTATGGGTTTACGATGGACTTTCCGGTGCAACAACTTTATCGCGATATTAAGATCACCTCACTGTATGAAGGCACCACGGGCATTCAATCGATCGATTTATTGGGGCGAAAGGTGGTGATGGAAAAGGGCAAGGCATTAAAAGTTCTGATGGACTCCATAGAGAGTGTAATCAAGCAGGCAGCTACTTATGGCTCTTTGAAATCCTATGCTACTGAATTGGCGATTGAGTTAAATCGAGTAAGCGAGGTGCTAAAACATCTTAGCCAATTCGCGCAGCAGGGAGACATCAACCGCTATCTGGCCGATGCTACCGTTTTCATGGAACAACTAAGCTATGTGGTACTCTCCTGGCAGTGGCTCAAGCAAGCCACGGTCGCACATATTGCCATCCAAACAGGAAACTTTGCTAGCCAAACAGCCGAGTTCTACGAAGGGAAAATACACACGATGAAGTTTTTCTTTCGCTATGAACTTCCGCACGCGGCAGCCTGTTCTAAAACATTGTTAGATCCCGAGTATTTAACCAACTTAAAAAACAAAGAGGTACTCGCTTAAAATTAGGATATTTGCACATTGAAAAGAATTCCCAATTAACGAAACAAGAAAATGAAAGAAGTATACATCGTAGCTGCTGTTCGCACACCCATTGGAAGTTTCGGAGGCAGTCTGGCCCCATTGACAGCCGTACAATTGGGCGCCATTGCCGTCAAGGGGGCAATGCGAAAAATAAATCTTGATCCGAAACAGGTGCAGGAAGTTTTTTTTGGCAACGTGATCTCTTCGGGGCTTCAGCAAGCACCCGCTACACAAGTGGCAGTAGCGGCAGGTCTTGGCTATGATGTTCCATGCACACTGGTAAATAAAGTTTGTGCATCTGGGATGAAAGCCATTATGCTGGGAGCACAGTCAATCATGCTAGGTCAGAATGATGTGGTAGTCACCGGGGGTATGGAAAGCATGTCCAATATTCCTTACTACTTGATGAAGGCTCGGTATGGATTTAAGTATGGAAATGGAGAGGTATTAGATGGGCTTACCTATGACGGGCTTACCGATGTGTACAATCGTTGCGCTATGGGTGTTTGTGCAGACAATACGGCCAAAGAGATGAAGATCACTCGTCAGGAGCAAGACGCGTATGCAATCAACTCTTATAAACGATCTGCTGCTGCATGGGCTGCCGGAAAATTCAAAGATGAAATTATTCCCGTTGAGATCACGGGCAAGAAAGGTGATGTGACATTATTCTCAGAAGACGAAGAATACAAAAATGTGAACTTTGACAAGATACCAGGTTTAAAACCGGTGTTCACCAAAGAAGGAACCGTCACCGCTGCTAATGCCTCTACTATTAACGATGGTGCTGCAGCAGTCATTTTGTTGAGCAAGGAAAAAGCTAAAGAATTAGGCATTACTCCTATCGCGAAGATCAGAGGCTTTGCCGATGCTGCTCAAGATCCAATGTGGTTTACTACGACTCCTTCGTTAGCGATTCCAAAGGCAATGAAAATGGCAGGCGTTGAAAAAGGAGATGTGGGTTACTATGAAATCAACGAAGCGTTTTCGGCTGTAGCGTTGGCAAACAACCAATTACTAAAAATTGATGCTGACAGAGTAAACGTCAATGGGGGCGCTGTATCGTTGGGGCATCCCCTAGGTGCTTCTGGTGCTCGCATTACCATCACACTCGCTAACGTGCTGAAACAAAATAATTCGGCCATAGGTGTAGCCGGGATTTGCAATGGTGGTGGCGGGGCTTCTGCGATTGTAATTGAGAAATTGTAAAAGAGAAAATACTAGTTGCTTTATAATATGACCTTTTGTATTTCGTTAGGTCATATCAATATGATGAATCGGACCTTTTGTTGTTTTCTGTTGCTTCTAAGTAGCCAACTCTATTCGCAAAAAGAAGTAAAGACTTATTATGATCCTGCCAAAAAACAAGTGCAGGAACAATATTTCGTTTCTGCCGACAATCAATCCATAGAAGGTAAATACAAGAAATTTTTTCCAAATGGAAAGATTTACATCGAGGGTACCTTTGTAAATGGTGTTCGTTCCGGTACTTTTTATGAGTATCACCAAAACGGAAACCTGATTCGCAAGATCAGCTATGAAGACGGGCTTAGACATGGGCCGGTAGAAGTTTTCAGTGAAACCGGTAAGCCGATCCAAACCGCTTATTATCAAAATAATAAACTAGTTGACAGTATTAAGTCCTACTTTCCATCTGGCATTCTAAAGCAAGAAGGCTTGTTTGTAAAAGGGAAACCGGATGGGCTTGTAAAAGAGTATTACGCCACCGGCAAAATCAGAAAGGAAATAACCTACAAGAATCAAAAGCCAAACGGAATCACCAAAACATTCTATGAAAATGGATCTATCGAAACCGAAGCCAACTACAAAGACGGATTCATTGCCGGTTACTTTAAATCATTTTATCCCAACACCCAGCTTGAGTTAATTTATTCAATTGCAGAAGGTGAGAAAGTAGGCGATTTCAAGAATTATGATGCCGATGGCCACCTGAAACTGGAAGGTCATTTCATGAATGCAAAATTGCATGGAGAAAACATTGGCTACTACTCAAGTGGCAAAAAACGACACGAATATCAATTCAAGGAAGGTGGAAAATTTGGTTCTAACTTTGACTATTTCGAAAATGGTAAAATAAGAGTAAAAGAGCAATTTGCCTTCAACGGAAAAGACAGCAAGCAGGAAGAGTTTACAGAAGATGGGAATCCGGTTTTTACCAAGGAATTTAGAGAAGGCAAACCGCATGGCACCTGGTTGTTTTTCGCCAAGGATGGAAAAAAATTGCTCGTAAAGGAAAATTATGAGAAAGGCCAATTGCATGGTCTGCGTACGCAGTATCACGAGAATGGTGAAAAGTCAGTGGAGGAAACCTGGCAATTCAATCTGATAACCGGTACAGTTAAAAACTACTATACAAGTGGCGAACTACTTTCTGAATGCGGATACCGGGGCAGCCGACAACACGGTATTTACACGAGCTATTTTACCAATGGGAAAATAAAAGAGCAAGGCGAATACATAGCCAATAAAAAACACAAAGAGTGGAAAGAATTTGATGAGAATGGAAAACTCATCAAAACCCTGGTGTTTCAAGCCGGCATTTTAAAAGGCGAAAAGAAAAATTAGACTTCTCCGGTTTCAAGTCTCCATTTTTCAGGAGACCTCCACAAGCTAGAAAGTAGCAATTCTCGCATGAAAATAAATTCCTTCGGCAACTTATCGTACATGCGCTCGAACAACTCGGCATGATCCAATAACTCACGCTTCCAGGCTTCGCGATCAATTGCCATGATGGCCTCAAATTGTTCTCTCGTAAAATCAGAGCCAGTCCAGTCGAGGTCATCATAATGTGGCATCCAGCCAATAGGACTTTCTACTGCATTAGACTTTCCTTGAATTTTCTCAACCACCCACTTCAACACACGCATATTTTCACCAAAGCCAGGCCACAAAAAGTTGCCTTCTTCATCTTTGCGGAACCAATTCACACCAAAAATCCGTGGAGGGTTTGGAATATTTCTTCCGAATTGCAACCAATGATTAAAATAGTCGCCCATGTGATAGCCGCAGAACGGTAGCATGGCAAAAGGATCTCTTCTCACTTTACCGACTTCGCCAAAAGCAGCAGCAGTCATTTCAGAGCCCATCGTGGCCGCCAAATAAACACCTGAATTCCAATTGTGCGCCTGATAGATCAATGGAATGGTCGTGCTTCTTCGTCCACCAAAAATAAATGCACCAATAGGCACACCATTGGGATTCTCCCAATCTTTATCGAGATAAGGATTTTGGTGTGCCGGAGCCGTAAATCGTGCATTTGGATGCGCACACGGTTTTCCCAATGTTGGATCCCAACGTTGACCCTTCCAATCTGTTAGGTTCTTGGGTGCCTCTTTGGTCAATCCCTCCCACCACACATCGCCATCGTCAGTCACTCCCACATTGGTAAAGATCGTATCTTTTCTAATCGACTCTATCGCATTCGGATTTGTTTTGGCATTGGTGCCTGGCGCAACTCCAAAATAGCCGGCCTCCGGATTAATAGCGTACAATTTGCCGTCTGCCCCCGGTTTAATCCACGCAATGTCATCACCCACCGTAGTTATCTTCCAACCTTGAAATTCGGTTGGTGGAATAAGCATGGCAAAATTTGTTTTTCCGCAAGCACTTGGGAAGGCGGCAGCGATATACGTTTTTTCTCCATCCGGATTTTCAACTCCCATAAGTAACATATGCTCTGCCAGCCAGCCTTGTTCTTGCGCCATGGAAGAAGCTATACGCAAAGCGAAGCATTTCTTTCCAAGCAATGCGTTACCACCATATCCTGAGCCATATGAAACGATGGCGCGATCTTCAGGATAATGAACAATGTATTTAACAGTTTGGTTGGTAGGCCACTTTACGTCTTGCTGTCCGGCCGCCAGTGGCGCGCCTACAGAATGAAGACACTTCACATACTCACCCTCTTTACCCAATACGTCCATCACCTTAGTACCCACACGAGTCATAATGTGCATATTCACCACTACGTACTCTGAATCGGTTACTTGCACACCAATTTGTGACAACGTGGAACCAACCGGCCCCATGCTAAAGGGAATGACATACATGGTGCGCCCTTTCATGCATCCATCAAACAGTTTCTTCAATCTGGGTTTCATTTCGCGAGGATCAACCCAATTATTAGTAGGGCCTGCGTCTTCTTTTGTTCGACTGCAGATATAGGTTCTGTCTTCTACGCGCGCCACATCACTGGGATCTGAAAAGCAAGCAAAACTATTGGGCCGCTTTTTTGGATCAAGGCGAATAAAGGTTCCTTTTGACAACAGCAACTCACAAAGTGTATTGTATTCGTTTGCAGAACCATCGCACCATCGTATCGAATCGGGCTGGCAAAGATCTGCCATTTGCTGGGCCCATGCCAAAAGCTCTTGGTGATGAATCGGGTAGGTAGATTGGGTAGGTATTGCTGCCATAAATTACTTGATTATTGTAGCTGCAAAATAGGGATAGAAATCATCAAATAAAATGATTCAATCGATTGAAACATATTTTTTTCGGTGCTACCACTTTTTACCCATTGCTGATAGAAATTGGAAATCAAGGGTATCAGACCACTTGCCACACTCTGACGACCAATTTATGGGTGATCCGGTCTTTGGTATAGAAAGGCTAGATCAACTTTTGAAAATTGAGCAAACTCTGCTCAACACTCTTGATAGAGCTAATGGGATAGGCCTCTTGTTCAATATAAAAGTGCTTCAACCCGGCTAGTTTAGCTTTGGCGAAAATAGATTTAAAATCGATCCGGCCGGTACCTACATCCACTTGAAGTTTGGGATCACTTTTATCCATATCCTTTACGTGCCATTGCTCAAACCGGCCTGGGTATTTCGTGAAATAATCCAGGGGATTCTGATTAGCAAAGTGCATCCAATACAAGTCCATTTCCATGCCAACGAGTTTTGGATCAAGCTCTTTGAGCATCAACTGGTAGGCTACTTGCCCCTCAAACTGTTCAAACTCAAATTCGTGATTGTGATAGTTTAATCGAATGCCGTATTTGTTGCATATCTCCCCGGCTTTATTCAACGCTTCACAGAGCCTTTTATAATCATTGCGCTCATCTGCCGTAAGATATGCAACCACCATAAATTCCTGACCCGATTCCTTCGCATCGCTCACCGCCTTTTCCCACCCGTTTACGACAGTACCCTTTACCGACTTTAATGATTCTGACATGCCATACCCATGATGACCGCTTGTTACTTTCATACCTAGGCTCTTCGCATGGTCAGTAAACTCCTTGTATTTCAATCCGAAAATCTTTCCATCACTATAACTATAGGCTTCTAACTCTTTATAGCCAAACTCCGCTACTTTTCGTAACACCGATTTTGGGTCTTTGGCGATTATGTCACGCAATGAATAAAGTTGAAGACCAATTTTCCTTTTGTTAATGGGTGCAAAGGAACTAAGTGTTGCGGCTCCTATAGCAGCCAACGAACTAGTTTGAATGAATTGTCTGCGGTTCATAATTTCTGATTAAGTAATTGTTGCTGGTGAATCCACTCGTAGGCTTCCCGCTGATTCGAAAATACCCCTAAATGCACGTTGAATTTTTCAAATTTTACTTCAGCGTCTTGTTTAAATTTTTCCATCGGGTAATCGGCATAAATACTTTGACCAAGGATGACGGCATGAATTCTAACTCCGGCATCTTCAAAAAGCATTTTTTCCCACACCTCGACTAACCAACTTTCAATGTCTTCGTCCAACTCACCAAGCAATGCTGCATCCACCAGCCAGGCCAAGTTAGGGTAGGTTCTTACGTGTATTCTATATTCGTCCAGGATTCGCTTTAGCGTAAACTCAAATTCCTCCGCAGGAGGTGCTTGTTTCCAACGGTGCATCAGCACGGGTAACGAATCGTCCAATTGACAGGTCACAAATTCATTATCGAAGATGCCGATGATCATTCTACTATTTTAGTTCTTTAATCTTGATGTTTCGATACCAAACCAGATCACCATGATCTTGCAAAGAAATCTTTCCCTTCCGCGCTTTACCAAACCCCGGCATATCTTTGAACTTACTTCCTTTAATCAGCGCTTCCCAAGCTGGCGTAAACATTTCTGTCTCCACTTGTTTTACACCATTGAGCCACAAAACGAGATTGCCTTTGTTAGAGACGATTTTCACTTCATTCCACTCGTTGGCGGGTTTTACCGACTCCGTTGGGCTTTTGATTAAATCGTATAAATTCCCGGCTCGATGTTTTTCAATTTTTGCATCGGGATGACAGGTGTTGTCTAACACCTGCATCTCAGGACCTGTTTGCCACACGTACTCGTATTCGGGCGACTCTACCACGTTGAAAATAATTCCACTATTACCACAGGGTGCAATTTTCCAATCCAGACGTAGTTCAAAATTTTCAAATTCGCCTTGGGTCACAATATCGCCACCACCCTTCACCTGAAAACCTTCCTGTTGCGTTTTATTGAGGTGAATTGCGCCATCTGTGACTGACCATGCTTCGCCAATTTTATCACTCTTGAAATTATGCCAACCTGCAAGCGTCTTTCCATCAAACAAAAGTTTCCATCCGGCTTTGATTTCCTTTTCGGTCAAGGTGTTCTGTGCGCTGGCAAATCCAACTAACAAACAAAAAATAAGTGTCGTCAATACTTTTTTGTTGTTTTTTTGATAATGTTTCATCTTGAATGATCGTTTAGTCTAAAATCGCAAAATCGTAAATCAAAAATCGTAAATCCTAGTGCTCCCTCTCCCCATCAAGTGACAATACATAGCGCGCCATTTTTTCGGCATCGGCCTGCGTTATGTCTGCATGTGCAGCCATCGGTATCTCACCCCACACTCCCGAACCTCCAGCAATAATCTTTCCAGCCAATAACTCTACATTCGCTTTTGTGAAATCATATTTCTTTGCCACATCTGTATGTGACGGCCCAATAATTTTATTAATGACATGATGACAAGTTTTGCAATCGCTAGCTTTTACCAAAGACTCCCCCTGAGTGATCGCATCAACAGCAGTAATAGGTGCAGCCTCGTCTTTAGGAGTCCCATAGTCTTCTGTATTGGTAGCTTCTTTTTTGGAGCCACATGCATAAACTAAAAACAAAATAACAATTGTGAAAATCAAGCTAGTCTGTTTATTCTTCATAGTAGTTAATTTAAATTCCTAAAATTGATTTATTGAGTTTGGGATTTTTCCCTGCAGAGGCAAAATCATCAAAAGCTTTTTCGGTGACCCGGATGATTTGCTTTTTTATAAAAGGCGCTCCCTCCGCAGCTCCTTGCTCGGGGTGTTTGATACAACATTCCCACTCCAGCACCGCCCAACCTTCATACCCATATTGCGCCAACTTGCTAAAGATCGATTTAAAATCAACTTGCCCATCGCCCAGCGATCGGAATCTACCGGGGCGATTAATCCAATCCTGATAGCCGCCATAGACTCCGCTTTTTCCAGTGGGATTAAACTCCGCATCCTTCACATGAAACATCTTGATGAACGAATGATAGAAGTCGATGTACTGAAGGTAGTCTAACTGTTGCAGAACAAAATGACTGGGGTCGTAGAGAATATTGCAACGTTGATGTTTTCCAGTTGCCTCCCAGAATCGCTCGAACGTAACTCCGTCATGCAAATCTTCGCCCGGATGAATTTCGTAGCAAACATCCACACCTACTTTGTCGAACGCATTGAGGATCGGAAGCCAGCGCTTGGCCAATTCTTTAAATCCATCCTCCACCAATCCGGCCGGGCGTTGAGGCCAGGGGTACACCGTCTGCCACATCAATGCCCCGGAAAATGTGGCGTGCGCATTCAGTCCTAAATTTTTACTAGCCTTTGCCGCCAATTTCAATTGATCGATGGCCCACTTTGTACGATCTTTCGGTTTTCCATGAACTGCTTTGGGAGCGAATCCGTCAAAGAGACTATCATAAGCAGGATTGACTGCTACTAATTGGCCTTGCAAATGGGTAGAAAGTTCTGTGATTTTTAATCCAGCTGACTCAACAACCTCGCGAATTTCATCTGCATACTCTTTGCTTTCAGCCGCCTTTTTTAAATCAATACAGCGCGCATCCCAACTGGGAAGTTGAACACCCACATATCCCAATGAAGCAGCCCACTTACAGATTGTACTAAGTTTATCAAATGGAGGTTCATCTGATAAGAACTGCGCTAGAAAAATACCTGGACCTTTTATTGTTGTCATTAAGACTATTTAAGATTTAAGATTTAAGATTTAAGACTTAAGAATGAACATCATTTTTAAATTACCAAATCACCGAATTTTCAAATTGAATCAAATCTCAAACGGTGTCCACTTTTCTTTACTCTGCCCACTCTTTACTACATTGTCTATAAACGCCATGCCACGAATCCCATCTTCAACAGTAGGAAAATTTACTTCTTTGGGAACAGGAGAACCATCCATTCGTGCCGACAATGTTAATGCGAAATTGCGATAGAGATTAGCAAAGGCTTCCAAATAGCCCTCTGGGTGTCCAGCCGGTGTGCGTGCGTTGAAAATAGCTTCCGAGTGCAAAAAACCATTGGTACCCGCACGTAAAAGTTGGGTTGGCTTGTCGAGCCATTTTGCGATCAGCGTATTGGGTTCCATTTGCGCCCACTCTAAGCCACCGTTCTCTCCATAAATCTTGATCCGCAACGCATTTTCTTCACCAGCTGCTACTTGTGAAGCAATCAATACACCAGCAGCACCATTGTCAAATTTTAACAACACGTTGCCATCGTCATCCAGCGCACGACCGGTTACAAGAATGTTTAAGTCGGCACACAAATGAGTGATCTTGAGTCCTGAAATAAACTCTGCCAAATGAGCTGCATGTGTACCAATATCACCCATTGAGCCTGCCTTGCCCGATTTTTTCGGATCTGTTCTCCATGCAGCCTGCGCATTTCCTTCGCGTTCACTTAATTTACTTAACCAACCTTGGGGATATTCAACTACTATTTTTCTTATTTTACCCAGCGCACCCTCGCGCACCATGGCACGTGCCTGCCTTACCATCGGATAACCAGAATAGGTATGTGTCAAACATAAAATCAAACCCGTCTCGTCTACTTTCTTTTTGAGTTGACGTGCTTCATCAAGTGTAAATGTGATAGGCTTTTCGATGACGACATGAAAGCCTTTCTCTAACGCCAACATCGCGGGCGCAAAATGGGCAAAGTTCGGTGTTACGATTGTCACAAAATCGATGCGTTTGTCAGCTGGCAACCTACTCTCCTTTTCCATCATCTCTTCGTAAGTCAAGTAGGTGCGATCTTCTGCCAAAAACAAAGCCTTTCCACTTTCTTTGGCAATCTCAGGATTTATACTGAGCGCACCCGAAACAATTTCAACAAGGCCATCCATGTTGGCTGCCAGTCGGTGAATCGATCCTATGAAGGCATCCTTACCTCCACCTACCATTCCCATTCTCAATTTTCTGTTCATAGCTGACGTACGATTATTTGAGAATGAAAAATAGCATTTTTTTCAACAGAAACGTATCGATATTGATGTTGTGTGGAATAAACTTCCGTAGGCGGCTCAAATACCGTAAAACTCCTTAACCGCATCAGCGACCTTCTTCACTTGCCGCTGGGTAAGTTCGCAATAGAGGGGAAGCCGAACGAGTGCTTTTCCAAATCGCTCAGCGTGAGTCAGGGCTTTAGCTTTATGATCCTTTGTATAGAATGGACTTCGATGCAAAGGCAAATAATGAAAAATAGCTTGTATCTGATTCAATCTCATGTGATTCAGCAAAGCGAGCTGCTGCTGATGGTCTTTTGTGTGCAGATAAAAAATATGCGCGTTATTGGTGGCATAGTCGGGCACAAGTGGTAAAGTGGCCAATCCGTTCTCCTCGAGCACAGCTAACTGATCGCGGTAAGAAGCCCATAGTTGCTTTCTTTTTCGTTGTATGAATTCTAGTTTTTCCAACTGCGCCCATAAAAATGCTGCTGTAATTTCCGAAGGCAAATAAGATGAGCCGATGTCGACCCAACTGTATTTGTCAACTTCTCCTCGAAAAAAAGCGGACCGATTGGTGCCTTTCTCCCAAATGATCTCTGCCCTTTTTTCAAATCGCTCGTCATTAACAACAAGCATTCCCCCTTCACCAGAGCTAATGTTTTTCGTTTCATGGAATGAAAAGGCGGCCAAATGACCAATACTTCCTAGCGGTCTGTTTTTATAAAATGAATCAATGGCTTGTGCTGCATCTTCAACTACCAAGAGGTTGTGTTTGGCTGCCAATTCCATGATCGGATCCATGTCACAAGCAATACCCGCGTAGTGAACAGCCACAATCACTTTTGTTTTTTTTGAAATCAGCTTTTTGATCGAGTCGATCGAAATATTAGGATGAAATCGCGAAGAGTCAGCGAAAACTAATTTTGCACCACGTAAGGCAAAAGCATTGGCAGTAGAAACAAAGGTGTAGGAAGGTAAAATTACTTCGTCACCAGGCTTTACATCAGTCAGAATTGCCGCCATTTCAAGCGCTGCCGTGCAGGATTGGGTAAGAAGTACCTTCTTAAACTGATATTGCTTCTTGAAGAAAGCATGACATTTATGTGTAAAAAAACCATTGCCGGACAGTTTCTCCAATTGAATGGCGTGCTGAATGTATTCGATCTCTTTGCCTGTGTGATAGGGTTTGTTGAAACCAATCATACTAGCGTGAGATTAAAACTACACCTGCGACTATAAGAAGGCAACCAAGGAATCGGGCTATTGTAACTTGCTCGCCCAACAACCAATAGCTGGCAATCATCACCAAAACAAAAGAAAGGCTCATAAATGGATAAGCAAATGATAACTGAAATTTGGAAAGTGCTGCCATCCACGTTAGGCTGGCGATGAACGCTGCGACAAAACTGGAGAAAATGTATGGGTCAAAAAGAGACCAGAATAAAAATACAAATTTATCCCATAACGGTGTTGGCAACGCACCCAACTGGTTCAATCGCCATTTCAGAATAAGTTGGCCGTAGGAAGATAAAACGATGGTGATCGCGATATATAGATAGCCCATTTCTAAAAATTTTTCTTCACCAAAATAGTAAAGTCATATTGACTATAATCATGCAGGAGCGCCACATTCTTCGCAAAATGTATTTTGCAATAATCGAAGAGCCAAAGCGGATCAGTATAATACAATTCAGGTTTCATGAACTCTACATCAGAATACTTCGTCAATGCATTAAAAGAAAATCCCAATCTGCTTTTTTGGTTTAAGATAGAAATCGTTTCTAGAATATATTCTTTCCACTTCACCTCGGAATAGTCAAACTTGAGATTCAAAATACCGCTTGCCATCGAATAGTCGGCCACTTGCATTTCATCTAGCGTTTTCACCAAAAAAAACTGCTCTTCCGGGAATTTCGTCTTGGCACCCTCAATCATCTCGGGCATCAAATCATATCCCCGATAGTTCACATTTTCATGCGCACTTCTAAGTGAGAATACCAGGTCACCCACGCCACAGCCTGCATCATTCACGGAGAACCTTTCGGTGTAAATTACTTTTTGTAATTGATCAAATCGTACTTGTTGTGCCTCTTCATTTTTCCAACCAACGCCTTTTGCCCCGGCACCATGGCTGGCTAAATTCGCACGGTAGTAGGTATTTAACTGCTCCATCATTTTTGATCATTTGTGTCATAAATCTTTTTGATCAGCGAAAGAGGCCTGTTTTTTATTTCTAAAAAAATCTTTGAAAGGTAAATACCAATCACTCCTAACACTAACAAAATCAATCCTCCGAATAGCCACACACTGGCCAGAATACTCGCCCACCCCTCTACATCAATGTTATGTACAAGCTTGTTATAGATAAGCGAGCCAATAATGATCGCTGATATCACCGTAGTAACTACACCTAACATGAATGTAAAGTAAAGCGGTCGGTGACTCAAACTCGTAATGATTTCGATCGCCATTCTGATTTTTTTGTAGAGCGAATAGGATGACTTTCCCTTGAATCCTTTGGTAGCGACTACCCCAATCTGATTGTAACCCGTTAACACGAAAACACCCCAGATATCAAGTTCCTTTTCCTGATAAGACAAAACGGAATCCACGTATCGCCTGGTCATCAGCCGCGCTGTAAAAGTATTGGCCGGATATTCGATAGAACTCAAAATGGATAAAACCTTATAGAAAACAATTCCGCTAAACCTTTCAAACCAGTTGCCTTTCCTCCTGTTCTGAATCCCAAACACCACATCCACATCTTGCTTAGTTTGCATTTCCTGAAAAAACGTTTCCAGCAACTCGGGCGATTCCTCCAGGTCCGAATCGATCAAGAAAACCAACTCTCCTGATGCGTGCCGTAGCCCTGTCATGATGGCGCGATGATGCCCAAAGTTGCGCGAAAGATCTACGATTATGATTTTTGGAAACCTCCTCTGAAGTTCCAAAGCTGCAGACAGCGATTGGTCAGGTGATCCGTCATTGACGAGTATCAATTCAAAATCATCGGTAAGTTTCTGTACAGAGCCGATACAGCGTTCGCAAAACTCCTGAAGGTAGCTTTGTGAGTAATAAAGCGTTGAAACAATGGATATCTTCACCGACTACAATTTGTCTTTCTTTCCAGCGAACGCTTCAAAATTGACCAGAATGCGTTCGGGGACAAATTAACAGTTTTTGGTAATAGTCAGGAGCTAAATCGTTTGAAATATTGCTTTGCCTCAGGCCCTTGATTAAAAATCAGGTCGATTACTGATACGTTGGGTACAAAGTCACCATGCAACTGCTGATAGGTTCGATATCCCTCATAGTTCATCCATCCGACCTTCACACCCACCTCTTCAAATTTATCAGTCTGCAAATAATCCTTTGCAGCCGGGCCCGACACATAGGTAGACGCTTTTAGCTGTAAACATATCTCCAGCAGGCGCTCTGACTTGTCTTGTGACACTGCAAAATCGTGAGACCAATAGATGGGCGTTTGAATACTAAGTATCGAGTTAATTAACCGTAAAAACCGGAAGTTGATCTGACTTAAGTAGTTCTCGGTGCAGTTTAGATAAGCGTCTTCGAATGCATCGCGGTAAGTTGCAAAATGGGGCGCCTTCCTGTAGGCCTGAGTGATTTTATTCCAATGATCAGATGCCCAGTCAGCATTTGCAACGGTTACGTCTTTGATTTTGACGTCAAACTGCCCCTTCACATCAACCGGTATGGTTAGCCATTGCAATCCCTGAGTAGTCTTAATCTGATTGCGATTACGCCAATCTCTCCTCGTGAACTGCACATCGTCCAATAAGACAAATGCATCTACGCTATTAATAATATCAAAATAGCCTCTCCATGGTATATAATTTGACTGGATGATAGCTACTCGATTGCTCATGGAAAGGCTTGATCATTGGTCAGCAATAGTAATGACAACTAAGGCAATTCCAATTAAATCGTAAAAAAATAACAGCTCTAAAGCTTTACCATCTTTCCATTCAACATGATCTCTATCGGCTCACCAGATTCAAGCACTAACTCTGTCTTTTCTTTCAGTGCCCGCACCTTGATCACCCGCCCTCTAAAATCAATCCGGAAAGAATAAGATTCCCAATGATCAGGGATATAGGGACTAAAATGCAAAACGCCTTCCTTAACACGCATTCCACCAAACCCTTTGACCACACTCATCCAGGTACCTGCCATACTCGTAATGTGGCAACCATCTTCGGTGTCGTTATTGTAGTCATCAAGGTCTAAGCGCGAAGTGCGCAAATACATTTCATACGCCTTTTCCTTGTAGCCAATCTTAGAGGCGAGGATAACATGAACACAGGGGGACAGTGATGACTCATGAACAGTTAAGGGTTCATAGAAATCAAAATTTCGCTTGATCGTTTCGTTATCAAATCGATCGTCAAACAAGTAAAGCCCTTGTAAAACATCTGCCTGCTTGATGTAGCACGACCTCAAAATTCGATCCCACGACCATTTTTGATTTAAAGGCCTGTCCTGCGGGCGAAGATTCCTGACAGGAATGATTTCCTTGTCTAAGAAACCATCTTGTTGAAGAAAGATCCCCAACTGTTTGTCCTCGCCCAAATACATATTGCTACGAATCTCTGCCCACCTGGCTGTCTCCTGAAACTCATTGAAATTTAGGTTTGCTATCAGTGAACTGAATTTTATGTGATTATCCTTGCGAACAAAGTCCAGTGCTTTCTGGGTATACTCCATTGTCCAGCAAGCAATATAGCTGGTGTACCAATTGTTGTTTACGTTGTTTTCATATTCGTTGGGCCCCGTTACGCCAAGCATCACATATTGCTTTTTAGCCTCTGAAAAAGTGATTCGCTGCGACCAGAATCGCGAAATGCCAATCAGCACTTCCAGACCAAATTCAGTCAAGTACTTTTCATCTCCTGTGTAGCGGATATAATCATAAATAGCAAAAGCAATGGCTCCATTTCGATGGATTTCCTCAAAGGTAATTTCCCATTCGTTGTGACACTCTTCTCCGTTCATTGTCACCATCGGGTACAGCGCTGCTCCATCGGTAAACCCTAACTTCGCAGCATTTTCGATAGCACGTTGCAAATGCTTATGTCTATACACCAATAGATTTCTCGCCACCTGCGGGTCTGACGTACCCAGATAAAAAGGCAAACAGTAGGCTTCTGTGTCCCAATAAGTACTTCCTCCATATTTTTCACCTGTAAATCCTTTGGGTCCGATGTTCAATCGTTCATCAGCGCCCGTGTACGTCTGCATGAGTTGGAAAATATTGAATCGGATACCCTGCTGTGCAGCGATATCCCCCTCAATAGTAATGTCGCATTTTTCCCAAATCTCTTTCCAAACCGACTCGTGTGCCTTTAACAATTGGTCGAATCCAATCTTTGCTACTTCATCCAGCTTTTTATGACTAACCTTTACTAAGGCATCTTTCGGGTGGTTTTCGGATGACAATACCGCAGCATACTTATAGACAACTAATTCAATGCCCTCTTTTAAATCTACCTCCACCACATTGTCAACATACTTTGACTTGATGTTGGTAAATACTTTCCCTCTCAGACTTTTGCCGGCTTCTTCCAGATCATATTCAATAGAGGTGCAAACATGAAAGTCTGTTTTCTTTGTTTTGGCTGTTACTACCGCATAGCCAAGCTGTGATTCTTTGTAGACTTCATCCCAGAATTTTTCATCATAGTTTGAATCTTTGTTCACCACATCTGCATCAATACTTAACCGAATGGATGCAGCAGAAGAAAAATTGACGGGAGTGATTGCATACCGGATCGCCCCTACTTCGCCATCAGCCATCGAACAAAAACGGTGGGCACTGATTTTGACTTTCTTGCCATCGCCCAACGTAGCGGTGAATGAGCGATGCAACGTCCCGCGCTTCATATCCAGCGTACGAACGAAATCTGTAACCGTACACTTGGCCAAGTCAAATTGTTGCTGGTCAATCTTAATATCAATGCCAATCCAACTGGGCGCATTGAGCACCTTGGCAAAATATTCCGGATACCCGTTTTTCCACCAACCTACGCGCGTCTTATCCGGATAGTAAACACCAGCCACGTAGGTACCCTGATGAGTATCTCCAGAGTAGTGTTCTTCAAAATTTGCGCGTTGACCCATGCGCCCATTGCCCAAACTAAAAATACTTTCCGAGATTCGATTAAAATGGGGATCAAACCCCTCTTCGATAATTTCCCACTCGTGGTGTTTAAGATATTGCTTCATACGAAAAATAAAGATGTAGTGTAAATATGGTCAATGGTCAATGGTCAATGTCGAATTAAACTATAGTGAATGTAAATTTTCAATCCGGAAATCAGCCGTGCTGTTAACAATGGCATCTGCCTTACCCAACTGATCTGCAGAGCCAACCCCCACGCATTTCATGCCAGCCGCCAGCGCTGCCTCCACCCCTGCTTCTGCATCTTCAAAAACCACACATTGGTTTGGCTCAATACCCAGTTTGGAAGCTGCCAATAAAAATATTTCGGGATCCGGTTTGCTGTGTGTGATCATGGTGCCGTCTACCACGGTGTCGAAGAGCGGCTTAATTTGTAGGAGGCGTAAAACGGTCTCGGCATTTTTACTACTTGACGCAAGGGCAACTTTAAACCCCTGATGGCGCAAAGAACTCAGCATCTCTCGCACGCCAGAAAATATTTCGTCTGGCTTAATTGCCTCAATGTACTCCACAAACCAGCTATTCTTTTTGGTAGCCAACTCTTCTTTCTTCTCTTCGGGCAGCGACACGCCACCTATCTCTAATATAATTTCCAGAGAGCGCATTCGACTCACACCTTTCAATCTCTCATTCTCTTTTTCTGTAAACGAAATGCCCAACTCCTTTGCCAGTCTTTGCCACGCTATAAAATGGTAATGAGCTGTATCTACAATTACTCCATCCAGATCAAATATTACGGCTTTTATCATTTTTAAAATATAAATTAAAGGAATTCAGAATATTGAAGTCAGAATTCAGACGCTTAAGAGAAACCCAAATTGTAAATTCTGACTTCTAACTTCTGTATTCAAAATCTTGTATTCCATTTCACGCGCGAATATAGCCCCGCTTAATTATTTGTTCGGTTTCTGCCTGAGATTTAAATACCGCAAACGTTTTCCCTTGCGTTCTAAGAGCTCCTAAGGCATTTCCATAACTCACGGCATTCAAGTAATCAGTTGGCTTGTGGAGTAGTCCGAAGCCGACCCCGCCTGCAAAAGAATCGCCACATCCCGTGGTGTCAATCACCTGATCAACTTTGATAGCCGGAACTAAATCTTCTTTGAATTTTCCCCGCTCCTTTCGATAGACCAAACAACCTCTGGAGTCCACTGTGATACATACACACTTGACGCCCTGAGATAAGCAGTGTAACGCAAATTTTCTTAGTTCTTCCCGATCGGGTTCTTCAGAAATTGAAAAATCCTGACTTTCATATTCCTTCTTGAACCATGATGCCTGTGCTTCTTCAAGGTTCATCTTTAACACATCTATGTAGGGAAGCCACTGATCGCGATCGATCCAGAATTTACGCTGTCGTTCGCCATTAGCCAGACAGGCAGTGGTCGGGCCGTGAGCGTCAAAAATAATTATGCCTTTACTCCTTTTCTTTAAGTACTTCAGCGTGTCTAATGAAATTTCATAGTCGCTTATAGGTATGAATACAAATACTTTGCAATCCAAAAGATCCTTGAAGTCGGCCGGCATAATGGGATCCATGAACCCCGTTTGTCGCTCCAGTCGATTGTTGACATCCACAAAACGAAGACTAATTATATCTCCCTGATCATTCTTGGATGAAATGGATTTTGTATTGATCCCTTTATACCCTTTAAAAACCTCCCGCACATTATCCATATCTACTTTGCGCAAATGCGAAACAGGCACCACCTCCAATTTATCTCCTGCCATGATTGACAGCGCAATCACCGGATGTGTAACGCATCCCCACTTTTGAATTAAGTCGCCTTGGTGAGTAACAATATGGTCGCGAGGGATAGGGCCTACGATGGCAATTTTTTTCATTTCAAGCTGCGTTAGAATTCAAAATTCAAGGTTTAAAATTCAAAGTTGAAAGTTCTAGGCTCAGGTGGTTTAAACTGTCAAATACGCTGCTCCAAAAACTCCTGCACTATCGCCCAACAATGGCTTTACAATGGGCGTATTTACCACGCCATTATTAAAAATATACTTTCGGGTTGACTCGATGCCATCTGTATAAATCTCATCAATGTTCCCGACTCCTCCTCCAATAACTATTACATCTGGATCGATGATATTGATAATGACACTAATCGCCTTTCCAAAAAAATGTGACATCCGCTGAATAGTCTTGGTAGCATTTTCATCACCTGTTTTATACAGTTCGTAAATCTCTTTAAGCCTGGTCTGTTGCCCAGTGATCGAATAATAATATCTTTCCAGCGAAGGGCCTGCCAATACTTTTTCCACGCAGCCGCTCTTGCCGCAGTAACACGGGCCACCCGACTCATCTAAATAATTGTGACCCCACTCGCCTCCAATTCCATGTAGCCCGTTGATTACTCTTCTGTCTACCACCAAGCCTCCACCCACACCAGTGCCCATGATTACGCCAAACACCACTTTTGCGTCCGGGTATTTCTCCTTCACTACGCCCATTCTTGCTTCAGCTAAGGCAAAACAATTGGCATCATTGGCAATAAAAATCTCCAGACCCAATAACTTTTCCAGATCACTTTTCATTGGTTGGAAATTCATACATTCAGAATTACAACCCTTCATGGTGCCCAGCTTAGGATCTAGCGTGCCGGGCGTACCGATTCCCAACTTTGAAGGCCGATAACCCATCTTGCTTTCCATCATCCCTACCAACTTTTCTATTTGGTTGAGAATGTGTTGGTATCCATGTTCGGCACCCGTGGGGACTCGGTCACGAAAAAGTATTTCACCTAATCCGCCAGGCCCAAGTACTACTCCCTCTGCCTTTGTGCCTCCAAGGTCGATGCCCCACAAAATATTCTTTCGGTCACTCATAGTTTATATATCATTGCTTCCCACGGGCGTAGACTTGAACTTACATCGGCATAGTTACCAATCAGTCTTTGCCCATTTTGCGGGATTGGAAAGGTACTATTCTGGTTAGAAAAATGAAGAACTATCTGATATTTTTCTTTGCCCTCTTGGCGGTAGTAGGCAAATACCCGATCGTCTTTTGTTTCAATCGGTTCGTAAGTGCCATAGGTTAAAACAGGATGTGCCTTTCGCAACGAGGTCATTGACCTAAAATAGCTTAGGATGGAATCGGGGTCAGTTGTTTGAGTCGCAACATTGATCCGAGATTTGTTCGGATTTAGATCCATCCATGGGTGGCCATTGGTGAAACCACTAAAAACACTATCGTCCCACTGCATTGGAGTGCGCGCGTTGTCTCGTCCGGAATAGTTGGCTAGCAAAAGAAATTGATCTTCTGACATTCCTCGCTTTTGGGCTTCACGCCATCCATTTTGAGTTTCTATGTCTTTGGAATCTGCCACCTCTTTTAGCTTGGTATTGGTCATCCCTATTTCATCACCCTGAAAAATAAAAGGCGTGCCTCTCATTGACAATAACAGCGTTATCAGTAACGTGGATGATTCTCTCCAATAGCTGCTATCATCTCCCCATCTCGAGACCATTCGAGCAAAATCATGGTTGCCAAGAAATATACTTCCCCACCCGGTTTTGGCGAACGTATCGTCCCACGTCTTGAATACTTTCTTAAAATCGGTCATCGACCAGGGAATAGGGTCAAATCGGCCACCGGGTCCTTGGTCCATAAACATATGACCAAAATGAAAAATCATATTTAAACCCTTCTCCGGATCTAAGTAATCAAGCGCGTTTTGTGGTGTAATTCCCGGCCCTTCACCCACGGTCATTACATCTTTGTATTCATTGATGACTTTGGTTCTGACTTCTTCAATAAACTCTTGCAGTCGCGGACCATTTGAATAATACCTGCGAATGGTTTCATTAAAATCAGCTGTATCTGTAGGCGGAAAATCCGTTCGCTTTGAAATCGCAGAAATCACATCAAGTCGAAGACCATCCACGCCTTTCTTCAACCAGTAGCGCATCAACTCGTGGATGTCCTTTCTCAAGGCGATGTTCTCCCAGTTTAGATCGGGTTGTTTGACTGAAAAAAGATGGAGGTAGTACTCGCCCGTCCGGTCATCTAATTGCCACGCATTGCCACCAAAGAAAGAAGGCCAGTTATTTGGTGGATGTCCGTTTTTGCCCGGCTTCCAAAAATAGTAATCACGGAAAGAATTAGACTTCGATTTTTTTGACTCCTCAAACCAGGGATGCTCATCGGATGAATGGTTAAGGACCAAATCCATAATCAACTTCAGCCCGCGTTGGTGAAGCCCGGCCAACAGTTCATCGAAGTCTTGCATCGATCCGAATTCGGGTTGAATGGAATAGTAGTCGCTGATATCGTAACCACCGTCATCATTCGGAGACTTATAGATTGGATTCAGCCAAACGGCATCCACGCCCAATGATTTGATATAATCTAACTTTGAGATAATTCCCTGAAGATCACCTACTCCATCTCCATTGCTGTCTTTAAAGCTTCTGGGATAGATTTGATAGACAATCGCTTCTTTCCACCAAACCCGGTCACTCATTTTCTTTCACTTTCGATGAGGTAAATTGCTCCGTATTGGGATGAAACGTTTTCCAGGAATGCCAAAACTCCTGATATGAGGGAAGTACCTCAAGCTGACTGCCGGCATATTTGCCACTTTCGCATTGGCCCCTCCAATTCCATCGCGAACCCGATTGCTGATCGATCATTACATTCAAACTATCATTTAGCGAAAACTGAAGTGTATCCATTCCTGCTATGGGCACCCAGGTGTGAAAAGAAGCAGAGTCGGCTTCCAATACTAGTAATACCGGGCGACCGCTGATTTGGTCATTGATAACTCTTCGTTCGACCAACTCATTCCAGTCATAGGCTTTTGCAAACAAACCCATTGGCAGGCCTATTACCCATGATTTGTCTTTCCACGATAACGAATCGCGACCTTCAAGACTCCCCTCCATCTTTCCCTCATCATACTTTGCCAAGGTCTCATATTGATCTTTAAATTTTGGATCGGGTTGAAGAATCAATGATTCAGGGTGCCTCGAAAGCCACGCCCGAAGTGTCATTTGCTGTGAAGTAATTTCGGTTAGCTGTGCTCCCTTCAACGGGCCCATGATGGCCGATCCGTTTACCTGCCGCCACCAACTTTTCGTAGAAGCATCCTCAAACATGGCATTAAAATGATCCATGCCCACAAGCCTGAATGTTTCTGACTTGCCGTTTACAAACGGACTAAATACACGCCCAGATCTGCACACCGTACAGTACGTAACCATTACATCTTGGCCGCCCACCGTATCTCTTACCTGGTGATGATAACCAATAATCTCGATGGGATACGCCCTCGACTGACCATTAATACTAAGGCCTATAACAAGCTGATTATCATCGATTTTACTACTATTTGCCTTCAGTAACGAAACAGACTCAGCTTGAAGGAACATCTTGTCGGCCAGAAACTGAAAATTGAATGCATAACAGACAATTATCCAAAATGCAAGCATAGACGCGACAGTCCATTTGATGTAAACATTATCTCCAACTAAATAGAAAAATGCAGGGTAACCAACAATCAAAACACCAACTATACGAAATAACCAGATGTAATTTTGAATGAAGTACGCGAGCTCAACTGCCTCATCTACTTGACTTCCCGGAAAGGGCATGATATAATACACACGTGCTACCTCTACCCCTATTAATAGAACGATGCCGACTAAAAACAAAAAAATCTTCATGGATTGTTACTTGGTAAAAATTGAGTTGCCTGTAAAATTACTTTATCTAGTCTTTTCCTCGCTATATCGAGATCGCTCAATGACCAGCTGAAAAAAGTGCTGAACTCAATCAGTACTACTTCTTTAATTTTTTGCAGTCGGGGCAGATCGAAGTACAACATCCCAGTCCGCCTTACCAGAAAGTCTTCGGGGGTCAAAACCATCTCATATTCGAAGCAATACCATAATTCTGCTTTCATCAAAGCAACGTCCGTGTCCTTCTCCAAATTTACTTTAAGACGATCCAGAATCACATCGCAATGCCTACCATAGTTAGCCACCAGGTAGCTAACCTGACCTTCTAGATTTAAAACACTAAGCTGAATTAGTAAGCTCGCCTTATAGTTTTTTACCTCATCGTAGTTCCTAAATTGGGCACCTGAAAAAGGTATTGAGTCGGTGAAGCATTTAACTTTATTCTGAGGGAAACTAGTTGACACTACCCGATCGACAATTCGTTCTGCCATCTTACGATAGCCCGTTAGCTTGCCTCCCGCGATCGAGATCAAACCGGTTTCAGATACAAATATTTCGTCTTTTCGGGAAAGTTCAGAAGCCGACTTACCATCTTCGTGTATCAACGGTCGCAATCCAGCCCAGCTCGATTCAATATCGTTGATTGTCAATTCCAAATTTGGAAAGGTGCGATTAGTTGCATTGATAATATAAGCCGCATCCTCCTGGGTTGTCAAGACTTCTTCTTTGCTCCCTTGGTAAGTAGTGTCTGTTGTTCCAATGTAGGTCGTTCTTTCGCGGGGAATGGCAAAAATCATTCTTCCGTCATCTACGTCAAAATAGATCGCCTGTTTAATAGGGAACCTGTTGTTGGGAACGACCACATGGACTCCTTTTGTAAGGTGCAGGCGTTTGTTTTTCTTGGAATGATTGAGCTCGCGCAATTCATCTACCCATGGACCAGCGGCATTCACCACAGCTTTTGCTTTTATCGTGAACGTATTGGCTCCGAGCATGTTAGTTACCTGAACTCCGGCCACCTGATTCTCCGCATAAACAAAACCGGTAACCTGACAATAGTTGGCAATGATCGCCCCTTTACCATGGGCGGTCTTCACGATCTCAATAGTGAGCCGAGCGTCATCGGTTCTGTATTCGGCATAAATCGCTCCCCCTTTTACATCTTCTGGCTTTAGCAATGGTTCCGCACGGAGTGTTTGACCTCGGGTAAGCATCACCCTCCGATCTTGCTGTTTAACTCCCGCCAACCAGTCATAAATCTTGAGCCCCAAGGAAGCTAGCCAGTAACCCATCCCTCGTTTATCATAAAGTGGCAGCAACATCTTCTCCGGTATCACCAGATGTGGTGCTAGCCGATGAACGATTGCCCGCTCGCTGCCCACTTCTTTCACTAATCCAAATTCAAGTTGCTTGAGGTAACGCAATCCTCCATGTATCAATTTTGTAGAGCGGCTACTGGTGCCAAATGCAAAGTCATTTTTTTCAATCAAAGCAACAGAAAGTCCGCGTGACGCTGCATCAAGTGCAATACCCGCTCCGGTAATGCCTCCGCCAATCACCACCAAATCCATCGATTCAATAGCCATCTGCCGGATAGATAAGTCACGTGTTTTTGATGAAAACGTAAGTGGCATTAAAAACAGTAAATCAAAAATAGTTTGGTCAAAAATGGGATTAAAAGACTGATTTTCTTTTGTTTGGAGATACATTTTTTAAGTTCAACTCTTTGTTTAATTTAGACACAAATTTCAAATTGTGCTGTAGATGGAAATATTCTTAAAAGCCGATGCCTGGCTTGCTCTTATAACTCTATGTTTTTTAGAAATTGTCTTAGGTATTGACAATATTATTTTCATCTCAATTGTTTCCAACAAACTACCCGAAGAACAACGCGGTAAAGCGAGAAACATAGGTCTGTTTTTGGCCATGTTTGTTCGCATTGTTTTCTTACTTTGCATCACTTGGATCATCAGTTTCAAAGAGCCATTGTTTGCGGTCAATGACTTCATGCCGGATTGGCTGATCAAATTCCTGGGATTTCATGGAGACCATACGTTTAGCGGTCGCGATTTAATCCTCGGCTTTGGAGGGTTATTTCTGATCGCAAAAAGCACCATGGAAATAAATCACGAAATGGAGGGTGAAGAAGACGAAGATGGAGTGAGTAGTAAGCCAAAGATACCTACCCTGAGTGCCACCATCTTTCAGATTATTTTACTTGATATCATCTTCTCATTTGATTCCATTCTTACGGCCATCGGTATAGTGGATCAAGTCATCATCATGATTTTTGCGGTTATGATTTCAATTGGCGCAATGATGTTCTTCTCCGGAGCCATTAGTAAATTCATCCAGCAGCATCCATCCATGGAAGTCCTGGCATTAGGCTTCTTGATCTTAATTGGCTTCATGTTGTTTTTAGAGGCGTTGGAATTTGTCGTTCCAAAGGGATATATCTACTTCGCGGTGGCTTTTTCACTCCTCATTGAGCTCACAAACATCAGGGTTAAAAAGAAGCGGAATGCGAAGAAGAAAAAGCCGGTTGTACTCCATAAGCCTTTTTCCGAAAGCGAAATCAATGACGCGGTCGAAAAGATGAACTGACGAACACGATTTGGCACTTTTAACATGACCGAATTACTTCCTGATCCAGACCTGTACCCTATTGGAAAATTTAAACCAGCCACTGCCTATAGCTCAGAGGAAATCACTGACTTTATTTCGAGGATAGAAGCATTGCCGGAAAAACTCACGGACTCGGTGACAAATCTAAGTGACAACCAACTAGACACGCCCTATCGGGAAGGAGGATGGACAATTCGACAAGTGGTTCACCATGTCGCAGATAGCCACATGAATGCCTATATCAGAATTAAGTGGACACTAACCGAAGATTCTCCAGTAATCAAAGCCTACGATGAAAAAGGCTGGGCCGAAACACCAGAAACAAAATTACCCATTGCTATTTCCTTAAACCTAATTCACGCATTGCATACAAAATTTGTTGCCTTGGCGAGACATATCCCACAATATCTACTTAACAAACATTTCATTCACCCCGACACAAGAAAGAAGATCAGTTTAGCTCAACTGTTGGGCATGTATGCCTGGCATGGAGATCACCATTTGGCACACGTAACCGCGCTGAAAACAAAAAGAGGCTGGTCATAAGTGATCAACAACGGAGAAGCAGGTTAACATCCATGGAAAGTTATGTTCGTCCCCTATTCCTCCCAAATCGGCACCTTGAAACAATTTACCCTTCGCTTTTTCGTAAAATCGAATTGCGCTCCTATGAACGGGAAAGAATCGAAACACCGGACAAGGACTTTTTAGATTTAGACTTTCTACGGCAAGGCGCATCCCACCTAGTGATCATTTCACATGGCTTAGAAGGCAATACAGAAAGGGCCTATATCAAGGGGATGGCGAAAGCATTTTTTGAGAAAAGCTTTGATGTATTGGCTTGGAACTACAGAGGTTGTAGCGGTGAGATGAATCGGCAGCCTCGCTTTTATCACAGTGGAGCTACCGAAGATCTAAAGACGGTTATCGAATATGTCTACCCTATCTACCAATCCATCTCGCTGATCGGCTTTAGCCTTGGTGGCAATCTGACATTGAAATTTTTAGGCGAAAGCGGGGCGACCTGCAAAAAGATAACTACAGCTGTTGTCTTTTCGGTGCCCCTGGATTTGCACACGAGTTGCTTAGAAATTATGAAGCCCTACAACTGGATTTATCATCAGCGATTCCTAAAAAGTCTAAAAACGAAAGTACTTCAGAAGTCAAGCCAACAGCCGACTATCCGAGTCGATCGTCTTAACAGTGTCAAAACACTGATGGAATTTGATGATCACTTCACAGCCCCCATTCACGGATTTGCCAATGCGATTGACTACTATACACGAAGTAGCTCCATTCATTTCGTGGAAGCTATTCAAACAAAAACATTGATCGTCAACGCAAAAAATGACCCATTTCTCAGTCGTGAGTGTTTTCCTGATCTGAAAGACCATACCTTTGTAAGAACAGAGAACCCGCTACATGGTGGTCACGTTGGTTTTGCCCATTTTGGCGAAAACGGACGATACTGGTCAGAATTGCGGGCCTTGGATTTTATTATCACAACATGATCGAACGATTTTCTGTAGGGGTTTCTGCCAGCCGATTAGCTTCGCGCTATAAGACTGAAGAGCCAACTTTCCTTCCAAGATACAATGGTGCGCCTTCGCAACTTTTTCCTGTGCTAACTAACGAAAGCCCACAGGGTTTCTCCTATTTCTATTGGGGCGTTGCTCCCCAATGGGCAAAGAACAAGTCAATAGCCGAGCGACTGATCAATGTGCGTGCCGAACAAATCATTGAAAAACCAGTGTTGGCAAAGAGTCTGAAAAAATACCGATGCGTTATTCCCGCGGATGGCTTTTATGCCTGGAAAAAAGTAGGAAAGAAGATAATGATCCCATGGCGATTTGTCCTTCCTTCAAAAGAACTATTTTCGATGGCCGGAATATGGGAAGAATACGAAGAAGATGGTGATGCATTCCACACCTTTACGATTATCACTACTTTGGCTAAAGGGCTATCAGCTACCGTTTCTGACAGACAGCCTCTAGTTCTTTCCAAGGAAGACGAAGCAATTTGGCTAAAAAAAGATGCGGAAGAATCCGAACTACTTGACCTTCTGAAACGGGCAAATGGAATTGACTTTGACGGGTTCACCGTCTCCCCGCAATTGAATTCAATACAGTTTGACCGTCCCTCACTGCTGTTACCTGTTCCGGCAGCAGATCAGTTTGGTAATTTGACTTTGTTTGATTAGTACACCTCAGCTTTTTGTAAGACTCGTTACGTTATTGCGCCAGCTTGAAAAAGATCGGGATCACCATTCTTTGTTTGACGGGTTTACCGCGTTGACGACCAGGCGTCCAGGGTGGCGCAGCTTTTAATATACGGATAGCCTCTTCTTCCAGACCAGCTCCCAAGCTGTTGACTGTAGTAACGTCTGTAATACTTCCATCTTTGTCTACTACGAACTGAACATATATTTTTCCTTCTACACCCATCCTGCGAGCAGGCGCAGGATACCTGAGATTTTCGGAAACATATTTATAAAATCCGGCCATTCCATTTTTGGGTACTGCCGTTTGCTCCACAACCAAGAAAATCTTATCTGTCTCCTCTTCAATTACTTTGGGGAGTTCCACTGGTATATATTCTTGAACCTTTGTCTCCGTAGTGACTTCCACATCCAGGTCAAATTTTATTTCTTGTTTGATCTCCTCCTCATCAGGAACAACTACAAATGTTGGTTGCTGAACAACAGGAGCTGGTGGTGATTTGATCTCTGTTGGTGGTACTTCTGCCAGCGGCTCAAACACATTTGTTGTGCGTACCACTTCAATCTTCTCGTCACGATCCGAAGTTTTCCATTCGAATGCCAGAACCATTAACAACATGGTAATAAGCAGGCTAAAACTGAACAAGGTGCCATGCCACCGATTGATATCTGCCCGCAAACTCTTCTTGGCTTCCATATAGTAGTTTGTTTTTCTTTAACTTGTTTTTCTTTGACGAATGTCTGATTTAATGGCTGATTGATTTATGACATCTAGCTCGTCACAAAATGATTTTTATCAGTACATGATGACTCGATTTCAATTAGAAACATACAATCATATCGAACCGTGACAAACATCATCCCCGAAATACACAACAATCGGCAATTTTACCAGTCATTAAACTCCAGCCAAAATGAATGCTATTTCAAAATTGAGTATCGGCCAAGTCAATAGTATGGTTCTATTAAGATTATTAATCGGTTGGCACTTCCTGTACGAAGGAGTTATAAAAGTGTACAGCACTACCTGGACAGCCAAAGGATACCTGCTAAGCGCCAGTTTTTTTCAACCCTTTTTTCAGTGGCTTGCCAGTGAATCTATCTTGCCGGCCGTTGATGTACTCAATATTTTCATTTTACTGGTTGTTGGTGCAAGCCTATTAATTGGATTCCGTACAAAATGGGCCTGTCTTGCCGGCATTGGTTTACTACTATTGTATTATTTGGCTCACCCTGCATTCCCTTGGCTTCCGCAGGGTCCAAGTGAGGGCAGTTATTGGTTGGTCAACAAAAATTTAATTGAAGCAGCTGCCCTGTTGGTACTCGCCCTATTTCCCACAGAAAAACGATTTGGTATCGAACGAATGTTCAAGACAAAGAAATAGTATACCCGACTGTCATTTTAAAAAAAACTAAATATGTCAACAAAACAAAATATCTTTCAAACATTGACGCGCAGAGACTGGCTGAAGTCATTAGGGGGCCTTTCTTTATTTGGCGCAGTATGGAGTGCAGGTGCTTCTTTTAGTACCAAAGCAAAGAGAGAGCGAAATATTCTCCTACAAACATTAAATATCAAGGCCTCTGCTCCCCCACCTACTGCAACCATGGAGGGTTCGCCATTGCGAATTGGGATAATTGGATTTGGAGGAAGAGGTGAACATTTGGTGAGATCGCTTGGATACGCCACTACCGAATGGCTAGAGGAAATGAGCCGCGCAGAAAAAGAGAATCCGGCAGACACTCGTCTCAAAGAGTTTAAAGATCAGGAGAATTTGAATATCAGATTAACTGGAGTATGCGATGTGTTTGATGTTCATGCCAACAAGGCATTACAGTCGTTTAACGGTAATGGAAATACATGTAAGCGGTATCGAACCGCTACCGAGATGATCAACAGCGGAGAAGTTGATGCGGTTGTCATTGCGACCCCCGACCACTGGCATGCACCACTTTCCATCGAAGCCATCAACGCGGGTATTCACGTGTATGTCGAAAAACCGATGACGCACAGTATTGAGGAAACCTACACGCTACGAAATGCAGTTATAGAAAATCCAAAGGTAGTGTTTGCATTAGGACATCAACACCGGCAAACGCAAAGCTTTTTGACCGCCCAGGATGCCATTGCAAAAAATGTACTAGGGCATATCTCTTTAGTCATGACCGCCACCAACCGCAATGATGACAATGGTGCGTGGCAATATGATATTCACCCAGATGCAAACACGAAGACAATTTATTGGGAGCTTTTTTTAGGCTCCGCGCCAAAAATACCTTTTAATGCCGAACACTTTTTTAGATGGAGAAAATGGTGGGCTTATGGATCTGGTTTATCGGGTGATTTAATGACTCATGACTACGATCGTATCAATTGCATATTGAAAATGGGCATCCCAAAATTTGTGACGGCTTCAGGGGGGATATATACACACCGTGACGGCAGAAATGTACCGGACGTTATGCAAATCAATATGGAGTATCCTGATTTCAAGACTGGAACTTCTCAGGAGATTGGGAAAGAGCAGGGGATGACCTTTGTGTACAGTGCTACACTGGGTAATCAACTAGATCGCGGCACGGTTCTAATGGGCCATGATGGATCTATGGAGTTGGGCAATGCGGTAACCATCTTTGCTGACAGTGGTTCTACACGGTACAAAAAAATGATCGAAGAGAAACAGATTGATCCCTATGTACCCATCTTTCAATATGACCCCAGTGTAAATGGTGTCGATGCCGTTACCTCAGCCACTGCAAAGTATTTTGCCAACAAAGGTCTTCTGTGGACATATCGTGATGGCAAACGAGTAGACTCAACATTTCTACATCTGCGCGAATGGATAAGCTGTATCCGAAACGGAGGGAAACCAAGTTGCGGAATTCAAGAAGGTTTCGAGGAGGCCATTACCGCACATATGGGCGGTTTGTCGTATAAGCTTGGGCGTAAAATTGAATGGGATAATGAAGTCCAAAAGATCGTTGCTCTTCCCGGAGAAGACCTGGATGCCATCCTACTCGAAAACAAAGTGTAAAAGAGTTGACCCTATTATATAGTGAATTAGGATTTCCTAATGAACCAAAAGAATGCAGTAGAAAATCTGTGCCTTTGGTTTCAGATTGATTTTATTAAGATTAGTCGGCTTGCTATGACTTTTGTCATTTTAAAGAACTAGCAATAGTGGTAGTCTTACTATGTAATTAATCCCACCTGCAATGGAGAAAATCATCGAACATTTGAATGAAGTAACTGTACGATTTGCCGGAGATAGTGGTGATGGTATGCAGTTGATTGGAACTCAATTTTCTGATACAGCTGGGTTTGCTGGCAATGAAGTAAATACATTTCCAGATTATCCATCAGAAATACGCGCCCCGGAGGGTACCCTTTATGGTGTAAGCGCTTTTCAAGTTCACTTCGGCAGTAAACACATCACTACATCAGGTGACTTTGTTGATGTACTGGTGGCGATGAATGCGGCCAGCCTAAAAGTAAATTTAGCACAAGTTCGTGAGGGCGGAATAGTAATTGTAAACACGGAAGGCTTTGACGATCGTAATTTAAAACTTGCGGGTTATGCTCGTAATCCGCTAGAAGATGTAGGGCTAGCAAAGTATCATGTTTTTGCAGTTGATATGAGCAAAGAATTGAAAAAAGCTTTTATCGAAGTAGAGCTTCCTTCAAAGCTTATTCAAAAGACAAGAAATATTTTTGCTCTTGGAATCACGTACTGGCTATTTAACCGACCGCTTGATCCAACCGTATCATGGATCAATAAAAAGTTCAAAGGGAAAGAAGATGTGATCTTAGCCAATGTACATGCATTGCAAGGTGGTTGGAATTTTGCCGAGAAGAATCCGGATTTCAGAAAGCAATATGTCATCGATAAATCAAAATTGCCACCGGGAAAATATCGAAGCATTACAGGAAACCAGGCCGTAGCGTTGGGGTTAGTAGTCGCGGCAACCAAAGCACACCTTCCTCTTTTTTTAGGCTCCTACCCTATTACTCCGGCTACTGATATTTTACACGCGATCTCGGGCTACAAACAATATGGTGTTAAGCACCTGCAAGCCGAAGATGAAATTGCCGCCATCACGAGTGCAATCGGTGCTGCTTTTGGCGGAAGCCTTGCTGTAACAACCACCAGTGGCCCTGGACTCTCTTTAAAAACAGAAGCGATAGGTCTGGCCATCATGACGGAGTTGCCATTGATTATTGTCGATGTACAACGGGCTGGTCCTTCTACCGGCCTGCCAACAAAAACAGAACAAAGCGATTTGATGCAAGCGATGTATGGCCGTCATGGTGAGGCCCCCATTCCAGTGCTTGCTGCTGCTAGCTCTGCAGATTGTTTTAACATGACGCTGGAGGCTGCACGCATTGCTTTAAAATATATGACACCAGTGATGTTGCTCACTGATGGCTATATCGGGCAAGCTTCAGAACCCTGGCGCATACCGGATGTAGATAAATTGCCGGACATTGCACCCAACTTCGCTGCCGACCCTTCCACATTCAAGCCTTATGTCCGCAATCCCGAAACATTGGGTCGGTTGTGGGCAATACCAGGCATGCAAGGGATGGAACACCGCATTGGAGGATTAGAAAAAGAAGATGGCAGTGGTGTGGTTAGTCACGACCCCATTAATCATCAAAAGATGGTGGAACTTCGTCAGAAAAAAGTAGATGGTATTGCGAATGATATTCCTGATTTGGATGTGATGGGTGAAGCAAAAGGAGATTTGTTGCTCTTGAGTTGGGGCAGTACCTACGGGGCCGCAAACAATGCTTATGAAAATTTAAGATCGCAGGGACAGAAGGTATCATTTGCACATTTGCGTTATCTGAATCCTTTTCCAAAAAATTTAGGAGATGTTTTGCATCGCTTTGATCGAGTGGTCATTCCAGAATTGAATCTAGGACAATTGAAAAATTTGATTCAGGCAAAATACTTAAAACGAGTAATTGGCATTAATAAGGTGCAAGGGAAACCTTTCAAAGCAATTGAGTTGGAAGAAAAGATTTCCGTGTTGCTTACCATGACCAACATAAAGAAGTGGCCATCCAAAAAATCAAATCTTGACATTCCGGTTGATCTTTAAAAACAAAAATTATGAACACGATTATCGATGATCTCGTCAATAAACCCCACAGTGGCGAAAGTCATTATACATCAAAAGATTTTAAACCCGATGTAGATGTTCGTTGGTGTGCGGGGTGTGGAGCGATCTCCGTGCTCTCCCCTGCGCAGCGTCTCATGCCCGAGTTGGGTATACCAAAAGAGAAGATTGTTTTTATTTCGGGCATAGGATGCTCAGGACGTTTTCCTTACTACATGGATACGTATGGTTTTCACGGCATCCATGGCAGAGCGCTTCCAATAGCCAGTGGATTAAAAATTGCCCGACCCGATCTAAGTGTGTGGGTGGTGACGGGCGATGGTGACAACATGAGTATTGGCGGAAATCACTTTATCCATGCGTGTCGCAGAAATGTGGATATGAATGTATTGATGTTTAACAACGAAGTATATAGTCTTACCAAGGGACAATACTCCCCTACCTCTCATCGTGGGCAAATTACAAAGTCATCACCACTTGGTGCACTAGATGATCCGTTTAATCCCGTAGCTCTCGCACTAGGAGCCAGTGCTACATTCGTGGCGCGAGGGCATGACAAAGACCGGCAACAATTACAAAACTTGTTATTACAAGCACATCAGCACAAAGGGTTTTCTTTTGTCGAGATTTATACCAACTGTCGCATTTTTAACGATGGTGCATTTGATTTGTACACCAATGCAGAAACGCGCGAAGATCATTCGGTGTGGCTAGAACATGGTAAGCCAATGGTTTTTGGCAAACAAAAAAACAAGGGCATTAAGTTAGATGGCTTTCGCCCAACTGTTATCGAACTAACGGAGGGTGGCCATAGCATCAATGATGTATTAATTCACGATGAGAAAGATTCTACGCTAGCCTTTATTCTGGCAAACATGACATATGCAGAAACCCTTCCACGGCCTATGGGCGTAATACAAAACCACACCGATCGAAGTTCATATGAGGATCGGGTAGTGGAACAAATTCAACATGAGGTCGAGGAGAAAGGCATCGGAAATTTAGAAAATCTATTGTTGGGATCTAGTCATTGGGAGATATAATTAGGCAGCCGCGCACGAAGAGCAAGCCAACATTAAGTTCACGCACAGATGTAAGGATGTCAAAAGCTATACTGTCGGTGATGGTTCTTGAACTTTTGACCTATTGAAAGTAACTCTTTTCCGAAAAAAATATAGATTTGCTCGATCTATCTTCTAGTCTATACAAGTCATGCACCAAAGAGTTTGCTGAGCATGATCTTATCGAGCTTCTCAAAGAATGTCGCGTTTCCAACAAACAAAACGGAATCACCAGAATGCTGCTTTATCTACAAGGGAAATTCATTCAAGTATTGGAGGGAGAAAAAATAGTTGTCGATAGGATTTACGCGAAGATAAAAGCTGATCCACGACATACCAGAATAATGACGGTCATTCAAGGCAACTCCCAAGAGCATTTTTTCAAAGGTTGGACCATTGGATTTAAAAGGCTTACGTTTGAGGATGCCGAGCAGCTAACTGGCTTTCGGGATATAGATTTGTTTTTTGAAAAATAAGAAATGAAAGAAGACAATAATATCTTGTCAGTGTTTTTGGAGATGTTCTATAAGAAAAATGTTGTCGACTACGCAGAGTTGTAATTGAACTACTTTTTTGCTTAAACATTTAATCAGGCTGATTTAAAAATCTATTGCTGAGCTACACCAACCCAGCAAAACCCATAAAGGCCATTGATAAAATACTCGCTGTAATCAGCGCTGCCGGAATTCCTTGCATGTACTCGGGTAGGTCGGCATTGTCTAGTTGCTCGCGGATGCTTGAAAAGAGTGCGATAGCCAGCGTAAAACCTACCGAATTGCCAATAGCAAATACCACGCTTTGTAAAAGATTGAAGTTATTTTGAATGACTAAAATCGCAACGCCTAATATCGTGCAATTAGTAGTGATCAATGGAAGGTATACCCCGAGTGCCTGGTATAGATCGGGGCTTACCTTTTTTAAGATGATCTCGACTACCTGCACTAAAAAGGCAATAACTAAAATATAAGTAACGGTTTGCATATAAGCGATCCCCAGCGGTAACAGGATGTAGTGTTGCACCAGATACGTCATAATAGTGGAAAGCGTCATCACAAATACAACAGCCGCACCCATGCCCACGGCCGTGGAAGTGTTTTTAGAAACACCCAGGAAAGGGCAGATTCCTAAAAACTTGGCCAGCACAATGTTATTAATGAAAATAGTGGAGATGATAATGATAAGGTATTCCATACAAAAGAATTAATGCGTCCTTTTACTTTCCCGTTCTTTTAACCACTTCATCGTGGCGATAATAAAACCTAACGTGATAAAAGCGCCAGGCGCCAAAACAAAAATCAAGATACCATCGGCTTCCACCAACTTGTAACCGAAGAAGGAAAGATTGCCCAACAGTTCTCGGATTGTACCAAGAAGCAACAATGCAAACGTAAATCCAACCCCCATTCCTAGGCCATCAATCATGCTGGCTACTGCCGTATTGCGCGAAGCAAAGGCTTCTGCCCTTCCCAGCACAATACAGTTCACAACTATGAGTGGAATAAATAATCCCAGTTGCTCATTTAAGGCTGGCGTGTAGGCAGCCATCAACAGTTGCACCACCGTAACAAATGCAGCAATGATAACGATGAAGGCAGGGATACGCACTTTGTCGGGTATTACATTTTTCACCAATGCAATAGCCAGATTAGACATCACCAGCACAAATGCAGTAGCAGCGCCCATCCCTAGCCCATTCACCGCAGAGGATGTAACACCTAATGTAGGGCAACACCCAAGCAATAGGACAAAGACTGGATTTTCTTTGATGATCCCTTTGAAAAAATTCTCTTTCAAACTAATTGGCTGCTCCATTAACGGTTGATTTTTTGAATGTTTCGTGGGCTGTTTGTACTGCTCCTGAAAATGCCCTTGTAGTTATGGTAGCTCCTGTTATGGCGTCCACATCGCCACCGTCTTTTTTCACCGTTAGCTTCATGGTAGCTGGATTACGTCCCATGAATTGTTGAAGAAATTTTGGGGTGGTCATTTTCGAACCTAGCCCGGGCGTTTCTTTATGCTCAATCACAAAAATATTTTGAATGTCACCGTTCACGTTAAAACCAACCATCAACCAAATGTCACCACTATATCCTTTTGAGGATTTTGTCTTGACGGCCACACCGATCAACTCGCCCTTCTTTTTCGCTGGAAAAAATTCAAGACTATCCCTTCCATCTGGTGTGGGTAAGCGATAACTTTCTAACACGGGATTATTGTCGTAGCCGCTCACCACCGATTCAATGGCTTTCAATTGCTTGGCCATCTGCGCTTCTGCGATGGGCTCCTTGGTCCATTCATAAACATAACCGAGAGAGAGAGACGCAACCAATGTAACGATGGTCAATGTGATCACTAAGTTCAGGAAAGATGATTTTGCAGCTGCCATCGCTAGTGCCTTACGGTTTCAAGTTCTTTATCCTTGGCCCGTTTCGCTCCGTATCGGGGTTCCTTTGCAAACCGATTAATCAACGGTACAAAAGCGTTCATAATTAAGATCGCAAACGATACCCCCTCCGGATAGCTGCCAAACAAACGAATCAGTACCGTGAGTAATCCAATACCAAAACCAAAAATGAGCATGCCCCGATGGGTGAAAGGAGACGTCACGTAGTCAGTGGCCATAAATACGGCACCCAGCATCACACCTCCGGTGAGAATGTGAAAAAGAGGAGTAGCATACTTGTTGGGATCGCTCAACCAGAAGATTCCTGTCAATACAAAAATGGTGATCAGCATGGATACCGGAATATGCCAGGTGATTATTTTTTTATACAACATGTAGCCCAACCCCAACAGCAATGCGAAGGCTGACATTTCTCCTATTGATCCGCTCTGCAGGCCAAAAAAGAAATCAATATAGGAAGGCATTTTAGCCATCAATACATCTACTGATTCGCCTGCGCGTAGTCCTTCCTTGAGTACACCCAACGGTGTTGCGCTGGTTACAGCATCGAGTGATAGTGTTGCTTTAGCAACTGGCCAAGAAGTCATCTGCACCGGAAACGACAACAATAAAAACACACGTCCAACCAAAGCCGGATTGAAGGGATTATTTCCAAGGCCACCGAAACTCATCTTTCCGATACCAATGGATACCGCGCTTCCAATCAAGATAACATACCAGGGCAAATTAGAAGGCACATTAAATGCCAATAGTATGCCGGTGATTACAGCCGAGCCATCGTAGATGGACGCAGACTTATTCAATAGATAGCGAGCGATAAGGTATTCGAAGGCTACACAAAAAATTACGGAGAACGTAGTTACATACAACGCGCCTAGGCCAAAATTGTAGATGGAAAATAGAAATGCCGGCACCATGGCAATGATGACCGCCCGCATAATTTGCGGCACCGTCAGTTCACTGTGAATATGGGGAGAAGGAGATATGGTGAGCAATTCAGTACTCATTGTTTCTTTTGTTTTCTCAATTGTGTTTTACCCAATCTTATGTAGTCTAATATTGGGCGATTGGATGGACATACAAATGAACAAGAACCACATTCTATACAATCAACAATATGTTCTTCCTTCGCGCGTGAGTGATTTCCTTTTTTTGCCAATAACAACAAGCGGTAGGGTTCAAGCCCCATCGGGCATGCTTCTATACATTTTCCACAATGCACGCAGTTGTACACTTCTTCGCGCATCGAATCTTCCTTAGGTATGAGCAAAATACCGGAGGTACCTTTCGCCACCGGTACATTTAAATCAGCAATGGCTTTGCCCATCATGGGCCCGCCACTTACAATCTTACCCGTATCTTCAGGCACGCCACCCGCACCAATCAATACATCTATTACAGGCGTTCCAATTCGTACTAAAAAATTAGAAGGTTGCTTGACCGACTTACCCGTAACTGTTACAACTCTTTCAATTAATGGTTTGTTTTTTTGAACAGCCTGATAGATGGCATACGTAGTGCCTACATTGTGAACGATGACGCCTACGTCTGAAGGCAAGCCACCCGAAGGAACTTCCCGATTCAATAGCGCCTGAATCAATTGTTTCTCTCCTCCTTGCGGATACTGCACTTCCAGTGCCTCCACGGAAATTCCGGGTTCATTTACCAATAGATTCTCAAAAATTTCAATGGCATCGGCTTTATTATCTTCAATGCCGATGATCGCCTTGTCAACGGCCAACGCCTTCATCAATACTTTAATACCAACGATAATTTCTTTTGGCTTTTCAACCATCAGCCGATGATCGGCTGTGAGGAACGGCTCGCACTCAACACCATTAATAATCAAATGATTCACGTGCTTGCCTTCGGGCACACTCAATTTTACATGAGATGGGAAGGCTGCTCCACCCATACCTACAACACCGGACTCCATGATCCTCGCTACAATCTCTTTAGGAGCTAATACTATTTCTTCGATAAGTGTATCGGTGCGATCAATATTTTCTACCCACTCATCACCCTTCACACGAATAGAAATGGCTGTATGTTTAAAACCGGTACTATCCATCACCTCTTCTATGATGCCTACTTTTCCGGAAACGGAAGAATGGATATTGGAAGAAACGAACCCTTCGTGCGTGGCAATAATTTGTCCAGCCTTCACCGCATCTCCTCGTTGCACGATGATCTTTGCAGGTGCTCCAATATGTTGAGTAATGGGGATGATCACCATCTTGGGCAACTCCAGAGGAGTAATGGGCGTATGTGCCGATAACTTATTATCGTCCGGGTGCACCCCTCCGATGCTAAACGTTTTATGCTTGTGGAGGCTCATTGTTACTTTGTTGGGCTCCTAATTTTTCTGCTTCTCTTTTTTTACGAGCACGTTCTTCATGCTTCAGCCGTTGTTCATCTCCTTGCTGTAACTTCTCAGGCGTTACGTTGGTCGTGATAATGTTGTGTACATCGCAAGTTCCTACACATTCCATACACAGCTTGCATTTCTCCGGATCGATATGAGCCAAGTTGTTGACCATACTGATGGCATCGTAACGACAGGATTCAAAACATTTAGAACAGCCAGAGCATGCGACTGCGCATTCTTTGCGGGCAGTGCTGCCTTTTTCCTCGTTGAGGCAAGCCACATATACGCGTTGATTTTTCTTTCCTTTCGGCCAGAGTTCTAAAATATCTTTAGGGCATTCTTTCACACAAGCATTGCAAGCAGTGCATTTGTATTCAACAATTACAGGCAAACCGGTCTTCTCATCCATGTACATGGCATCAAAGTCACACACATCTACACAGTCGCCATGACCAAGGCAGCCATAGGCGCAGCCGGTATCGCCACTGTACAGATTTGCTTCTATCTTACATGAGCTTGTGCCATTGTACACACTTGTTTTCTTTCGATACTCAAAAGAACCCGAACAACGCACCACTGCGATGTAGGGATCTTTTTCAACCGCTTGCACGCCAAGGATATCGGCCACGCGTTTCATTACTGAGTTGCCTCCAACCGGACAATGCAAATTAGAAAGGTCCCCAGTATTAACCACGGCTACAGCAAATGCGTGGCATCCGGGCTGGCCACACCCGCCACAATTGGTGTTGGGCAACACACTTTCAACATTGCTGATGCGTGGATCTTCTTGAACAGCGAATTTTTTGGAAACGAAATAGATCACCACAGCTGCAATTATCCCGATCGCTGTGAGACTTATTACGGTATAAATAATTTCGGTGCTCATACTTTTTTGACAATATTCACTCGACACTGAGTGGCCAGTTGTTTGCGAAACAAAAACAGAAACAGAAAGTACGGAACCAAACTCCCCAACGAGATCGTCCCAGCTATCAACTCGGCATATCCCATGTGCAAAAAAGCAATCAACAAACCAACGAGTAACAGAAAAGGTAGGAGGTACAAGAGAATCAAGCCCAAATAAGCAGAGGTTGGATTGATTCTAATGAACACCTCTTCACCTATTCGGAATAATGCATTTTTCATAGTCACTTCTAATTCCTTTGACTTACTATCGCCAAGCATGCATAGACTATTATGACAAGCGGAACAACCACTGTTCCCTACAATCGTCACTTTCATGTTGCCATTTGTATTGGCAATGACTAAACCAGATTGTTCAATATAATCAGCACGATTACTCATGCGATAGCTGTTTTTTCTTGTAGCGTTTTCTTACCGGATATTTTTCCAAAAGCAATATGCTTGTTTGCACTATTTCTCCCATGCTTTGACAGGAAACAAAACCAGTATCTTGATAAAGTTCTGCCAATTCAGTCTTAAGTTGGGTTAAATGTTCGGGAGTTGACAACGTATCCTTCGTCATGGCCGACAGAAGTGTTTCCAACTGAGGCTGAGAGGCTTTCACTCGATTACTCAAGCGCATCCGTTCTTCACGCTGGTATTGCAATTCCAAAACGGGTGACATACTCTTAAACCCAAGGTTGATAATCGGGTTGTTCTCTTTGAAGTATTGTGGCATGTAAATCTTACAACTTCCCTCAAAGCATTCCTGGTCGAAATCAATAGCGCGTAATCGAAAATGCAACTCATCGAAATCGGGGATAATTTCAACCACAAAATTATCTCTCCGCATATCTCCTAACAATTGCACTAAACTGCGTTCATTAAACTTTACAAACTCTTTCGCAATTCGAAGCGGGTTATAGTCGTGATGTTCCGTGAGGTAATGCTTGATAAAAGTATCTCCCGGAATACCTTGTATGTGCTCCTCGATGAATGTGTCGCCTTTAATGAGGTAGTTTATTTTATTGGGAGATAACAAGTGCTCTAGCTCCATCCCATAGACGCGGGATGCATCTGCTTGTTTAATATAAAAATAGTCGAACAAATCGTTGAGCCGGTTCACTATCCGCACCCTAACAGGGTGTGTATTGGCATACAGGCAGTAATCTACCCGATCGATGTATAAATGTTCGATCACCGACATATCACCACCCACTTTCAGCAAAGCATAAATCTTTCTCAGCGATTCATGAATAAACTGCCGGTCAGACTCAGAATAGATGAGTGTCTCCCAAAGAGTATCCTCACCCTTTTTGTCGAAGAAGGCGATCGAACTATTATAGTGTAGTAAGTCAGTGTATCCGATTGGCACATCAATTTCACGTTGTGTTTTTTGCAAGTAATTTCGCAGGGAAACACTTACTGGAAAGAGTGGCTTCTTAAATCGGATATCTGCCATTTACTTAATTTGTTAAAATTCGTTTTTCAATTGTGCAGCCCATTTTTCAATGCGCCCAGCAGTTAAATCTTTCTGGTTGTCCTCATCGATCGCCAGGCCCAAAAATTTTCCGTTCACCACCGCTTTTGATGCTTCGAAGTTGTACCCGTCTGTAGGCCATGCGCCAACGAAAGTCGCTCCCTTGTCTTTGATACGATCATAGATAATACCCAGTGCATCTTGAAATGTATCTGGATACCCATCCGCATCACCGCAGCCCTGAAAGGCAACTTTCTTTCCTGTGAAATCAACGTCATCTAATTCATCAATAAATGCATCCCAATCTTCTTGCAGTTGCCCGATCTCCCAGGTGGGACATGCTAATATTAAGTTTGAATAAGGTTGAAGATCATCCGCAGTTGCTGAATTGACGTTATGCAGCACCACTTCTGGCTCACCACCAAGAGCTTTTTGAATTTGTGCTACTACTCTTTCTGTGTTGCCTTCGGTAGAACCGAAGAAGATTCCAATTTTTGCCATCGTTACTTTTTTTAGAGTTACTAAATTATTTTTACTGTTTGCTTTTAGATATCCTCGCGATCATCTTTTAACTCACCATGCTTGGGGTGATATTGCATGAAAATTTCAGATCGCATAAGAATGTCAACATATTGAGCGCGTTTATAGGCAAACGGATCAAACATATTCTCTTTCGACAACTTGCCTCTAAACTCTTGGATAGAAGGATATTTTTTCTTCTCCATCCATTTGGTCATTTCGGCCAGCATTGTTTCAATGTGTGGAATGCCTTTCTTGTAAATGGCACTAACCACTTGTACCGCATCGGCACCAGCCAATAACATCTTAATCACATCAAAGCCTGAAAAAATACCTGTGTTCGCGATGATACTGGCATCGATCTTACTATAGAGTAATCCGGCATAACGCAATGCCAAACGGCTGTCGTTTTCACTACTGAAATTATATGGATAGTGATGCATCTCTTTGTCCACGTCAATATCCGGTTGAAAGAGTCTATTAAATAAAATAACGCCCGAGGCACCTGCTTTATCCATTTTCGAAATTACCGAAAGTGAATTAGTATAGAAAGGACTCAGTTTAACAATAACCGGGATACGGATTGCTTTGTGCACATTTCTTAATATCTCAATTTGCTCATTGACAAGATGCGCGCCATCGGTCTCAAACCCAATTTCACTGGTATAAAAATTCAACTCCAATGCATCAATTCCTGTCTCCGCCATCTTCTGTGCATATTCTACCCACGTGTCGCGATACACACAATTGAGGCTTCCTATCAATGGAATAGATACGGCTCTTCTAGCTTGACGTAGGCGTAATAAGTGTTCGGCAGGTCCTCCATGTTTTAGTGAGGGAAAGAACGAATCATGTTCAGCATCCCAGTTACTAAACGTATCCTGGGCATTCTCCATGTCCAACGATTCTAGTTGAATCTGTTCTTCAAAAAGAGATTTGTAAACAATTGCTGCTGCACCCGCCCTTTCAAGCTTCACTAAATTGTCCAGATCGGTGACCAGATTGCTGGCTCCTACCACAATAGGGTTCCTAAGGGTGAGCCCAGAGTATTTTGTTGTTAGATCGACCATATGCAGAGAGTTTAAAGGTTATAGTTCCGATAAGTGCTTAATGTCTTTGAATCGTTGTTCATTATCTTTCTGGGCCAACTCCCCTAGACGCATTGCCTCTTCAGGGTTAGAAAGGTTTAGTGTTTTGTACCGTAACTCTTCTTCCAGATAATTCTTGAATGACACCGTATCCTCCGTCACGGGCACGTCCCAGATAAAAGGATTCTTTCCTTCGGCACGCAAATCCGGATTGAAGCGATACATGGGCCAGTAACCACTCTTGCTGGCTTTCTCTGATTGTTTTTTGGTCAATCTCATATCATATCCATGCGCAATGCAAGGCGAGTAAGCGATAATGATAGATGGGCCGTTGTGCTTCTCGGCTTCTACAAACGCCAGCGCTGTCTTCTCGCGATCCATTCCCATATTCACCACCGCCACATATGCGTTTCCATAGGTTGTCATCATCAAGCCTAAATTTTTCTTGCTCAGTTTTTTTCCATCTGAGGCAAACTTAGCAACCGCACCCCGAGGGGTGGCTTTGGATGCTTGCCCACCGGTGTTCGAGTACACTTCGGTATCCATGACCAGCACATTGACGTTTTTGTTAGACGCCATCACATGGTCCAGTCCGCCAAAACCAATATCATAAGCCCAGCCGTCACCACCAAATATCCAAACACTCTTATCAACAAAATAGTCTTGCAGCTCGATCACTTTATCAAGTAGAATTCTCAACTCTTTATTGCCTGAACTTCTTTTGTGTTCGTCAGCCAATAACTGTTTGATGGCATCCGCATGATCGCGCGCCTCGCGCGTGAGCACATCAAAAAGCATCAGGCCTTTTTCAAGAGCAACGCGCAAAGGCGCATTGTTCAACAAAGGGATCAATGCATGTACGTTCGTCTTCAGTTGCTTTCTATTGGCATCCACCGCCATCCTCATACCAAAACCAAACTCTGCATTATCTTCAAATAGTGAATTAGCCCAGGCAGGTCCTTTGCCTTTACTGTCTTTCGTATAAGGTGTTGTTGGGAATGTGCCGCCATAAATTGACGTGCAACCTGTGGCGTTAGCTATCATCATCCGGTCGCCAAATAGCTGAGTGGCTAAATGAATATAAGGAACCTCTCCGCAACCGGAACAGCTGGGGGCATACTCGATGTAAGGCTCAGCGATATAAGGCTCTTGCACAAATGGGAGTTTCTCAATCCAAGTGGCAGCATTGCCCGCTACTCCACGATATTCTAGTTTCTTTGTGCCAGTGGGTACTGCCCCATTGAGCGGCATCCTCGAAACGGGAATCGTGTCGCCTTTCAATCTAAGAATTGGGTCAATAACATGGTCGGCAAAATCGCCAGAGCCGGCTGGCAATAACTGAGTGATCTCAGCAAATTTTTCTGATTCTGTAGGGATCGGCACTTGAACGATGGCCTCGCAGGTAACATCGATGGCTTTCCAGTTCATTTCAACAATCTCCGGTCCTTTCCTTGCAAATTGCTTTTCTACATATTTTTTAATCAGAGCTATCGCTTCCGCCTCCGGCACCACACCCGACACTTTAAAGAAAGCCGTTTGCATCACCGAATTGATTCTTCCACCCAATCCAACACTCTTGGCAATTTTAGAAGCATCGATCGCGTACACTTTTATTTTCTTCTTCCAGATCGTCTCCTGCATGTCGCGGGTAAAAAGCCTGAAAATATTTTCCGGCTTCTGACTACTATTGATGAGAAATGTTCCACCGGTTGAAATTCCTTCTAGGATATCATATTGACCGATGTATTGCGGACGATGCAGCGCCACAAAGTCAACTTTATTCAACAGGTATTCTGATTGAATCGGCTTTTTGCCAAAGCGCAAATGCGACACAGTATAACCGCCTGACTTGTTAGAGTCGTATTGAAAATATCCCTGCACAAACAAGTCAGTACTTTCACCTATAATCTTGATGGCATTTTTGTTTGCACTGACCGTTCCATCTGATCCATAACCCCAGAATTTGCAACGCACAATGCCTTCTTGCTCGGTATCAATTTCTTCTTTCACAGCAATGGACTTCTTGGTCACATCGTCATTGATCCCGACCGTAAAGCCATGCCACCCTCCTGCTTCGAGATGATCAAACACAGCCTTCACCATGGACGGAGTGAATTCTTTGGAAGACAATCCATAACGGCCACCAATAATATGAATGTCTTGTCGGGTGCGTAGTGCGGCCACCACATCTAAGAAAAGTGGTTCTCCCAATGAGCCCGGTTCTTTGGTACGATCAAGAACTACAATCTTCTTTACGCTAGTGGGGATTACACTCAGAAAATCTTCCAGCGCAAAGGGCCGATACAATCTTACTTTGATGGCGCCTACTTTTTCTCCTTTTCTTAGGAGATAATTAATAGTCTCTTCAATGGTTTCAATAGAAGAGCCCATGGAGATGATAATTTTTGTGGCTTTGGGGTCTCCTACATATTCATACAGTTTGTATTGGCGGCCCGTTTTCTTGGCAAACAGTTCCATGTATTTTTTTACGATCCCAGGACAAGCGTCATAATATTTGTTTACGGTTTCCCTTCCCTGAAAATACACGTCAGGGTTTTGGGCACCTACCTTGCACATGGGGTCTTCAGGCTTCAACGCCAATTTCCGAAACTCTTCCACATATTTCATGTCCAGCATTTCGCGGAGTGCATCGTACTCAATGGGGACGATTTTCTGTATGGAGTGGGAAGTCCGAAAGCCATCGAAGAAATGTAGAAAGGGAATGCGTGCTTCTAATGTGGAAAGGTGTGCCACTACCGCTAAATCCTGCGCTTCCTGCACGTTGCCCGAAGAGAGCATCGCGAATCCGGTGCCTCTAGTGGCCATCACATCTGAGTGGTCTCCGAAAATCGACAGCGCCTGGCATGCCAGTGAGCGAGCAGAGACGTGAAAAACGGTAGGAATCATTTCACCAGCTATCTTAAACATGTTGGGCACCATGAGCATTAAACCTTGAGATGCCGTGAATGTAGTTGCCATCGCCCCTCCGGTAAGCGCACCATGAATGGCACCTGCCGCTCCGCCTTCGGATTGCATTTGGACAACATCTACGCTTTCTCCAAAAATGTTTTTTCTTCCTTCTGCCGACCACGCATCTGCTTTCTCGCCCATGTCGGAAGAAGGCGTAATCGGATAAATTGCTGCTACTTCGCTAAAACCATAGGCAATATTGGCTACGGCCGAATTTCCATCAGTGTTAATATAGGTAGGTTTGTTTTTCATGAGGTCAGCTTTTAGCATTTGTTTAATGCTGGAAAATTAGACGAATGATAAGCCTTGCCACCTGCGAGTTGTCAGGGAATCTTATGATTAATATCAATATCACATCTGAATTGGGTCATCCATTAGGATAAGTATTGGGGGTAGATTTGATCAGCAAACGGACAAAGAATGCTTCCCTGGCAATTCACGCTAAAGTTAAAGGTTATGAAAAACTTAGTCATATTAGGAGCAGGCACAGCTGGTACCATGATGGCCAACAAGCTGTATCGCGATTTGAATCGCAAAATTTGGAACATTACTATCATCGATAAGGACGAAATACATTACTACCAACCAGGTTTTCTCTTTATCCCATTTGGCATTTATCAGCCAGAAGATGTAGTACGCACAAAAGCAGAGTTTCTTCCCAAAGGGGTTAACTTCATCATTGGCGATATTGCACGCATCGAAGGAGAGAAAAACCAAGTTTTGTTGAAAGGCGGACGAACACTACCCTACGATATACTGATCATTGCAACAGGCGCAAATGTTGTTCCCGAAGAAACTCCGGGACTGACCGGATCTCTATGGCACAAGGACATTTTTGATTTCTATACGTACGAGGGAGCTACTCACCTAGCCAAGAAATTAGAAAATTGGGAAGGCGGAAAACTAGTGATCAATCTGGCAGAGACATTAATCAAGTGCCCCGTTGCACCACTAGAATTTGCTTTCTTAGCTGATGCCTATTTCACCGAAAAAGGAACGCGGAGCAAAGTGGAAATATCCTACGTTACGCCCTTATCAGGGGCATTTACAAAGCCAAAAGCTACGAAGATGCTGAGCGCGCTTCTGGAAGAAAAGCAGATACACGTTGTTCCTGATTTTTATTTACAGGAAGTGGACAATCACCGAAAAGTATTGATATCATACGACCAAAAAGAAGTGCCCTTTGATTTGCTTGTTACCATACCTGTGAACAAAGGTGTGGATATGATTGCAGCCAGCAATCTTGGCGATGAAGACGGACTAAACTTTGTGCCTACTGACAAGCAAACACTGCAATCCAAAAAATTTGAGAATGTATTTGTTATAGGTGACGCCACTAATGTGCCGGCTTCGAAGGCTGGATCTGTGGCTCATTTCGAAGGCGAAATTCTACTAGAGAATATTTTAAGTTACATCAATAACCTTCCGTTGGAAGCGAAATTCGATGGACACGCCAATTGTTTTATTGAAACAGGATATGGCAAGGCCGCACTTATTGATTTTAATTATGAAACAGAGCCACTGGCTGGGAAATTTCCATGGCCTGTTGTGGGACCAATGGGACTACTCAAAGTCAATAGAGCAAATCACTTTGGAAAACTTGCCTTCAAATGGATTTACTGGCACATTTTACTCACCGGAAAATCTTTGCCTGTAAGCAGCCACATGTCAATGGCGGGAAAAGAAATTGAGAAGAAAAAAAGCGTTTAAAAACAAACTATATGGAAACACTTGTGATGAATAATGGAAAGGTTGACGTAAACGAGGAAGGGTATTTGAAAAATCCTGCCCAATGGACTCCCGAGCTTGGACATGAAATAGCCAAAGAAGTCAATATTGAATTGACTGATAGGCATTTTGAAGTACTGAATTGGCTTCGAGCAAAACAAGCCGAAGGAGTAGCGCTAAGCATCCGCAAAGTCGGTAATTCAGGATTGGTGGATATCAAAGAGTTCTATCAACTATTTCCCGGAGGGCCACTTAAAATCTCCAGCAAAATTGCTGGTATTCCAAAGCCCGTAAGTTGTATCTAACTATCAACGAAAAGTCCAAAGGACACTAACACTATGAACGATGTAATGGAAAAAATTCAAACGAAACCTACCGGAGTGCCTGCCAAGAAAGAAAAAGCAAAAGTGAAAAAAGTATTGATCATTTGCTCAAAAGGAAAAATTGAAGATGTCTATGCTGCTTTGGTGATGGCCAATGGTGCTTTAATGGAGGGAATTGAAGCAAAGATGTTTTTTACATTCTTTGGGTTGGAAGCGATTACCAAGAAAAATGCCGATCACTTACATACGGCAACAGTGGGTAATCCTGCTTTTATGCCGGGCTTACCAACGATGCTTGGCGGCCTACCCGGCTTTGAGGCATTCGCTTCTTATATGATGAAGAAAGAGATGGACAAATTGGATATGCCGCATGTTACCGAGTTTATACAAATGATCGATGCAGGTGGTGGCGAAATCTATGCCTGCAAACTTGCAGCCGATATGTTCCACCTCAAAAAAGAAGACTTTTTACCCGAGGTGAAAGGGATCATTACAGTGGGCGACATGTATGCGCTTGCCGATGGCGAAGGAACTCAAATTATTTTTATTTAGCCGAAATCAACTTGAAAGCAAGGCGACAATGATAGTCGCCTTTTTCAATTTTCACACAAAAAGCTACTTTCTGAGGTTTTTTTTGTCGACCGAATAGCCTTTACCGCGAACACCCAGTTAATTTTAAAGGCACCTCACTTTTTCCGTGGGGTATGGATCGACTGAATCAATTTTGCTACCAGCCCAGTCCAGCCTGTTTGGTGGTTGGCACCGAGGCCTCTGCCTGTATCTCCGTCAAAATATTCGTGAAACAAAAGGTTGTTTTCAAAATGCACATTTCGCTGTTGCAAATCACCTCCATGGATAGGTCGGTTTCCATCCGCGTCTTTTACAAATAACGAGACCATCCTTCGCGACAGCTGAATTGCAATCTCCCGCAAGGTAAGAAGCTCACCAGAACCAGTAGGATACTCTACCTTGAAGTCGTCACCATAATAGTGATGAAACCGTTCCAGAGATTCGATGATCAAAAAATTGACAGGAAACCAAATGGGTCCACGCCAATTGGAGTTGCCTCCAAACATGTAGGAGTCACTTTCTCCCGGATTATATTTTACCGTAAACTCCGTTCCATTGGCATACAAACGATAAGGATTGTCAAGATGGATTCGCGAAAGTGCTCGTATACCATAAGGCGACAAAAACTCACGCTCATCTAGCATTCTCTTTAGAAGCTGCTTCATACGATGCCCGCGGAGCAGCGACAATAAGTGTCGTTGGTTTTTACCTCTCTCGCCCCATCGGGAAATCAGGTTAGCAAGGTCAGGTCTGTTTTGCAGAAACCAATCCAATCGCTGGGTAAACTCCGGCATTTTTTGAAACACCTCTTCATCCAATACCTCCACTGCGAAAAAAGGAATCAAGCCTACCATCGATCTTACTTTCAACTTCACGCGATCGTTATTGGGCAAATGGAGCACATCGTAGAAAAATTCATCTTCCTCATCCCATAGGTTGATTCCGTTGTTTCCAACATTTGCCATCGCTCCTGCGATATAGAGAAAGTGCTCAAAGAATTTGCTCGCCAGGCTCTGATAGACAGAATTTTGCTTTGCCAACTCCAATGAAATGCGGAGCATGTTCAGTGTAAACATAGCCATCCAACTGGTTCCATCCGACTGTTCAATATATCCACCTGTTGGTAAGTGTGTACTGCTTCGATCGAACACACCAATATTATCCATTCCTAAAAACCCGCCTTGAAAAATATTATTGCCGTTCTCGTCTTTCTTATTCACCCACCAGGTAAAATTGAGCAGCAGCTTATGAAATATCTCCTCCAGAAATTTCCTATCTAGTACGCCATCTTGGAGTTTACCGTCCATTTTATAAACCCGCCAAGCCGCCCACGCATGAACCGGTGGATTAACATCGCTAAACGACCATTCATAGGCAGGCAGCTGACCATTGGGGTGCATATACCATTCCTTGGTAAGCAGCAATAACTGATGCTTTGCAAACTCCGGATCAATCATCGCAAATGGGATCGCGTGAAAAGCTAAATCCCAGGCGGCATACCACGGATACTCCCACTTATCGGGCATCGAAATAATATCTGCGTTGTTCAGGTGCTCCCATTCGTGATTTCTTCCGCGCTTGCGTTCTGCGGGAGGCGGATCCTGGGATGTATCGCCTTTCAACCAAACATCTACATCATAGTAATAAAACTGTTTATTCCAGAGCATTCCGGCCAACGCTTGTCGTTGAACCAACCGCTCATCGGCATCTTTGCAATTCTTTTGGAGGCCCCCATAAAAATCATCTGCTTCACGCTGCCTGTGATTGTATATCTCTTCAAAATTCAAAAAAGGTTTTGTCTGGCAATCGGCCGAAAGGCGCAACCTAAACGCTTTAGACTTTCCGCCTTCAACCAGGGTGTCAATTCTGAAAGCAGCCTTGGTTCCCTTATGTATTTTATTAATAGCCGAAGGATTGTCAAAGATGATGTAATCGTTGATGCCATCTTTAAATGTCCCGAGACTACTATGGCCATACAATCGACTCGTATTTGTCTCATTTTCACAAAAGATGGCTTCGGCTTTTGCTTCACAATACAAATAGTATGTACCCAACTGCTCGTGCATTGCCTTCATGCCATTCTTAGTATCGAGGTAGATTTCCGGTTTGTGGCTACTATGACCCCAGGCCCATGTGTTCCTAAACCAAAGTGTCGGCAAGACTTCAATAGCAGCCGATTCCGCTCCGCGATTAGCAATGGTAATCTGAACGAAAACATCATTGAATTCTGCCTTTGCATAACTCACCTCTATATCGAAGTACCGATCATTGTTAAAAATGCCGGTATCCAGTAGTTCATATTCTCTTTCTGTTTTACCGCGCTTGCCTGCTTCCACAGCTAGGGTTGCGTAAGGAAATTCCTGATGTGGATACTTGTACAACATCCGCATAAACGAGTGCGTTGGTGTGGAATCCAAGTGATAATAGAGTTCCTTCACATCTTCGCCATGATTCCCTTCCGGGTTGGTCAATCCGAAAAAGCGTTCCTTAAGAATAGGATCCTTTTTATTCCAAAAAGCAACAGCCAGACATAATATTTGCTGATCATCCGAAATTCCTGCAATCCCCTCTTCCCCCCACCGATAGGCCTTGCTTCGCGCCATATCATGAGACACATAGTTCCAGGCATCGCCCTTGGCGCTGTAGTCTTCGCGAACGGTGCCCCATTGACGATCTGTTAAATAAGGACCCCATTGACGCCAGTTTTTCTTCTTGTCCCGATCCTCAATAAGTCGCTGTTTTTCGGCTGTCATAAGAAGTCCAAAGTAGGAAAAAAATGTGAGTGTGTTTGCATCAAATTGCGCAGAGCAGCCTAATGATAAAAAGGTATTGATAATTCTCGTCTACCCTACTGACTAATATCATTCGATGCACCTCTTATGATGGTTACTTTCGAACATATTTAACCCACACACGCTATGAAAACCGCTGATGTTTTGGAACCAATTGCGACTAAAACGACCACAAAAAAATTTGTCTATTCTTTTAAAGAGGGTGACGGAAAAAATAAACACTTATTAGGGGGCAAGGGCGCCAATTTGTGCGAGATGACTCAAATCGGACTGAATGTGCCGCCTGGATTTGTAATCTCAACAGAAGCCTGCTTAACGTATTTAGCAACGAATGATAAATCCCTACCAAACGGATTAATGGATGATGTTCGTGAACAGATCAAAGCCATTGAAAAATCAACCGGAAAGAAATTTGGTGATGCCACTAACCCATTGCTTGTCTCTGTGCGATCGGGTTCGGCAATGTCAATGCCAGGCATGATGGATACGATATTGAATCTTGGTTTGAATTCGAGAACACTAAAAGGGCTAATTGCACAAACGGGCAACGAGCGATTTGGTTATGACGCTTATCGCAGGTTCATTCAACTTTTTGGCAAAGTAGCCTTAGGTGTACCCGATGAAAAATTCGATACTCATTTCGAAGAAGTGAAAAAGAAAGCAGGGGTAAAAGTGGATGTCGGTTTGAACACCAATAACTTAATTGAAATCAGTGATCGGTTCTTAAAAGTAGTCAGCGATCACATTGGCAAACCATTTCCTGAGGATGTGTTTGAACAATTGGAAATTGCCATTAAAGCCGTATTCAATTCCTGGATGGGAAAACGTGCGATCGACTATCGCAGAGAATTCAAAATTACTCCCGCCATGGCAAATGGTACAGCTGTCAATGTGGTGACGATGGTATTTGGCAATATGGGAAATGACTGCGCTACCGGTGTGGGCTTTACCCGCGACCCTGGCACCGGAGAAAACGTGATGTTTGGAGAATACCTGACGAACGCCCAGGGTGAAGACGTGGTCGCAGGGATACGGACACCGAAGCCAGTAAGTGAGTTGGCCAAAGAAATGCCTGAACTTTACAGGCAGTTGGAAGAGTTGCGCAATAAATTAGAAACTCACTATCGGGAAGTTCAGGATTTCGAATATACCATTGAAAAGGGAGTGTTGTTTTGCTTGCAAACACGCAACGGCAAAATGAACACCACCGCCATGGTACGTACTTCCGTAGAAATGACAAAGGAAAAACTCATCACAAAAGAAGAATCGCTCCTGCGAATCAAACCGGACATGCTCGAGCAATTGTTACACCCACGGCTGGATTCTCTTCACAAAACTGAACCGTTGGCGCATGGACTACCTGCCTCTCCGGGCGCAGCCTCAGGGCACGTAGTGTTTGATGCAGATCGTGCCGAGCTGTTAGGGAAAGCAGGTGAAAAAGTTATACTAGTAAGAGAAGAAACCAAGCCAGAAGATATCCACGGATTCTTTGCTGCTCAAGGTATCCTTACCAGTAGAGGAGGCAAAACTTCACATGCCGCAGTGGTTGCCCGAGGCATGGGCAAACCATGTGTTGCTGGTGCCGAAGGCATTCATGTAGACACCAAATTGCGAGTCGCCAAAATTGGCGACAAGACATTGCTCGAAGGCGATTATATCACAATTGATGGAGGATCAGGTTACGTCTATCAAGGTATAATTCCAACCGTAGAGCCTACTTTTTCTGACGAATTGAAAACACTATTAACGTGGGCTGATGAAAATGCTAAGTTAAAAGTGATGGCAAATGCTGACACCCCTGGTGCTGCCAAAAAAGCACTTGAATTTGGTGCCATGGGAATTGGTCTCTGTCGTACAGAAAGGATGTTCAACGATGTAGAGCGTCTGCCCGTAGTAGTTGAAATGATTCTGGCAGTCACTGTCGAAGAACGTGAATCAGCGCTTGACCGATTGAAAAAAATGCAAGCGCAAGACTTCAAGGAGATTTTTCTGGCCATGGCACCACGTCCCGTCACCGTGCGACTATTGGACCCTCCTATTCATGAGTTTCTTCCAACAGAGGATGTGTTAAAAGACGAGCTCGAACACTTGCAGAAATTGAGAGGAACAGTTAGTGGTGTCACCGATTTATTCAGTAGCCTACGACTGCTTAATGGAGATTTAAAAATGATTGAGCGCTCATCTGAGCCGTTCACTTTGGCCGGTGTGGAGCTGATTGAAAAAGCGATTGCTAAAAAGGGACAAATGTTGAAAAAAGCGCGCGAGCTGCACGAAGTAAATCCGATGTTAGGTCATCGAGGTGTGCGGTTGGGACTAAGCTTCCCGGAAATTTACAGGATGCAAATTCAAGCTATTCTGGAAGCCACTGCGGAGTGTCAAAAAGCTGGCATTGATGTTCGACCAGAAATTATGGTTCCACAAGTGTGTACGGCAGAAGAATTGGAACAAGTAAAAGTATTCGTTGACGAAATAAGAACTCAAATTGAGACCGCCAATAAGATTAAACTTCAGTTCAAGTTTGGTTCGATGATCGAAGTTGTTCGTGCCTGCCTGCAAGCAGATCAGTTAGCAAATGTTGCAGAATTCTTTTCTTTTGGAACCAACGATTTAACGCAAGCAACATTTTCTTTCTCACGCGAGGATGCTGAAAATAAATTCTTACCCTTTTATATCAGCAAGGGGCTATTAAAAGATAATCCATTCGAGGTGCTGGATCGCAAAGCAATGGGCAAATTGATGAAGATGGCCGTAGAAGACGGACGAAAAACAGATAAAGACTTGAAAGTCGGAATTTGTGGTGAACATGGTGGACATCCAGAGTCGATTCTATTTTGCCACGAAATTGGATTAAACTATGTGTCCTGTTCTGGTCCGAGAGTACCTGTGGCTCGATTAGCAGCTGCACATGCTAGATTACTGGAATTGAAAAAGTGACGGATTTGTAGCAAACAAAAGAAGGGGGGCGATGAGCCCCTTTTTCCATTTCAGTAAACATGTTTGCCGCAGAGTCCGAGGCGAGACTCCTATGTTTGTTTTTATAATCGTTGAGCAAAATAACAATAGATTTGATGAAAGTGAAAAAGGGTGAGAGCGCATTCGAGACTAAACAACTTTCGAGGTATGTTCGCGCAGAGATAGT
>JAJTGQ010000053.1 GCA_021299455.1 Flammeovirgaceae bacterium | reverse complement strand
TTCCACTTTGCCATCAACATTGGCATGACGGTCGGCTTGTTTCCCGTTATCGGAATCCCTCTACCGTTCTTTAGTTATGGTGGTTCTTCGCTATGGGGGTTTACAATTCTATTGTTTGTTTTGTTGAAGCTGGACGCGCACAGAAGTCAGGTGCTGCAGCGCGTATAAAGCTACTATTGACTAAAGCGTTTTTGTAGCACCTCTAAAAACTCTTCATACTCCTCACTTTCCCGATCCCATGCGGGATAGCGTTCACCCAGATAGGCCAACACATGATTCAACGAAGGCAATGCTTCAATTTTTTCAATCTCTCCGGAGAAGATCTCAAAATCTCCCTTAAAGAGGATTTTGGTAAACATAAATTTCTGATTAATGGTGAGGCTGTCTCTGAGCCGACTTGGATTTGCTTTCGAAGGCGTGATTGATTTGGTCTCCCAGGTTTTTGAAAGCGGTTCTGAAAACGCGCCTGTTCGCTGTGCGAGTTTTTTCTCAGGCATCACCGTAGTTAACTTTTTTTCAAAGAGAGATTCGATTTTTAACGGAAGTAATTTTGAAAACTGATTGGCATACTGTTCTAAATCTTCAGGAGTAAAATTTACTTCTTCCAGGATGCGATCCAACAGGCCGAAAGCTTCGTTGCCAGTAATCAATTCCGACTTGCGTTCATCCAGTTTGATCAGTAAATTTTCGAGAGGCGCCTTGTTGATTTTCAAATACTTTAGTTCTATCCGTAGCACCTCTGTTTTAAGATAACCTTTTCCATAGCTTTCGAGTATTTCAGAATAAGAGTCATAGGGGGTTACGATAAGCTGAATTGTTTTTGAAATGGCAGCTTGTAAAAGGGGTTGAAATTCTGCCTTCCCAACCGAAATGTGGTTGGAAAGCACATTTTGAAATTGGACAAGCGCAGCCTTTACTTCGCTTGTTTCATAGTCAAAAAACGGACTTTTAATTTTTTCGGTTTCCTGGGTCCAGATGTTCATCAGTTCTTGAATGACAAACAGATTGACTTGCTTGACATCACAAAGAGACAAAATTTCAACACCCGATATTTGCTGTTTTTTTGCGAAAAATTGATCCGCCAGTTTTGCCGCATAGGCTTGACTGTATTCGTTGATGGCTTTGGTGCTTATTTTTTCATCCATAGATTTGTAGAAGGGTCAAAGCGTACGAATGGTAAAGATAGTAATAGAAAACCTTGGTGTGAAAGAAGTTGTTACCAATGATGTTTCAAAGTCAGTAATGGCCATTTTGCACACCCATTTTATTGACTGGATGCACGCTTGTGGAGGAAAAGGTCGCTGTACCACCTGCAAGATGATTGTAAAAAAAGGTGGTGAGAATTTGAGTCAACCTACAGCAGCAGAGCGGAAATATCAGCGCGAAGGAGCCCTTATGCGTGGAGAACGACTGGCTTGCCAGTCAAAGTTAGTAGGCGATATCGTAATACGTGTGCCCGAAGAGGGTAAACTGCCACACGTAGTCTATGGGCAATAGGGTTGACTTGATTACTTATTCTTTCATCCTATTTTTTACCTTGCGATATGTTTGTTGAACCCCATATTGGTAGGAACAGCCAACCCGATAAAAATGGTTGGATAGAGGTCATCAGTGGTTGCATGTTCTCTGGTAAGACCGAAGAGCTGATTCGAAGGCTCAATCGGGCACTGATTGCCAAGCAAAAGGTTGAAATATTCAAGCCCGCCATAGACAAACGCTATGACGAACAAAAGATAGTTTCACATAGCGAGCGTGAAATTCGGTCTACCCCGGTAAATTTTGCAGGAGATATTTTATTATTGGCGGGTGATTGCGATGTGGTAGGGATAGATGAGGCTCAGTTTTTTGACGATGCAATCGTAGATGTTTGTAATACGCTGGCCAATGGCGGCAAGAGGGTAATTGTGGCCGGGTTAGACATGGACTATGAAGGGAAACCGTTTGGCCCCATGCCTAATCTATTGGCAGTCGCTGAGTTTGTGACAAAAGTCCATGCCATCTGTGCGCAAACCGGAGAGCTTGCTTCTTTCTCCTTTCGGCTGGCAGAAAACAAGTCGCAGGTACTTTTAGGTGAAAAGGACAAGTACGAAGCGCGCAGCAGGAAGGCCTTTGTCGAGGGGTCGAAGAAATAGATCATGCTTCACAAAACGCGCGGTATCGTTTTTCGATTTACCAAATATGCCGAGTCATCCATTATCGTTACGATATTCACCGAGCATTTTGGTTTGCAGACCTACATCGTTAACAGCGCGCGCAGCAAAACTGGGAAAGGCAAAATTGCTTTATATCAACCCCTTACTTTATTAGAGATGGTGGTGTACCATAAAGAAAACGCTACTATTTTGCGGATAAAAGAAGTAAAGTGTTTTCATCCCTACCAAACACTGACAACAGACTTCAAAAAATCAACCATTGCTCTTTTCTTGACCGAAGTAATCAATCGTGCTGTGAAGGAACAATCGCATACCCAGGAGTTGGGGCAGTTTTTATTTCACGCGTTTATTTCATTGGATGGTCTTAGGCAAAACATTGAAAATTTTCATTTGCTGTTCTTGATTAAGTTGAGCCGCCATTTGGGCTTTGGCGTTCACCAACCCGAAGAAATCTTAACACCTTTTTTTGCTGACGATAAAGAAGAAAAGATCCTTGAAGACCTTCTTACAGCTGACTTTGGTTTTGCAATACAGATGAATCAGGTTCAGCGAAGAAATATACTGGATGTTTTGCTTCGCTTTTACGCCTCTCATGTTGAAAACTTTGGTGAGTTGAAATCGCTATCCGTTGTTAGAGAACTAATCAATTAAGTCTAGCTACTAGATTTGAAATTTTACTAGTTTTGAATTTGTATCACAAAAAATGAATCGTTATGAAAATGCAACACTTAATTTTCACTCACTTACTACTTTTTCTATTTTTCTTTGTTCTTTCACATATCGGGTTTTCACAGACAAAGGAAGAAATAGCCGCTAAGATCAAAGAAGTAGATACGAAGATTAAAGAAACAGAAAGAATAGGGGAACAATTGGCCAATGATCAATTGATAGCATGGAACAATAAGGATGTGAATGGATTCTTAGAATCGTATAGTGACAGCGTAAGGGTTTTTTCCTATCCAAATACCCTTAACTACGTAGGAAAACAAAAAATGAGAGAGAGATACGAACGGTCTTTTAATGCAACTCCGCTGTTGAAATGTGAAATTGTCAAACGGATAGTTTTTGGCAATAAAATTATTGACTATGAACGGATCACTGGTTACAAAGACAATTGGATAAATGAAACTGTAGCAATCTACACGATAACCAACAAGAAGATTAGCGAAGTTTGCTTCTTGGATAAAACATTTTAATTGATTAGGATCGAAGCTATCGTATCAACGGTTTTTTTGAATTGATAGATTGGCGATTTTATTTTTAGAGCGAATGATGAAAAATTTTGAGATACCCATTCAAGTGCGCTGGTCTGACATAGATCAAAACAGGCACTTGCGCCACTCGGCTTATTACGACTATGGAGCCACAACACGTATCGCCTGTTTTTCGAAGCACGGTTTAACCAATTTGAAATTTGAAGAATTGCGCATCGGCCCCATTCTATTTCGGGAAGAAGCCCTCTTTAAGCGAGAGATAAAATTTGAGGACAAGGTGTTAGTTGATTTAGTGGTGACAAAAGCAACAGCTGATTTTTCCAGGTGGAGTATTCGACATCATATCTATAAAGAAGATCGCCAACTGGCGGCTATCTTAAACATGGATGGCGCCTGGATTGATATGACCAAGCGAAAGTTGGCCTACCCAAATGAGTTTATTCAAAAAGTGTTTATGGATTTTCCTCGGTCAGTTGACTTTACCTGGCAACCGACTAAGCCATCAGCTTCTCAATGATTCCATCCACCGTAATTCCCTCCGCTTCGGCTTTGAAGTTTCTTACCAGCCGGTGACGCAAAACGGGCTTAGCAACAGCCTGCACATCTTCAATATCGGGTGAATACTTGCCATTGATCAACGCATTGCATTTGGCGCCTAATACTAAAAACTGTGAAGCTCTTGGCCCAGCACCCCACTCTAGTAAGTCAGTTGCAATGGCTGAGCCATTTTGTCCAGGTCTGGAGGAATGCACCAGCTTGACGGCATACTCCACTACATTATCAGCAATGGGCACTCTTCGAACTAAGTGCTGAAAGGCAGTAATCTCTTCCGCGTTTAGCGTTTTAGAAACTTGTTGAGTAACATCAGCAGTTGTATTTTTTACAATACTTATTTCTTGTTGGTAAGTTGGATAGTCTAAGAAGATGTTAAACATAAAGCGATCCAGTTGTGCCTCAGGCAATGGATAGGTTCCCTCTTGTTCGATTGGATTTTGTGTAGCCAACACGAAGAAAGGTCTCGGCAAGGGATAATTGCTTCCCGCGATGGTTACCGCATATTCCTGCATTGATTCCAACAACGCAGCTTGGGTTTTTGGTGGTGTGCGGTTGATTTCATCCGCCAAAATAATGTTGGCAAAAATGGGCCCTTTCACAAATTGAAAGTTTCGTTCTTTATCCATTGTTTCCGCCCCTACAATATCTGAAGGCATTAGATCCGGTGTAAATTGAATGCGTTTAAACTGCAGATCAAGCGAAGTGGAAATGGTTTGAACGAGTAACGTTTTCGCCAATCCGGGAACTCCGATCAGTAGCGAATGTCCTTGACAAAAAATGCCTGTTAATATCAAACGAACAACGTCATCTTGCCCAACTACTATTTTGGCAATCTCTTTTTTGAGATTTAAATACGTTTGAGCTAGCGCATCGGCTGCTTCAACGTCATTGGTAAACTGTTTTGCCATTTTTCTTTATTTAGTCTCGATTTAAAAAGAAGTCAGAATATGAAAGTCAGAATTTTGCTTAGACACTTATTTACTGTTTATAGAAAGCAAATATTCCATGGGTTATCAGAGGCTTTGTCAATTGCCTATTTGTAAATTGTCAACGTCACCATTGCCTATTGCTCTTACGCACTGCCTACTTTTTTTGCTACTCTAAGATTTTACAATAGTTATAGGCCGGATCAATGTTGATAAAAACATCTTGCCTGGATTTTACAAACCACTTTTCGATTATTTTATCTTTCTTTTCAGCCAGTGCGGCCGATTGAATCCGATGCCAATCATCTTTTAGATTTGCCTGGTGCGGGGGGAGTTTTGCTTTATAATAAAGTATGCGAGCCGCCTCTTTTCCTTCTTCAGTACGATAGGTGAGTGGTTTTGAAATAGAGCCCACTTTCATGGTGTCGATGGCGAGGTAAACCACTGGATCAATTTCGCGAAGTGAGACATGAAGGCCACCGTCTCCATCTGTGAAAAAGCCACCTCGCCCCTTAGTGGGCGTATCATCCGAGTATTCTTTTGCAGCATATTCAAATTTGATGCTGTCTTTTACAATTTTTCGCCTCAGGCTATCGAGATATTTTTCTGCTTTTTTGATGTCTTCGTCTGAAGGATTGCCAAGCAGGAGAATATGACGGGAATTGTATTCATTTCCTCGTCTGTCAATCAATTGCATAATGTGTATACCAAAGGGTGATTCAAAGGGTTGAGAAATTTCTCCTTTGCGCAGCTTAAAGCCCATTGCCTCAAACTGAGGCACCATTGCTCCACGACCAACAAAACCCATTTCCCCACCATTGGATCGCGCTGAAGGATCTTCCGAATATTTTTGTGCCAACGCATTGAAATCTTCTCCGTTTAAAATGCGCTCACGAAGCTCTCTCAACCTCGATTTCGATTCCTCTTTCTGGGCATCACTGATCTTTGCCACTTTTACAATCTGGCCGATTTCTACATCTGATGAGTAGAATGGCAAGCTGTCTTGAGGTATCTTATTATAAAACCGTTTTACTTCTGCGGGCGTTATTTTTAAGTCTTTTGTAATGCGCCCCGTCATTTCACGCGCCAAAAGTTGTTCGCGAATTTGGTCTCTTAGTTCTACCCTGATTTGTTCAAGACTTTTACCGTATCTGCGTTCGAGCTCCTCAGGTGAGTTACCTGAGTTTTGTAGAATTGCATTCATACGCTGACTGGTATTTTGATCAACTTCGAAGTCGGTAACCAATACAGAGTCAATGGCTGCTTTGGCTACCATCAGCTTATTCATGATTAATCGGTTGAAAAGTTGACATTTTGCCTGCTCTGATTGTTGATTGCCCTCTGCGAGGTACCCCTGATAAGCGGACTCCAACTCAGATTTGATTACAATATAGTTGTCAACCTTGGCGATGATTTTATCCACCACGAAGCCTGTTTTCTCCTTTTCCTGCGCGAAAAGTTGCAGACTGACAGCCAGAAAGAATAGGTTAAGGATTAAAAACCTCAAATTCCTTTCGTTTAACACCATTTTCATATACCTCGTCCTCCAATTTTTTGGCAAGTTCTACTTTTCTTTTGTTTAAAATAATGTTTTTGATCTCGCTCTCTACGAATTCAACAGGCGATACATTGTCTACAATTTTAAAGGCATCAACTTTCAGGAAATAAAGGAAATCCTGGTCGTTTGTTTCGTAATAGCGATAGTTGCGCAAAAATTGAATTTTATCAGGAATGGTCGCCATCGGAGAGTTTGCCACAAGTTTATCAAGTTCGATCCAGGATGAATCGGGTAATTGATACTCGGCAGAAAAACTGAGGCAATAGGATTTTAATTCCTCCATTTCCTTGGGCTTGTTTGAAAAAACGAGCGGTTTAATCCGCTGAATGCGCGGTGCCGTTTTTGGAACTTTTATATAAGTGCCCTGCACAATGTTTTGTTTCAAAACGAAGTTATCAAGATGAGTTTTGTAATAAGCGGCAATCTCAGTGGAAGACACTGAATCGTTTAGGTTTTTTTTGATGTAGAAATTTTGGAATTCGTAGCCAATAAGGCTGTATCGATATTCCTCCACCCTCCGTTCTACTTCGGCTTCATTGATGTCGATGTTTTTTGCCGCCTCATTTAAGAGCAGTTTTTTGCGGATCCAACTGGTCACGTACGAGGAGATTCTGGCGGCACTGTCAGCTGCCGTAGCATCTTTGGGTACAATGCCTTTCAATTCGTCCAGGTACAAAAAGGACTGATTCACTCGAGCAACTGGCTTTCTTGATTCGTCAGAACCTTTTTTTCCTCTTTTAATTTGAATCAAATCGCACGAAGAGGCGAGCATCCCCAGAAAGCAGCAAAAAGTGACCGTTTGCAGGCGATGGATCTTCATTTTTTAACAAGTGCTGTTAAAACGCTCTTTTTCACCTTTTGATTTACTTCCACCGGATATTTTTTTCTTAACAAAGCTATCCAGTTTTGCTCTAATTGGTTTTGAAAGTCTGAAATAATGCTTGCACGCGCTTCTTCAAAGCTCTTGATACCTGGCGCCACAAGCCTATTTATTTCTACTAAGTGGAATGTCTTATCTGTTTCTGTTTCATGTAATCCGGACGACCAAGTAACGTTATCGATGATTTTGCTTTCGCCTTTTTCATAACTCCGAAATCCCTGTACGGATTTGAATTTTTTGATATCGGCATTTTGAATGGTGTCCCCTTTCTCGATTTTCTTTTTGAAATCGGTGATTAGATTTTTATCGGGAGTTGAAAAAATGCGTGCTTCCACGCGGTTTCCGCCAAAGTATTTTGTTTTGTTTTTTTCATAAAAGGCACGTTGTCCTGAAGTGTCTTGGGACGCTTTGTTCCAGATTTCTTTTTCCATGATTTCAAAAAACAGTATACCTTCTCGGTATTCCGTTAAAAGATTTTTAAACTCGGGTTTTTCTTTGATAAGCTTCGCTTCTTCTTCTTCTGTGATGACCTCGTCAACAAAAAAGTTGTAGAGTTGGTTGATGTAAGCGGCCGGAATCATAGAAGATGGAGCTTGATTGGTTTTTATATGGTTCACAAAATCACCGACCGAAACATTCTTGATTTGAATTTTGAAAATCGGTTTTGCTAGGGATGCGGTTTCCCCTTTGTACGTCCATTTTCCTTTTGTCAGCATCGAGTCAGCCAAATCAAAAATGAATTTCTTATTTTCTGCCGCCTCCGTAAAGCCAAAATCCTTTCTTCTCTTGGTCGCCAGTGCCTGCTGCGAAATCTGCAAACGCTCATCGCGTGCTACTTTTCTTTTTAGTGCTTCTGCCATTTCAGCATAAGGCGGAAGCGGTATTTTCTTGTCTAAACGGATGATGTGCCAACCGATCGAAGATTTAAACGGATCTGAGATGTCTCCTGGTTTAACGAGTGCAAAGGCTGTACTTTCAAATTCAGGTACGGAAGCCAATGCGCCTACGCCAAAAGCCCTTAGTTTTCCACCGGTATCTTTTGTGTTTGTATCTTGCGAATTCTCTTTGCAGAGCTCATCCCATGGCCTACCAGCCTTCAACTGATCAAAAATTTCAAAGGCTTTGTTTTTTGTTTTGGTGTCATCTGCCGTTTCGTTTCTCAAAAGAATGTGTGCTACTTCAACTTCACCGCGAGCTGGTTTTTTATCAATCACTTTCAGCAGGTGATATCCAAAACGTGTACGCACGATGTTGGATATTTTGCCTTTGTCGGTTTTATAGGCGGCTTCCTCAAAGGGGTAGACCATTTGCATGGCGGTAAAATAGCCGAGGTCTCCACCATTATACTTAGCGGATGGGTCTTCGGAAAGTTCGCGAGCTAGCTTTTCAAAATCTTCGCCAGCATCAATTCGCTTTCTAATAATGTCAATTTTCGCATACGCATTCAGTGTGTCGGAAGGAAATGCATCGGGCTTAAGGTTAATAAGGATATGAGAAGCTCTCACTTCTTGTGTTAAATGATCATAGGCTTCTTTGGTCAATCGTTCGAGTGCATCGGGCTCCGCGCGATAAGGTTTCTTCAGGTCTTCTCGGTAGGTCTTAAATTCTTTACTAAACTTAGCCGTTGTGTCCATCCCCAACGCTCTCGCCTCAGCAACTTTTAGCTTGAAAATGATAAATAGATTTAAGTACTCATTGATTTTTACCTCGGTGAAATCTTCAGGTTTATTTTGATGATTTTTCCTATAGAGATAAATAAATTCATCCGATAGAATAGGCGTTTTATTCACCGTAAAAAGCACTTCTGGCTTTGTTTTTTTTTGCGCTTGCCCAATGGCCGACAATGAAGCAGAACAAAAAAAGAGAATAAGCGATACGTTGCGCATGGAAGAAAAATAGAGTTGCAAAAATAGTGGAAAATTTGGAGTTAGCGGATTCCGAAAACGCAAGGTATTTCTATATCGTCTTCGTGAGTCGGCAAATATTTTTGCCGTCTTCGCGCAAATACTCAACCTTGTCCATAATTGATTTTACTAGTCGGATGCCCAGTCCGCCTTTTCGCTTCTCGTGTACCAGGCTATCCAATTCCTGTTCTTGATATTGATTTATGTCGAACATAGAGCCATCATCGATTATTTCAAACACGAACTGTTGGTGACCTGAAATGTGGATATTCATTGAAATCTTGTGGTCGGGATTACAATGATGCGCATGGATCATCAAGTTCGAACACATTTCATCAAGAGCCAGCACTATGGCACCCATCTCAAGTTCGGAAACACCTTGTCCCTTGAGCGAGTTACGAATAAACTCGCGCACACCTTTTAGGTTGTTCAGGCTACAGCCTATGTTATACTGATAGCTCATCTACCAATTTTTTTGCGTCTGATTTGGTTTCACGTATGTTTAGCAAATCGGCCAACCCCAAAATGCTAAACGTATTCAACACTCGCTCTTTCAAACCAAAAAGCACGAGATACACTTTCTTGTCTTTTAATTCTTCGATATAGGACATAAATACACCCAAACCTGCAGAGGAAATATACTCCAATCCATTGCAGTCCACTAAAATCTTTCGATAGCCATCACCTACACTTTTGGCAATCGCCAAGTCAAGTTCAATAGAAGAACTAGCATCAATTTCGCCAATTATGGCAATGATATCAGCTCCGTCTTCTTGTAGTCTCTTAATATGAACCATAGTATTCTAACGGGTTATGTTTTTTATTGTTTTCGCTTACTGGAATTTGACTGTCATGGATGTATAATCGTCATTGATATCTTCCGTCCCTGAAAATTCATACAGGTGTTTAATTACATTTTCTTCAATTTCTTTTGAACTTTTTTGTGCCGAGTTTTGTAATGCAGCGGCCAGACGTTCGCCACCAAATTCTTCGCCTTTTCCATTTTTAGCCTCCGTGATGCCATCGGTATACAAGACCATCACATCACCCGGCTGATAATCAATTTCTTGGTTCTCTACGAAATTACTGTAGTCTAAACTACGCACCATACCCAATGCAGTGCCCTTGTCTTTCAGGAAAACGGATTGATTTTTGGCGGCTTGGTGATAGAGTACCGGGCAATGGCCAGCTCGTGAATAGTGCACTTTTTTAGTTTGAGTGTTGATGACAAAATAAGTAGCGGAAATAAATGAGCCTCGCTCGAGGCAATACACGAGCGCTTTATTCGCCTTTACCATAAAATCTTTTGGCGATGGCCCTTGTTGCGCCAGGCTATGAAAAATGCCTTTCATTTGCGACATGTGAAAGGCGGCAGTGGTGCCCTTACCCGAGACGTCAGCAATGATCAACGCTACTTCGTGTTCGTTGATCCGAAGCGTATCGTAATAGTCGCCACCCACTTCATCGGCAGATGCGGAAAATGCCGAGATCTCAAAATCAAGATTTGTTTCTAGTTTGGTGGGCAGTAAGCTTTGTTGGACTGTTTTAGCAATTTTTAGTTCTTCTTTGTAGCGCGCATTTTGAAACGCCTCTTCCATCAGGCGGAAGTTCTCAATAGAAATGCCTGCTTGATTGGCAAAGGCAGACACGATCCGGGTCATTTCTTTGTTAAAACCTTCGGGCAATTCTTTGAGCAGCGCCAATGTGCCAATGGTTTCTTCTTTTACTTTTATCGGAAATGCCAACAACGAACGGAAGCGAGAATTCTTCAAAGAGCCCAAGTGCTTGGAGAGATTTTTTGTTTTATCGCTACTTTGATCCAACGCGCCTTTGATTTTATTTTTTTCCAGGTGTGCTCTGATGTCCTTTGATTCTTGGGCACTGATCTTATGGGTGTACAACTTCTGCTCGCTGTCAGTAGCCTTCATTTCTAACCATGCTGCGTCTGCGAAAACGGCACTTACGGAACTTTCTAAAAGAATATTGTAAACACTTTCCTCATTTTGCTCTGTTTGTATGGATTGACTGATCCGCTGAAAGCTCACGACCTCTTCCAATTTTTGTTCAAAGACGGAGGACGTAGGCAAGTTGAAGAGGACAACCAAAAAGGAGAAGGTGATATAGGTAATTACAAACGCCAACAGCGCAATGCTAAAGACGTGGCTCTGGAAATCGATAAATGCGGTTGACTGTTGGCTAACTGTATCTGACAAAATCGTCACTGAATAAAGGAAATAGACCAGGTAGAAAATAGATAGCAGCAGTAGCAATAGACTCGTCCACTTCTGTTTAAAATTGAGATAAGCGACCCATCTCATATTAAACGATAGAATAAGCCCAAGCGCACTCACCAATAGGATGGCGGTGTTTGATAGGGTTGAGGAAACTACAATGTGAATACTATCGTAGACCAAAATGCAAAAGAGGAGTAATTCGAAAGCAAGCCAAGCCCTGATTAACCATTTCGATTTTTGATAGAGGATTAAGCGCTTCCAGGAAGTGTAGGCAGCCAACAAAAAATTGATGAACAAACCCAGATTAATTTGGTAGACCAGATCGATGAAAAGAATGTTTGTAGGCAGGGGTGTGCTGCCCAGCAAGAACAGCAAAAGCCGAACCGCCAGTGAGATAACGGTGGCTATCAGTCCAGTGGCAAAAACCTTCCAAAGCAAATCGGTGAAATTGAGACTTTCATCCCGCTCTATTTTGAATTTGTAATAGTAGAAAAGCGAAATGATAAAGAGATCCAGCATGACTTGCGGGAGCCATTGCGGCACATCTGAAGGTAGCGCTTTGATGTCGGCAAAAAGAACGGTGATATCAGAAAAGGCCAAAACCACCCAAAAAATGAGGGCGCCCATAGAAGTAAGGCGAGTTAGGGCTTTTGTTTTGAACATTCTGGGTTAAAAAAAAGCCAATCAATTGGGATTGGCCTTGCAATAATAATTAATAAATCCGCGCTAAAACACGGAATTTATTATGGTTTGAAAGTTTACTTCCGGCTGTAATTCGGTGCCTCCCTGGTGATCGTAACATCATGCGGATGGCTCTCATGCACTCCAGCTGCGGTTATTTTTACGAACTTGGCCGATTTAAGCTTGTCGAGATTCTTTGCGCCACAATAGCCCATACCTGCTTTTAATCCTCCAACTAATTGATACAGCACCTCTGCCACCGAACCCTTGAACGGGACCCGACCAGATATGCCTTCGGGTACGAGTTTTTTGATATCATCTTCTGCATCCTGAAAGTAACGGTCTTTTGATCCATCATCCATGGCCTCCATCGAGCCCATTCCTCGGTAGGATTTGAACTTTCGTCCTTCATATATGATCATCTCTCCGGGGGCTTCTTCTGTGCCTGCCAGCAGTGAACCAATCATTACGCTATCAGCACCTGCGGCCAGCGCTTTTACAATATCTCCGGAAAAACGGATGCCACCATCCGCAATCACTTTTACATCAGAACCTTTTAATGCTTTGGCGGATTCGTAAACAGCGGATAGTTGAGGCAGACCGATACCGGCAACGATACGAGTAGTGCAAATACTACCCGGTCCCACGCCTACTTTTACAGTATCTGCACCTGCTTTGGCTAATGCCTTAGCAGCCGCACCCGTAGCAATATTTCCAACGATCAATTCCAGTGATGGGTATTTTCGTTTAACTCGTTTAGCGGCATCAATTACGCCTTTAGAATGCCCGTGTGCTGTATCAATACTAATCACATCGACCCCTGAAGTTTTTAAAGCTTCGATGCGCTCCATGATATCTGCTGTTACCCCAACTGCGCCCCCCACTCGTAGTCTTCCAAACTCATCGTGACACGCATTCGGTTTGTTTTTCTTTTTTAGAATGTCTTTGTAAGTAACAAGTCCGGTAAGCTTCCCCTTTTTGCTGACGATAGGTAGTTTTTCAATTTTATAATTCTGTAAGAGAATTTCTGCTTTAGCCAACGTGATTCCTTCCGGTGCGGTGATCAAGTTGTCTTTCGTCATGATTTCCGCAATCGGCCTACTCATGTCTTTTTGAAAACGCAAATCGCGATTGGTGATAATGCCAACCAATTTCCCATTTTCATCGATGACCGGAATGCCGCCTATTTTATTTTCACGCATGATTTTCTCGGCATCGCGCACGGTAGAATTCACCCGCAAGGTGATTGGATCCAGGATCATCCCACTTTGAGATCGCTTCACCTTGCGCACTTGTTCGCCTTGCTCGGCAATGGTCATGTTTTTGTGAATGAACCCAAGGCCGCCTTCCAGCGCCATGCTGATGGCCAACTGAGCCTCGGTTACCGTGTCCATGGCGGCAGAAATAAGGGGAATATTGAGCTTGATGTTCTTCGTCAAATAGCCCACTGTGCTTGTTTCACGGGGTAAAACGTCACTGTAAGCAGGTACCAGAAGCACATCATCATAGGTCAATGCTTCGAAAAGAAATTTGGAGGGATCGTGGGCCATGGCAAATAATTTACGAGTGATTATTTGCGGGGCAAAACTAGCGGGTTCTTGGTTAAGAAGCTAATTTTAGTTTTGATCAGTTTTTGTGCAGCATTCTCCAAAAAGCTCGTCAATAACCACTTTAAAATACAAGGCGATTATTCTTACTTTAGAAAATTGAAATACCTGCATCTTATGAGATACCTAATCCTTTATTATTTTTTCTTCATTGGCCAAAACGTTCACAGCCAAATTAACACGGAGTTAAGATTACGAGACCTGCTCGAAAAGGTCGAAGTAATTCGAGATGAGTACGGGGTAAATCATATCTATGCAAGAAATGAACATGACCTTTTTTTTGCACAGGGTTATTGCGCAGCTAAGGACAGGCTGTTTCAATTCGAACTTTGGCGAAGGCAAGCCGCAGGCACATTGGCCGAATGGTTAGGACCTAAAGAAATAAAGCGTGATCAGGGTGCGCGTCTTTTCAAATTTCGTGGAAATCTAAAACAAGAATTGAATCACTATCATCCACGCGGTGAACAAATTATCAGCGCATTCACCGAAGGGGTTAACGCCTACATTAGGGAAACAGAAAGAAATCCTCAGCTTCTAACTGTTGAATTCAGGCTACTAGGAGCGAAACCCGGATATTGGACACCCGATGTTGTGATCTCCCGACATCAGGGATTGTTGGGGAACTTAACACGCGAAATTTCTTTTGCCCGAATGGTAGCTGTGCTGGGAACTGAAAAAGTTGAAGAGCTAAATGTGTTTGAGCCAGGAAGGCCAAATCTTCGAATAGACCCATCGATTGATCCGGTTCGCTTGTCAGATCCTGTAACAGAACTCTATGATGCCTTTCGGAAACCAATAATATTTTCGCCTCAGGACTTGTCTCTTTCTTCCAATCAAAATTTGGAGCAGTATAAAAGTTTTGCAAAGATGGATGAAGAGGCTTATCGCGATTTGGTGACCTCGCCAAACCACACAATTGGTAGTAACAATTGGATAGTGAGTGGTTCAAAATCACAAAGTGGATTTCCATTACTAGCGAATGATCCACATCGTGCGTTATCTGCACCCTCTCTACGTTACATGGTTCATCTAAATGCGCCTGGTTGGAATGTAGTGGGCGGAGGGGAACCTACGATCCCGGGCGTATCCATAGGGCACAATGAGTTTGGGGCATGGGGCCTAACTGTTTTTGATTTAGATGCTGAAGACTTGTATGTATATCAACTCAATCCTCAAAATAAAAATGAGTATAAGTATAAAAATGGTTGGGAGTTGATGGGCATTCTGAGAGATACGATAAAGGTTAAAGGAGCTCCTTCTATTGTAGTGGAGCATCGCTATACAAGACATGGCCCGGTAACGTACATGGATGAGAAAAACAACCTTGCCTATGCCGTCCGGTGTGGATGGCTGGAAATTGGCGGAGTACCCTACATGGCCAGCTTACGAATTGATCAAGCAAAGAATTGGGCTGAGTTTAGAGAAGGCTGTGCCTACAGTCATATCCCAGGTGAAAATATGATTTGGGCAGACAAGAAAGGGAATATTGGTTGGCAGGCGGTTGGGGTGGCGCCCATTCGCAAGGGTTGGGATGGACTGGTGCCCGTGCCCGGTGATGGACGATTTGAATGGAGTGGGTATCTTCCTATTAAATCATTGCCGTCTGTCTTCAATCCAAAAAAAGGATTTTGGGCTACTGCTAATGAAAACCTGATTCCATTTAATTACCCCAATCGCAATGCAGTAGGCTGGACATGGGCAGATTCGTATCGAGCAGATCGAATCAATGAAGTGCTAGGCGCGGAACAGAAATTCAATGCTGCCGATATGGCAAAATTGCAGAGTGACTATCTATCGATACCGGCAAGGTCCCTGGTTCCTCTTCTGAAAAATCTTCATTCGCAAGATGAAAAAACGGAATCAGCACGATTGCTACTGTCGAATTGGAATTACAAAATGGAGAGCTCATCGGTAGGCGCTGGAATTTATGCGGCCTGGGAAAAGAAGATAATAGAAAACTGCGTTGCTCTTTTTGTTCCTGAAAACGGAAAACAATTGGTAAAGAGTTTGCCATTGTCAAAAGTTATTCAGTGGATCGTGACTGCCAGGAAGGAATTTGGTCAAGATCCGGCAGCTGGTCGTGATGCATTTCTTCTAAAAAGTTTGGAGCAAGCAACGCTTGAGTTAATTAAAAAGCTAGGCGCAGATATGAAGAATTGGCAATACGGACAAAATGCCTATCACCACGTGTTGATCAAACATCCGATGAGTAACGCAGTGGATGAAGCCACTCGAAAAAAATTGGAGGTGGGCCCTCTACCTCGTGGAGGCAACAGTTCAACCCCGGGGATGACCACCAATAATGATAATCAAAATGCGGGAGCGACCTTTAGAATTGTCACTGATTTGGCAGATTGGGATAAGACACTATTTACCAATGCCCCCGGACAAAGTGGAGACGTTGAAAGTATATTTTATAAAAACCTTTTTGAGCTATGGGCTACTGACCAACACTTTCCGGTTTACTACAGTAGAGAAAAAATTGAAAAAGTAGCGAAGGAGAGATGGTTCTTACAACCCTCCCGTTAGACCGCTGAACCACTCAGGTGCATTCCATACTACTGCACCATAAGCCGCAAATCGGAGTACTCGAGTAATGCAAATCAACAAAAAGTGTTTCATGCTCAGGTTGACTGAGCCCGCTAGCATGCAAGTGGCTGAAAAAGGAACGGGAGTTACCGCGCCCACAAAGACTAAATAGCCGCCATAGGTTTTTAACTTACCCTCATATTGTTTCAAGTATTTTTCGCGGATGCGTTCTTGATAGAATTTTGTTTTTGAGAATACCTTTCCAATGTAGTACCCTAAGATACCCGCTCCATATGAGATGATCGTTAGGATAGCGAGGTTAGTAACGAAGCCACTCACATTAATGTCATCTAGTATCCAGATCATCATGAAAATCTCAGGAGGCAAAATGCCAAAGATAATTTCTGACAACGTGTAGATGCCGTATAAGACGCCCGGGTTAGCACGGATAGTATCAATATGCTCTTTAAAGTTCTGTTGAATGTAACCTTCCATCAAAACAAAAATGGCAATGATGACGGCAAACCATGCCAATCCTTTGAACAAGTTGCGGAATAAAAAGCTTGACTTGGTTTCTTCTTGTTCTTCTTGGGGAGCCATGCTTAGTTTAAAATAGGGTGCCGCTTAAACGGCTTAGAATCGTCAAATAGTTTTCGGTAGGTAATATGCGTCTTTGAAACGAATCCGCCAACTTGTTCTACCACTGTAATCATTTTTGGATTAAAGTCACCAATCCAATTCATCTCATATTCGTCATATCGTTTGTATTCATCTTGTAATACTTTACGAGCGGCCAGAATCATTGCGCCATCGGCTCCTTTCCCTTGATGTTCGGGCACAACACCAAACAAAATGCCAAATGCCTTGGTGTTTATTTTTCGGAATTGGTACCAAACAAACTTCAACTTACCCAGCCAATCCAATTTTCCATTTACATGTTTAAAAATTTGGTTGATTTCCGGTAGCGAAAGGAAGAATGAAATAGGTTCACCTTTGTAGAAGCCGAAATACAAAAGCTTCTCATCCAAGATGGGCTTCATCTGCTTTACGATGAGAGCCGCTTGCTGCGAATTGATCTCCGGATTTTCGGCCCGATTGGCCCACGCTTTATTGTACACTGCGCGAAGGTACTCTCCCAATTTTCCGATTTCATCTTTGCGCAAATGTCGAAATTCATAGTCAGGATCTTTGGCAATCAAATCGGCTTTATAGGCTAGTTTGGGCGAAAGCGGATCGATAATTTTTCGGGCAAAAGTCAACTGTTTGAAATACTCCTTAAATCCATATGTCTCGAAGAAATCCTTATAGTAGGGCGGATTGTAGTTACACTGATAGTTGGGCTCGCGGTCATAGCCATCTATGAGCAATCCCCACCACCGATCACGGCTTCCGAAATTAATCGGTCCATCCATTGCCTGGGCACCTTTTGATTCGATCCATTTCTTACATTGATCAAATAATGCAAAGGCTGCCTGACGATCATTGATGCATTCAAAAAATCCTAGTCCACCGGTCGGCTGGTCATTTCCCTTGTTGAGTGTTTTTTGATCAATAAAGGCGGCTACCCTGCCGATCGTTACACCTTGATCGTTCTTGAGAAGCCACCGAATACATTCGCCATGCCGGTAGGTTTTATTTTTTTCGGGGTTAAATACGTTCTCAACATCTTTATCGAGTGGGCGAATCCATTGCGGCAGGTTCTTATAAAGCGTTAAAGGAAAGAGCAGAAATTCTCTCTGATCGGCCTTGGTCAGCACTTCTTTCAAATTCATTTTTTATCAGGTATTGCTGTCGCGAAGGTATGATTGGGGAGCTTTAATTCAAAGGTGGTTCCCTTTCCGAGTTGGCTAGTCACTTTCAGTAAGCCGCCTATTTTTTCAATTGCATTTTTAACAATGTAGAGACCTAAGCCTGACCCGTCAGACTGGACACTGGCCCGGTAGAACATGTCGAAAACTTTGTTTTGATCAGCCACGCTGATTCCAATGCCATTGTCAGAAAAAGTAATGATCGCTCGATCTGGGTTTGTTTGCACCTTGATGCTGATCTCGGCATTTGGTTTTTCAAAATCACGATACTTAATCGAGTTAGAGATCAAATTTCGGAAGATTTCGCCAATACGCCATTTGTCGCTGAAAAATGCTTCGCTTGAAATATCCAAATGCTTAATGATTGTATCGGCTCCCTTGAGGTAGTCGAGATCTCTGAAGGAATTTTCAATCAATACTTGAAGATCTATCTTTTCGATTTTAACATCGAGTTTCAAGTTCTTTGAATGGCTCAACACATCGCTGATGAAGTTGTCTAGTTGTTTGATTTTTTGGCCAATAATTTTGACATAGTCAGCTAGATTATCGTCATTTCCCTCTAACGTAGCCAGATTTACTAGCCCAAGGACCGAAGAAAGCGGGGCACGCAAATCGTGCGAGACCTTGTAAACAAAGTTGTCCAACTCCTCATTTCTCACTTTTAGTTCCGCCTCAATTCCTTTTTGCTCACTAATGTCCACGTATGAGCCAAAAATACCGATGGTCTTGTCTTCCATCAAAATTGGAACACCGTATATAATTACAGATATTTTCCGTCCATCTTTCCGAACTCGAAAACTCTCAATCCTTGCTCTCTGCTTGGCCGAAATCAGCGAATCTAGGTCATTTCCTTCTTCTTTTAGATCCAGTGGCACTATGAACTCGTTGAGGCTTTTTCCGGTGAGGTTATTTTGTGTAAAGCCAAACATTTTTTCAAAACCCTGATTGACCAACAACACTTTTCCTTTTTCATCTAACATCACTTTTCCAAAAGGTGAATTGTGAAACAATTGTGTAAACAGTGTTTCTGATTTTCTGATGGCGCGCTTGGATTCAAATTCTTCCGTTATGTCTTTTATAATCAACTGTATGGCGGGCTTGTCTTTGTAAGAAAACGGAAAGGCCGAAGTTTCAACAATAATTTCCTTCCCATCTAGACGGATAAATTTTTCCTGAACCACCGGTGCAGGAATTCCGTTCAACAAACCTTTCACCCTTTCGAGCGCTAATACTCTATAGTCCGGGTGAACCAAGTCCAACACCTTTTTACCTAAAAGTTCTTCGGGCGAACTTGCACCCATAATAGCGGCTGCCCTTGAATTGGCATACACTAAAATTCCGTTTTGGTGAATGCCCACGCCCAATGGAAGGGATTCCAACAGGTTTCTGTATCGTCCCTCTTTCTCCACCGTAATCTGATCCTCAATTTTGCGCTGGTCAAAATCTTGAAGCGTGCCGGCAGTTCGCAATACTGTGCCGGTCAAGTCTCGCTCGATCACTTGCCCGCGCTCTAATATCCATTTCCAGCCTCCATTGCTAAGTTGGAAACGATACACAGTTTCATAGTATTCTGAGCTGCCCGCCAAATGTTTTTCAATAGAAGCCACATACCCTGGTTTATCATCTGGATGAATGAAGTCCTCGCAATGATTAAACATTTCCTCGAGTTCTTCCTTAGGATAACCCACGATCTCAGGCCATCGATCATTGATGAATGTTCGATTGGTTTTTACATGATAATCCCAAATCCCCAAGTCAGATCCTCGTGCAGCTAGTTCAAGCCGTTGGTTTGCCTCTGCCATGTTTTGTTCTGCCTGTTTGCGAGCAGATACATCGGTGAATACGCCTCGCCACACAATGCTGCCGTTATCTAACTTGCTGGCATTTGCCTTTGCGTTTACCCAAATTATATTTCCGGTTGCCTGTAGTACCCGTCCTTCCCACTCAATATTTTCGGCATTGCTAATCCATTTTTCATACTTCAAAAGGAATGAGGGTCGTTCTTCTGGATGAATAAACGAGAACAATGACAACGATCCTTCCAGCATGGTTTCACTGGTTAACCCAAATAGTACTTCGCAATAAGGACTTATGTAAGTGAAGTCATTTCGACCTTCTGCAAAATAAGTATACTCAAAAACGGCTACTGGCAGTTTTTCAAGAATGGGATAAATAGCGTTGCCAGAGGATATAGAACTCATGAATTTTAAATATACTTCAACAAATTGAATACGACAACAGTGTTTGATATATTTTGGTCATTAGAATAAAATGCGACAATCCAATTCTCAAAAGCAGCGTTTTGCTTTAAGCAGAAACATGAAAAAGCGAGTATATATTTTTGCTAACTTGAAGCCGGTTTATGGACAAAGCACTTGAAAAAAAATTGTTGATAAGCAAGGCGAAGAGGGTTACCGTGATCAACGCACCTTCGGATCTTTTTCGTTTCGAGGGAACAAAAGAGAGGTCGGTAGATGTACTTTTAGTCTTTGTCAGAGACAAAAAGGATGTATCGATGTCGGTTGATCAAGCGATTTCATCGTTAGGTTCAGAAGGAGTTCTTTGGTTTGCTTATCCAAAAAAATCATCAGGGATTAAAACAGACATTAATAGAGATTCAGGTTGGTCGCCACTGGCCAAAAATAAATTTGTTCCCGTTACACAGGTTGCTATTGATGAAATTTGGTCTGCTTTGCGCTTTAAGCCGGTAGATCAAATACCAAAATTGACTCGCAAAACCGCAATTGGTCAGCAGCCTTTCAAGCCTGGCAAGGAAAGAACGCTTGAGCTGTCAACCGAGTTTCAACAGCTTCTAAGTAAAAATAAAAAGGCAAGCGTCTTCTTTCAGAGCTTGTCGTTTACCAATCGAAAGGAATATGTTATTTGGATCGATTCAGCAAAAAGACCCGAAACAAAACAAAAAAGGTTGGCTGACGCGATTAAAAAATTATTGTCCCGAAAAAGAAATCTAAGCGAAAAATAGGTCTTACCGATTTAACGAATCAAATTTTTGAAAAAATGAAAAAACTCCTTTCGATCCTTTTGTGGTTCAGTCTATCAACGGCCATGGCACAAGTGCAAGTGGGAAAAGCTTCTTTTTATGCTGACAAATTTGAAGGCAGTCCTACTGCCAGTGGAGAAAAGTACAGAGCATCAAAGCTCACGGCCGCTCATAAGACACTACCTTTTGGCACCAAAGTGCGTGTAACCAACTTGGCAAACAATGAGTCGGTCGTGGTCACGATCAACGATAGGGGTCCATTTGTAGAAGGCAGAATCATTGATGTGTCAAAATCAGCTGCTGAACGATTGAGTTTTTTCAATCAGGGGACGGCAGAGGTGAAACTAGAAATTGTAGATCCTACTGATGGCAAGCAAGACACACAACCAGTCGCGGTAGATCATGTGGTGGTTGAAGACAAAGAAACCTACCAATTTGATATCAAACGGGTTAATCCAACTGGTTATGGACTACAGCTCGGGACGTATCAAGAGTTGGTAAACGTGATGAAGATAGTAGACAACTTGCGCACTACTTATAAAAAGAAGGTGGCTGTGCAGGTTAAAATTGTTAATGGCGTGAAGTACTACAGTATTCAGTTAGTGGGTTTTAACAAACGCGAGAAAGTCGAAAGCTTGATCGTGGAGTTAAAGAAGAAATTTCCAGATTCGTTTGTGGTCGATTTTTCCAAGTAGGTTGCTATTTCATTTCAGCAATCCACTTACGCACTAATTCTACCCCTTCAGTGTGCACCAATTTCCTTCCCACTTCCGGCATCATAATGCCTGGGTGAGTTGATTCAATCCGAAATTGAAGGATGGACTCATAGGGTTTACCCGGCACGATGCCATACAATCTTCCCCCAGATCCTTTTCCTGCTGCCACTGGTGCCTTGCCAACTCCTAGTACAGATGATTGGTTGATGCTCGCCAACAGATGAAGGCCACTTGTTTTGGCAGAACCATCACTTCGATGACAATGAGCACAGTTTATTTCCAACCAGGCACGTGCCCGCAGGTTGATGCTTTCCTTTTCATTCTCATAATTAGCAAGGCGTGGAATTGCCTCAAGAGGGGGAAGATTTTCAATTAGAGATGCCTCTTTCCATTTTGCCAATTGAATTTTATTCTCGCCCGGCAATACACCGTTTAATTGACGTGCCGAGGGTCCAATTGGCATCACCTTGTCGCCTTTGAGATGGCAACCCTTGCATTGATTTAAATTGGGGACTGAATAACTTATTTTTTTTATCGACCTATCGTAGTGCGTCCACGAGACATCAATGCTTTTGCCTGCCACTTCTAAAAAAGCATCTGTTTGTTCGTCATTCCAAATGTACGAGAGCGGGCGCCATTCACTTTTTTCTAAAATGAGAAGTCTGGTTTCAAGTAGTCGAATGCTTTTTTGCGGTTGTTTGAAATCAGCTGGGTAATAAAAGTTCTTGATAAGTATGGTGCCCTCCGGAAAATCTAAAACCTCTGTCGGGTGGTACTTTGCTTTTTGACCTGGTGGGATTTTTACAAACCGTTTCTTGAAAGCATAGTCACTGAATAGCGGAGAATTTAGCGCATACTCGACAACGCCATCTGCAGGCTCAAGATTTTTTAATGAGCCCGTGAAAAAGGAATAATCCGAAAGTTTTTGTTTTTCAGATGAAGATGCCACCGCAGACACAATGGTTTCTTCGGCCAACACCACGTCCGGCTTTTTTTGTTGGCAGCAAGCCAGCCCAAGCAATAACCCAACTAGTCCGAAAAACGGCTTCATTGAAAAGAAGCTGATTTCTTTTTACAAACGAAAGACTGAATATCTTTTGATAGCGATTTAAAGTCGTTCGCAGCATCCAGATTAATGAACGTGATCGGCCCTTTTTCGTCAATACAAATTGCCCTTTCTTTTTGTTTTGGATTTTCGATGCCATCGAAGACGATGTCCGGAGGGCTTAAAAATGATTTGGTAAGCAACAGTTTTCCAATGTCACTTTGCAGCGTTGGGAACCAATGACTGTTTTTAAAACGATTGTTAAAAATAGAAATATCATAAGGAAAAGCATTATAAAGAGTGTCTTCCCGAAAGCGATTATTGACGGATTGAACGCCTCCAATGGCACCGGTTTGTTCTTGTTCGCCTTCATTCAGCGCAGCCACCATTTCATAACTAACAATTCCGACACCAACCGTGCGGTTATCCAGGATATCATTATCAAAAAGTTCAACCCGATGAGTGGCCAAAATCATTATCCCTGTGCCAGGCGGAATGCTCGCCACCACATTTCCTTTTTGGGCAAAGTTTTCATGGTTATTGTCATGGATATGATTTTTAAAAGCCTTTGTCGAGTGTCCGTATTTTGTCAACCCCGGCAAATCAAAAATCAGAAGTCCGCCAGTATTGTGATTGGCCTCATTGCCATAAATCTGTACCCACTTGGAATTTTCAGCTTCAATGCCCGCCACGTTCCAATATGCTTTATTGTAGCGGATAATCACTGAATCAGATTGACCCACATAGATTCCTGCATCCGAAGAGCCCATCGCTATACAATCTTCAATCAAAACGTTTGTACATAGAACAGGGTAGAGTGCGTAAGCACCATTTTCCGTCTTCGGCCCATCTGGCCAAGCCGATCGAATCTTTCGCAAAGTAATGCCTCGAGTGTCGTTCACTTTTAGATTATCGCCTTTTGCGTCTTCCACGGAAAATTCTTCCAGCACAATATTTTTGCCATTGCTGATGTGCAATCCTTCAGCACCTTCCGTCTGATTCTTCCAGCTCAAGATGGTTTTATCCATCCCCTTACCCCTTATTACAATGTTCTGTTTTCCATCCATTGTCAGACTTTTGGAAAACATGAAGTTGCCCTCGGGTAGATCTATCGTATCTCCGTTGGTAACGTTAATCATTTGCGTCTGCAATGACTTTTCAATGGTTTGCCATGTTTTGGGCGCTGATTCATTTTGCGAACAGCTGAATAGACTAGCAGCTAATAAGACGGAAAGTACAAACTTCATAAAAACAATTTTGTAGTGAAACTACCTAATTTATTATTCAACGAGAAATCAGATTAACACCAATTTTTCTTGTGTCCCGATAGGAGAAACGTTTTTCGAGCGCTTTTAATAGAGCTTTTTAGACGTCCACACTTTTATTCTTAACAGATTCAATTCAAACCACTAACTTTCGACCTCACGATAGATTTTTCAAATGCTACAACTCCTGAGCGAGTCATCCTTACTATTGCTATTTCTGGTGTTGGCCGTTGGTGCGCCCCTTGGCAAAATTAAAATTGCCGGTGTCAACTTAGGTATTGCATCGATCCTTTTCACGGGGTTGGCGTTTGGTGCGTTAGCTCCCAACATCAAACTCCCGGCTATTGTCTATGAAATTGGCTTAGTGCTTTTTATTTATTGCATTGGTATTTCCAGTGGCGAGCAATTCTTTGGAAACCTAAAAAAGAAAGGGTGGAAAGAGAATGTATTAGCATTCGCGGCAGTTGTTTTAGTCTTTTTTGTGGTTGTCGTTGTTGGAATGTTCTCTTCGATCGATTCTTCTTACCTGGCAGGCATTTTTGCTGGTAGTCTCACGAACACGCCTTCTCTGGCCGCCTCTTTGGAGTTCATTAAAGCGTCTGCCCCTGTGGCACTGATTGAATCGGCATTGGCCGAACCCGTAGTAGCTTATTCAGTTTGTTACCCGATGGGTGTGATCGGCATGATTCTCGCCATTGTATTGTTCCAGAAAATTTTCAAAACCTCTTTACAAGCGAACGCGCAACTAGCGGATGCGGAAAAACTGACAAACGCAACAGTAGTTGTTTCGAATGACAGCGTTGTAGGTACTTCTATTGCTGAACTGAGGATGAAACACGGGCTTAAAGTTGTGTTTGGCAGGATGAAGCGTGGCACTACTTCATTTTTGGCACTGGATAATTTGTTGCTTGAGCATGGTGATTTGATGACGATAGTTGGTAAACCAGCGCAAGTGGAGAAAGCGTTAAACTTTCTAGGAACGCGGAGTGAGCACAATCTTGAAATGGATCATCAGCAACTTGATGTGCGAAGGATGTTTGTCTCTAATCATGATCTGGTTGGCCAATCCCTCAGAGATCTTAATTTGCCACACACAATGGGGATTATTATCACTCGCATCCGGAGAGGCGACAGTGATATTTTGCCAAATGCTGAAACCACTCTACAGTTTGGTGATCGCGTGCGCGTTTTGACAGGGCGAAGTGAACTCGCATCGGCAAGTAAGTTTTTTGGTGATAGCTATGCGGCCCAAAGTGAAGTTGATATTCTTACCTTGGGCTTGGGAGTTGCGGCCGGATTTTTTCTTGGAATGATACCTATCCCTTTACCAGGGGGAATTATTTTAAAATTGGGTATCGCGGGTGGCCCATTAATAGTGGCATTACTATTGGGTTCCGTGAATCGAATTGGGAAATTGGTTTTTGTGATGCCTTACAGTGCTAACAATACGATTCGGCAACTTGGGCTTGTGTTATTTTTAGCGGGTGTTGGTACCCGATCAGGGTACGCCTTTCGAGAGACGATGACGCAAAGTGATCAGGGGCTCAATTTCTTTCTCATTGGGGCAAGCATTACTATTTCGATAGGATTCTTATTTCTTTTTGTGGGCCATCGGTTTTTAAAAATTCCTTTTCCGAAGCTAGCGGGTATGCTGGCGGGGTTTCAAACTCAACCCGCTGTGTTGGCATTTGTAAACGAACAAGCTAAAAGTGAGCAACCCAATATTGGTTATTCTTCTGTTTTTCCTATTGCCACTTTAACGAAAATTATTTTCGTGCAAATTCTCCTCACGTTACTGGCTTAATCGTTTAAAGAGTACTTGCTATTTTTAGAGCGAGGTTAATCATATCCGTTGTGTGCCGCTCGCGATCCTTTGCGGACAGGGCTCCACCTGTAACAATGTTATCGCTCACAGTCAACAACGAGATGCTGCGAACCTTAAAATAACTGGCCATCGCATAAAGCATACTCGTTTCCATATCTACCGCCAGTACGCCCTCCTTCACAATCGGTTCATACCGATGGGGGTCTTCACTATAAAACAGATCTGTGCTAAAAACGCTTCCCGTGAGGAGAGAAACATTTTCGCTATGCGCTGCTTCTTTTGCTATTGAAACGAGTGAAGGATCAGCCACCGCATTTCGTAAGGAAGGTAAAAGGTATTGCTTAACAACATCAGAGTCGGTACCGGATTCCGTAGCCAAGATCACTTGGCCCAGTTTAATGTTCTCTTGAATTGCTCCACATGTTCCTACGCGAATAATGCAAGATGCGTGATACTCGCAAATCAACTCATGCAAGTAAAGTGCGGTGCTGGGTATGCCCATGCCGGTTCCTTGTATGGAAATCGGTCTACCGTGATACATACCGGTATACCCAAACATCCCCCGAATCTGATTATAACAAAACGGTTTTTCAAGCCATGCCTCGGCATGATGTTTTGCGCGAAGAGGATCGCCTGTGATCAGAACGGTCTTTGCTATCTCTCCCTCTTTTGCTTCGATGTGTAGACTCATGCTAGATTTCATTAGTATATTCAAATTGATCAATCACTAGGCGTAACATCTTTTATTTCATGTTGGCTATGGTGTCCCTTGAATGTCAATTTGTGGGTGATCCAAAAAAGTATGGTGTGATTATGGGTATAACTTGTCGGTGTCGTTTGCACAAATCTACTCATGTATCCCACCTGATATTGAATATTTTTTCCTTGCAATCCAAAGGATAGTTGAATACGGTTCTGATCAAAGGTACTCACCACGGACTCACCGAAGTTAAGAAGTACCTCATCAGCGACCACTACATATGGCTGCCATTTCCGACTTCCCGATGAACCTATCATTTTCTTAATGGCGGTAAGAAAGCGAATACGGTTCGTGAAGGAGTATTCATCCAGAAGTTCATTATTAACAATATCTTGTTTAAAACGCGCATCATAACGAATACGCTCGACCAGCGAATAGGAGTGTTGCAAAGGAAAGGAAAATACCACTTGCCCCCATGGCCGATGCTCTCGTCTCGTAAGTATCGGATTCAGTTGTGACTGGGGTAACAGTAAAAAGGCATACCCGCCTGTCAGGTTAAAGCTGGCAAAGTGGCGTGTGATTCCCGTGCGTGCAACAAAAAAACCTTCTGGCACATAGTGAAGGTCATTCCACCACGAATAGTGATCGCTCAACTTGGTAGAAGACATGTAGCCCAGCCAAAACTGATTTACACTTTTGACATTTTTTGATTGGGCAATGCTGTTAATTGACTTCGACAACAATAGAACAGAGCAACAAAGTAAGACGGATACTTTATACATGAGTGAAATCAGAAACGCATTCAAACCTACACATCATTTTTATCACCGTTGTGAAAAATAATTATGATTGTTATCAGTCCCGCAATCGGAATAGATTTTTCCGCAATCGATTAAAACTTCTTAGCCTCGCCTATTTCCGTTTGTGGCATGACTAAACTCATTTAGCAGACCCATGCACGTGACTATGTTTACACCAAAACATAAGCCAAATGAAAACTAATCATCAAGAACTAAAAAATTGGGTGGAAGAAGTAAGAAATCTGGTAACCCCCGATCAGGTAAGGTGGTGCGATGGTTCAACGAAAGAGTATGACGAGTTGTGCGCACAGCTTGTTTCGAAAGGAACATTTATTAAGCTAAACGAAACTAAACGACCTAACTCATTTGCGTGTTTCTCTGACCCCAGTGATGTAGCGCGGGTGGAGGATCGTACTTATATATGCAGCCGCAGGAAGGAAAACGCAGGGCCTACCAACAACTGGAAGGATCCTCGTGAGATGAAAGCTGAACTAGAGCCTGTGATGCGTGGCAGCATGAAAGGACGTACGATGTATGTCATTCCTTTCAGTATGGGGCCTATTGGCTCGCCCATGTCGCAGATTGGAGTCGAGATCACTGATTCAGAGTATGTAGTGGTGAACATGCACATTATGACACGTGTGGGCAACCGAGTCCTTGATGTGTTGGGTGACAACGGAAGTTTTGTAAAGTGTTTGCACACCGTTGGCGCACCTTTAGAGAAAGGGCAAGCAGATGCAAAGTGGCCTTGCAATCCAACTTTAAAGTATATCGTTCACTATCCTGAAGAGCGTTCCATCGTCAGTTATGGATCAGGCTATGGCGGCAACGCCTTGCTGGGAAAGAAATGTTTTGCTCTACGCATTGCTTCTACGATGGCGCAGGAAGAAGGTTGGTTGGCAGAGCACATGTTGATCATGGGTGTGGAAGATCCGCAAGGAGAAAAAACATATTTAGCAGCGGCCTTCCCAAGTGCTTGCGGAAAAACAAATTTTGCCATGCTCATTCCGCCAAAAGAATTCAGCGATTGGAAGATCACAACCATTGGAGATGACATCGCGTGGATCAAGCCTGGAAAAGACGGACAACTTTATGCCATCAATCCTGAAGCTGGATATTTTGGTGTTGCACCCGGCACCAACGAAAAAACAAACCCGAACGCGATCAAGTCCATTGCTAAGAATACAATATTTACCAATGTGGGTGTAACCCCCGATGGAGATGTGTGGTGGGAAGGATTAACGAAAGAAGTTCCTAAAGACATCATTGGATGGAATGGTAAAAAATGGGATCCGGCCAGCGGAAAACCGGTGGCACATGGTAACTCTCGCTTTACAGCTCCTGCCATACAAAACCCTTGCATCGATGAGCAGGTTGAGAATCCAAATGGCGTGCCTATCAGTGCCTTCATCTTCGGAGGAAGAAGAAGTACGACTGTTCCGTTAGTATACCAGGCGATCAACTGGAGTTATGGGGTGTACACTGCTTCAACGATGGGTTCTGAAACAACCGCTGCGGCTTTTGGAGAGCAAGGAAAAGTGAGAAGAGATCCGTTTGCAATGTTGCCTTTCTGTGGATACCATATGGCAGATTATTTTAATCACTGGCTACAATTTGGTCGCGACTTACCTTCTCCCCCTCGTATTTTTAATGTCAACTGGTTCCGTAAAGATGAAAAAGGAAATTTCATCTGGCCGGGATTTGGCGACAACATGCGCATCTTGAAGTGGATCATTCAACGAGTGAAAGGCAAAGCCTCTGCCGTTGAAAGCCCGATTGGGTGGATGCCGCACTACGATGATATCGACTGGAAAGGGTTGGATGGCTTCTCGAAGAAACAATTTGAAGAACTGATGATGATCGACCGGGAAGCTTGGAAACAAGAATTGTTGTCTCATGCTGAGCTATTCGAAAGGATGTATGATAAGCTGCCGAAGGAATACATTTTTATGCGTGAGTTGTTGCTCTCTGGTTTGTGGCGGTCAAAAGCACAATGGAAACTGGAGCCGGAGGCGGAATAATTTGAAAAAGTTGCATTTGGAAAAAGGGAGGGTGTTGCATCTTCCCTTTTTTAACTTGGCTGACGGCTCTTTAAAGAGAGCAGTTTATCTTTCAAAGCTAAAGCCGTTCCACGATCCATCATATTCGGTAGTTCGCCCATCGCCAAATTAATTTTTGAATTGGCTTCTGCCGATTTATTTTCCAAAATATGAATAGCTGCCTCGGTGGCGAATACCTGTGCTTTTGGAATAATAGCAGAGGGCTTGAACCGACTCCAGTAGTCGAGCGCTTTTGCTAAATCACTTTTCGCGGCTGCGTAAAAGAACGCGGCATCGAGCCACACAATACTCCGAATGCCATCCGGAATGTTTTCGATGTCGTCCATGTAAGCCATTAAATGCTGCTCGGCCAAATCAAGATTACCTTTATCCCACGCAGACTGATGAAAAAAACTTTGAATGTAAACGGCAAAGGGTGAATTCAATTTTTGACCGAGCTGACTTGCTTCCTCCAACTCATTCCAGTCTAACAAACAGGGCCTTACTCCACCCGAACTCTGGGAAAGAATTTTTAACATCAGCACCTCAAATCGAGCGGCTTCTCCACCTCGCTGCAAATTAAGGATGCGACCGCCATCGGAAGTAAACCCACCCATATGAAGTGGAATGATAGTGACCACAAAAATTAAGAGAGAAAAAGAGGCGATCAGTAAAAACAGAAAGCTGAGTGAAGACGTAGCGGGAAGCAACAGGTAGAAACCATAAAACAATCCCGCTAAAATCAAACTGGCAATTGGACCACCGGCTGCGTAAATGGAAAATCGATTTTTTAGATTTTCTGTTCCTGTAGGCATGCAAATAACCATTCCGCCTGCGGTGTTTACATTTTTATTCCATTTGAATTTCCATCCTTCTTGCTCTTTATCCCACATGAATGGCCCTACCACATACATTCTAAAATCAAACTTCTGCCACACGCCCGCTACCGCGTGTCCCGCTTCGTGAAAGCCAATGACCAAAAAGAAAGCAGGAATGAATGCGATCCCCAGCATGAGTGCTACACTACCGGGAAGAGTTTTGCCCGCCTGAAAGCCTAATTTACCTATCAGAAAGCCCAACCCTCCACATAGTATCATCATTAGAACAAAACCGATAATTTTTGATTTCTTCTTTTTCGATGTCATGCGGAAATAATTTCACTATTAGTGTCGATACTGGGTTTGAAATTACACTTTCTCAAATAGATTTTTTCTTCATCCCGAACAGAAATCTGGTTGCATTAAATGGTCGAATCAATAACACGTAAATTACCACGCAACTAATTAATGTGAGAAAACAAATCGTCCAGTACTTGGCGGCAATGCTCCAGTTCCACTGACAGACATAATAGCCGATCGCGATAATTACAGACTGATGCAAAATGTAAAATGGGTATAAGCCATCGCTGATCTTGGAAAGCCAACGATGCGGCCTATTCAAATAATGCTGACCAAACGCAATAATGGTGATTAACGTAAACCAGCTTACAAAAATCGCCACCACATCAAAGATCGTTTCGACTTGATCGTCTGTCCAGGGAAGAATGATTAAATCACGAAAATAAAAGTAGCAAATGTAAAACGGAATGAGTGAGATGATTGTCGTGATAAGTAAATGTTTACGGTTGTTGCCAATCGCTTGCCAGAGTTGCGGAATGGCATAACAGATGATGCCCATCACAAAAAACAGAAAATAGAAAGTGAAGTACGCCCAGTCTTTCATTAGGTCGTGTGTCTCCTCTGGAAAATAGGGGCGCAAAAAAATCTGGGTAACCAAAATGAAAAAGGAAGGGATGAAGAGTAAGCCGGCAGGGCTTCCTAAAAGGCGTAGCAACTTGCTTCTAAATTTCTCTGAGTTTGGAGAACGCAAATACTTCAACAAAGGAATAGCCATCAGCGAATAGATAAAGAGGTATAAAATAAACCATAGATGATGCCAGCTTAAACTTCCGCCTTCCGGGTAGGGCTTAAACTGGAATACGGTTTTATAAAACTCCCAATAGTTTATATATTGGCCAATTCGCTCGTAGTAGATTTGAGGTGGCACGATTACCAACATTCCAAAAATCAAGGGAACAAACAATCGTTTAAATCGCTCCGTGCGAAACTGACTTAGGGTGCGTTTGCCCAACGCTATGTACCTGCCCGCCCCCGAGATGAACAACAATAGCGGCATCCTGAAATAATGTGACCACACCATCCAATACTGAAAACTGTAGCTTAGCTCATTGTTCTTTACATGCCAAACCCAGTGGTTGAACCATATGCCCGTGTGGAAGAGAAGTAAGATAGCGATGGCGATTACGCGCAGCCAGTCGAGGTCGTGCCTTCTGCCATCCGAAGCTTCAGCGAAGGATGGGCGGAGTTCATTAGTGGTTAGTTGTTGGTTCATATTCCGTTTATTTTTCTGTAAAGAAACGAGTATGAATTGCCAGAATAAGGCTTTTTTTGTAGAGTAGCTGGCCGATTTTATAAAGTCGAACGCTAGGGGCTAGGTGTCCTACACCTTCAAGGTGTAGGACACCTAGCACCAGAACTTGTGAAAGATTTCTCAAATCGCTATTTTTTGGAATGTTTCTTACCCAAGGCGAGGTCTATCACGTTTTTAACAGGGGCAATAATAAACAACCCATCTTCTTTACGCCTGAAAATTATTTATATTTTTTGAGTAAACTAGACCGTTATGTAACTCCGTGTTGCGACCTTTTAGCATGGTGTTTAATGCCGAACCATTTTCACCTTCTCATACACGCCAACACAAATTCAACAATAGTTATCAAAGATGGGAGTTTTGAACGACAACAATTTTCGCAAGGGATTAAACAACTGCTAAGTTCATATACAAAGGCAATAAATAAGCAGGAGAAAAGAACCGGAAGTCTATTTCAGCAAAAAACAAAAGCAATTTGTACTGATAGAAAAGACCACGCGTTAACAGCATTTCACTATATTCATCAAAATCCTCTCAGAGCTGGTCTTGTCAAAAAAATGGAGGAGTGGCCTCATAGTTCCTACCAGGAATATCTTGGTTCTCGAAAATCAATTTGTAATAAAGCGCTAGTGACAGAACTCTTGGCGTTGGATCCTTCAAGATTCTATGAGGATTCTTATAAAGTCATCAATTTTAACACGGGTGATTTTGATTGATTATTGGTTAGGTGTCCTACACCTCCAAGGTGTAGGACCCATAGCCTAATTTAAGAAGTCTCAGTCCTTGACTTTCGTGCATTCAGATTGTTATCTTTAGCGGATGGATCATACAATAATGAAAGCGATATCTGCTGATGCGGAGTCCATCAATCAACTTGTCAATTCTGCCTACCGTGGGGATTCATCCAAACGAGGTTGGACCACCGAAGCAGATCTTTTGGATGGCACACGAATAGACGAAGCGGCTGTCAAAGAATTGATTGAAAAAACGGATACCACCATTTTAAAATTTTTGGAGGCCAATCAACTAGTAGGCTGTGTAGAACTACGACAAGAAAAGGGAAAACTTTATTTAGGAATGCTGTCGGTTGCCCCCACCATTCAAGGCAAGGGAATCGGCAAGAAATTGCTACATGCGGGTGAAGATTACGCAAAATCCATTGGTATCAACACCATGATCATGACTGTGATCTCCGTTCGGAAGGAGTTAATTGATTGGTATGTTCGGCATGGCTACCAACTAACAGGTGAACGCAAGCCATTTGTAGTGCCTGACACTCGATGGGGCATTCCAAAACAAGAATTAGAGTTTGTGGTGTTGGAGAAGAAACTGATTTGATTTTTTGAATGGCTTTTTCTCCCTCAATTAGCAAGCTTTTTAAGAAAATCGGGAACTTCGTTCTGATTGTATTCTTAATTCAACTTGTCTACCTCATTGCCTTGAAGTGGATTGACCCTCCTATTACACTTACGCAGTTAGGTAGTTTATTTCAAGGATATGGGCTAAAAAGAGATTATGTTACCAGGGCTGAAATGTCGCGTTATGCTGGTTTGGCGGTGATGGCGTCCGAAGATCAATTGTTTCCTGAGCACAATGGCTTTGATTTGAAGAGCATAAAGAAAGCACTGGAGAACAACAAAAAGCGGCCGAAGCGAGTGCGAGGTGCATCTACCATCAGTCAGCAAGTTGCAAAAAATGTTTTTTTGTGGCAGGGGCGTAGTTGGGTGCGCAAAGGATTCGAGGTGTATTTCACCTTTATGATTGAATGGATTTTGGGAAAGGAACGAATACTGGAAGTCTACCTAAATGTAGCTGAAATGGGCAAGGGAGTTTTTGGCATCGAGGCAGCCAGCAGGTACTACTACAAAAAGCCGGCTAAGAAATTAACGCGCTTAGAAGCTGCGCAGATTGCTGCGATACTTCCGAATCCAAAAAAGTATTTGATAAAACCGCTTTCCAACTATGTGCAAAGAAGATCCAATTGGATATTACGCCAAATGGACAATCTCGAATCTGATCCCGATATCGAATTATTGCTCAAATAGAAAAAACCTTGAATGGACGTGCAAGTTTCAAAGGGTGAATTCAAAAGCTTATATTTTAAATACGCTCAACCAAATAGTGGTTGGACAGAAGATTATTGGAATCAGTTTTTCGAACCTGAACGAGATAAAAACTACTTCTTTGAAGAGGCCGCTTCTCCGGCAGCGAGTCAAATGATGATTGTATCAGGCGACAACAAGCATCGAATGATCTCCTGACTTGTCCCCATAAAAGTTAGTTATGTTATAAATCTCTGATTTTCAGTATTTTACTATTTTTTAGTGCTGATAATTCCGCACTAAAGGTATACTTGCTCCCATGAAAATCAGGATAGTTACAACCCGATCTAAAGC